>NZ_CP047950.1:1310937-1638671 GCF_014280075.1 Synechococcus sp. A15-62
CTTTTGCTGAACAACGCCCTGGACCACCACAACGGTGTCGTGCTGATCGACACCCCCGGCCACAACCCGAGCGCCAAAACCATCCTCAGCGCCCGGGGCTTCAAACCGATGACGTCAACGGTGCGGATGTACAGGGGCGTGATCCCCAGGGGGCACGACCGCAACGTTTACGGCCTGGCCTGCCTCGAGCTGGGTTGATCACTGAGCGATCACTCCACCAGGAATTCGCTGCGCAAGGCCCGCGCATCCTGAATCCGCTGCCCCACCGCGAGCTGCCGCAGGCGGGTGTTCAACCAGGCGCGCAGTCGCGTGGACGACACCGACTTGTTCAGAAGACCGTCCGAAGGCTCAGGCGTGCCGAAGGGAATCGTCATCAGCCACGAACGGCGGTTCAGGCTAATCAGATCGCAGCCACGCCAGCCTCACTTTCAGCTGGTTCTGCCCTGAAAGGCAATGCGTGTTCGTGCTGATTGCCAGGGCCTTGTCCAGCCCCAAGACTGTGTGAATCGAGATCGGAGGCGTCCATGCGAGACGACGGTCCAACCGAGCAGACGTCAGAAGCCAGCTGACTTTCAGGCCCCTGCTCCAACAGTTTTCACACCTCTTGTTGGGTGCGCCCTTCGACAAGCCTTGTGCGAAAGGCCAGGCCGATCGGCACTCCATCTGCACCGTGCCAGGTGCCCAAAGGAGCTCCCATCACCCGACCCCTTGGAACATGGCCCCAGGCGCCATAAGCCAGACGCTTCGACCTTCCTTCAGCCACTTCTGATGGATTGCGTCATGCACAAACGAGCGAGTTAGGCCGCCTGTTCACCGGAACGGGACGGCCACATCAACCCTGAACACCATCGTTCAGACACAGACCCCCGGCCCCCTCCGTCACAGGGACCGGGGGTCTGCTGCTGGATCAGGCCTTGCGCTTCTGGTCGGCCTGCCGCAGCTGCTCGCGCAGGATGATCGGATCATCACAGTGGGATCTGCGGTAGAGCGCTTTGATCTTGCGTGACTCCTCATCGAGCAGCTCCAGCTCAACCGCGTCAGCCATTCCCACCGTGAAATCTTCGATCTGGCGGTCTTCAAACTGATTCTCCAGAGCCATCAACTCTTTCAACGAATCACTCATATACAGACAACTCGACGCCATCAATTTGAGGTTTTCCCGAATCTTGATGTCGGCCTGCTCACGCACATCCCGCGCCTTTTCCAGCGTGGCAATCAGATCACCACTGGCCGATTCTTCAAGCGTTGCCGCAGATACCGTCGAGGTTGTTGTACATCCCAGCACCAGCACCAGCAGCAACGCCAGAACGGATTGCAGAACCTTCATCGGAGCCCCAGAAGACAAGTCACGTTAAGGGGAGACATCAGACACCGTCCCCTCAGATGAGGGAGACATTGCTTTGAATCACCACCCCACAACCCCTCGAGTGAGTGATGTGTGGCCCACAGGTTTTGCCGATGCTGATGAAACACGAGGCGAGGAGCAGCCAAAACCATGACCAACACAACCGCGAAAGCTCAATTGCTCGATCTGCTGATCGAACCGCTGAAGGGATGCAAAGGGCTTTATGCCCACCGGCAGAACCTGATGCAACGGGTGATGCGCATGCCCGATCTGGAAGTGCGCGATCACCTCAATCGGCTCAGGGCCAGCCATTTCCCAGGCACCTGAGGCCTACAGGCCACGGGAGCGCAATTCTTAAGGAATGCTGAGAGAAGCAAAGAAAGCCAAACCCGTATCGGTTGTCGCAGCCCAGTCCAATCACGAATCCGTAGGACGGCTCGAGTTTCAAGCGTGATCCCATGGCCGAGACCCTGCGTCTGCCCTACTCCGTTCAAGGCAATGGAACTGTGGAATCCATCGGCAATCACCTGTATCGGGTCTGCGGACCAGCCGGATGCACCGTTGTGATGGGGCTCAGCAACGCCCTCTACCTGAGCCGCAACGTGCCTGAAGTGGAACACAACCACCGCTCGTGTCGGTGACAAAAAAAATTCGCCCCAACCAATGGAGCGAATCATCAAGCCGGAGCAATCCCCATCACCCGGCTCACAGCACCAGATCTTGATGCGTTGGCTGGATGATACTCATCAGGCTCCAGATCTAGGGGGAGCACTATCACTTATGCAGAGCTCCTTGATCACACATCTACGCTGCATGTGGTGGCCATCAGAGTTATGTTGAGATACCCCATCACCCGGCCCGCCCTTTCGGCGGGCTTTTTTATGGCAACACCCCAGATGTAGCGCCGGGGCAAGGAGTGCAATGGGAGTCCACAAAAAAGGAGGGTTCCCTAGTCCCCCCAGTTCGACGCAGTTTCCCCCTGTTCTGAGCTGGGGGTTACCTGTTCATTCTGTATCCCGAGGAACCAAACGGCATCGGTGATTGCACCTAGCGAACGGTCGCATCAGCGATCCAGCAGGCCGGCATCGATCTTGGCGTCGGGATTGAGCTTGATCAGCATCCAAAGCAACATGGCCGAGCAATCGCGATCACTCACGCCGTAGTCATATTTCCAGTCAGCCACCATTCCCTTGAGCTCATGCTGAGCCTGGGTGATGAACTCATCGTTCCATTCCTGCACCAATCGATTCAGTCCTCTTCGAGATCCTCTTCCCTGACATAGAAGGGTTCATCAGAGCCTGGCTGATCGTTTTCCAGCACGAGAACTTTGAGCGAATCATCACTCTCAAACACAAAGAGGCCATCTTCATCGGGATGCACCCCGTTCATTTCGGGATGCTGGTTGACGAGGCGCTTGAGGCGGCGCTTCTCCTTCCAGAACGTGGTTCCCTTTTCGACCAAATAAACCGTCAAAGCCAAGTTCACCAGCACAAGGGCGAGGAACTCCAAGGCCTGCATAGATCAAAACCGGGTTCAGACGACCCTAGCGAGAGAAGCGGGGAGCGCCATAACAAGCGATACCAAGCATTCAAAGGCAAGGAGAGGACAGGACAGAGCGTCGGCGACGGCTCATAATGAGAATGATTCTCGGATTTCGAGGAGGATGCGATGGGCCAGGTGTGCCTGATTTCAGGCCCCCCGGGGTGCGGGAAAACAACCTGGGCGCTTCAAAGGCTCCAGCAGCATCAAGGCCCCTGCGCTTACCTGCGGCTGGAGGGAGAGAAGGCAGCGGGGCTTGAACAGGGGGAAGACAGCGGAATCGACCTGACCTGGCTCAAGGACCAGGTGCCCAGGCTTGAGGAACCGGCAACAGCCAACGCGACGGACCTGAAACAGGACAACGATGTGCTGACCCTGATCGAAGTGCAGCAGTTCCATCCCCCCAGCAAGGAGGGAATTGGAGGGCTCGGAGACGACGTTCGCTCCAAGCTTGAGGCCTTGCAGCTGCACCCCGACCAACTCCTTCACTTCGGGCGAGACCCTGAATTGCCTGCGAAGGACACCTTGGAGTTCAGCAAGCTTGAGGCCTGGCACACCTCTCTTTCGGGTTGTGTTTGGGATCCCAACAGCCTGAGCAGCTTCTGGTTCGAGCTCGTGAACGGTGCCTACGGCGATGTGTACCGCGCCAAAGGCCTGATGAATCTTCCTGACGGTCGAGCATTTTTCTGCAACTGGATGGTGAGCCAGGAGTCATCCCAGTTCCTCCCCTTGGACACCACAGCACCACCGCAGGGGCGCCCCAGTCGAACCTCGGAGCTCGTTGTTCAGGGCAAGGCACTCAACCCTGAAGGCATGCAAACCACCATCAACGACTGTCTGCTCGCGGATGACGTGCTCGCCATGCAGCAACAACAGCTCCAACAACAACCCACATCGCAAGGCTGATTGACATGAACCACGCCGTCATCTCCTGTTTGCACGCCAACCTTGCCGCCGTAGAGGCGGTGCTCGATGACATCGACTCCCAGGGCATCCAAACCATCACCTGTCTTGGAGACCTTGTGGGCTATGGACCACAGCCCAATGAAGTGGTGGAACTGATGCGTCAGCGCAAGATTCCCACCTGCCAGGGGTGCTGGGACGAAGACATCATTGACGGTCTGAATGCCTGTGAATGCAGCTATCCCTCCCAGCTGGCGGAACGACGAGGCCATCGCGCCCATCACTGGACGGCCGAGCTGCTGACGGAGGAGAACAAGGCCTTTCTGGCTGAACTACCAATGACCCTGCGACGCGACAAGCTGTTGTTTGTGCATGGCAGTCCGAACAGTCAGCACGAATATCTGTTGCCTGACATGAACGCTTTTGCGGCCCTTGAACGGGTGGAAACAGCAGGGGCGGAAACCTTGTTCTGCGGCCATACCCACCAGCCCTATGTGCGCGAATTACGCCAGGGGTCCATTCGGGTGAAGGTGCAACAACACGATCAAGGCGCACCAACAGAACAGGAGATGGAACTGCCGATGCGGCGGATCGTTAACGCTGGATCCGTTGGGGAACCGCGTCATGGCAGCACCAAGGCCACCTACGTCATTCATGACGACAACACCGGAGAAGTGACGATACGAGAGGTCGACTACGACATCACCAAAACCTGTCGAGCGATCGTTGATGCGGGCTTACCGGAAGTGTTTGCCTGGAGACTCAGCCATGGCTTCGAATACGCCGAGCGAGCTGAAGACGCCAGCCACGTGTGTGAGCGCTGATGGAACGCTGGGCCCTGGTGAGTGGTCTCCAAGGAGACCTGGATCTGTACGAACAGATTCAGAAGGAGTTGAAGCAACAACGGGGTGTTGCCAATCTCTTCGTTCTCGGTGATCTGATCGGATCACAACGCAAGTGCAATGCACTGCTCGAGAGGCTGAGGCAGCCGAAGCGCGCTGATCTTCAGCCCGACTGCATCTACGGCTGGTGGGAAGAGCAGCTTCTGGCGGAGTGCGGTTACCGCGGCGAACGCAAGGCTGAAAGCCTCAGAGCAGAACAAGGCGAGGCGGCGGTTGGAGAACTTCTCGCTGCAGTAGACGCCGACCATCTCAACTGGCTTGCATCGCTGCAGTTCGGCTTCATCGAACTCGACTGCGCTTTGATTCATGGAAGCTCCGCTGACGTCGGCGACCGGCTAGCGGAAGACACCTCAGCCCTGGTGCTGCTGGATCGGCTGACGCGGCTGGATGTGAACCGACTGTTTACGGCTCGCTGTCAGCGTCAATTCCGACTGGAGCTTTCCGGTGGATCCATCCAATCCCACATTAAAGACCATGCCGGTGAACAGCAGAGCGAACAGGCTGTGCCCAAGCGAAGCGTGATCGGCATTGGAGGGGGGAGGCACTACACCCTCTACGACCCCGCAACGGATCACATCGAATTTCGAATTGCGGGAGAACCTTCCAACGCTTCGGGGCGGGGCTTTGGCTGACTGCCACGTCTCGAGATGTTGTGTCGCAGCAACTGCTGAGTGAGTTGCTCGCCTGATCACAAGACCGTCGTTTCACAACCTTTGATCCCAAAGATCACCTCTGTTTTTCAGACCCAATGACCACCGCACCAGCCACCGCCAACGTCCCCGTCACCATTCTCAGCGGCTTCCTCGGTGCGGGAAAAACCACGCTGCTGAATCACATCCTGAGCAATCAGCAGGGGGTGAAGACAGCGGTGCTGGTGAACGAGTTCGGTGAAATCGGCATCGACAACGATCTAATCGTCACCACCGATGAAGACATGGTGGAGCTGAGCAACGGTTGCATCTGCTGCTCGATTAACGGCGAGCTGATGGAGGCGGTGGAACGGGTGATTGAACGCCCAGAGCCGCTGGATTACATCGTCGTCGAAACCACCGGTCTGGCCGATCCCCTGCCGGTGGCCATGACCTTCCTGGGCAGTGAGCTGCGGGACCAAACCCGCCTGGATTCGATCATCACGTTGATCGATGCAGAAAACTTCGACGACGTCGTGCTCGACACGGAAGTTGGCCGGGCCCAGGTGATTTACGGCGACATTCTGTTGCTGAACAAGTGCGACCTCGTCTCCGAGGAGCGGCTTGAGGCCGTCGAACAGCAACTCAGAGAAGTCAAGAACGATGCGCGGATCCTGCGGTCGGTGAAAGGAGACGTGCCCCTTGCCCTATTGCTGAGCGTCGGACTGTTCGAATCCGACAAGGTGAGTTCAGCCGACGACGGTCGCAGCCATGGGCACGATCACAGCCATGACCACGATCACGGTCATGACCACGATCACAGCCATGGACACGATCACGGTCATGACCACAGCCATGGGCACGATCACACCCATGACCACAGCCATGGGGAGGGTCATGACCACGGACACCATCACCACAGCCACAACCACGGTGACCATCAGGACATCGAGGGATTTACCTCCATGTCCTTCCAAAGTGATGGCCCCTTCTCTCTGCGCAAGTTCCAGAACTTCCTCGACAACCAGATGCCCCAGGAGGTGTTCCGGGCCAAAGGAGTCTTGTGGTTCAACGAAAGCGAACGCCGCCATGTGTTCCATTTGGCAGGCAAACGCTTTTCCATTGACGACACCAACTGGACCGGTGATCGCAAGAATCAATTGGTGCTGATCGGCCGCGACATCGACCACACCACCCTGCGGA
Source organism: Synechococcus sp. A15-62 (assembly GCF_014280075.1). NCBI lineage: Bacteria > Bacillati > Cyanobacteriota > Cyanophyceae > Synechococcales > Synechococcaceae > Synechococcus > Synechococcus sp. A15-62. The sequence continues at coordinate 1,317,459 of NZ_CP047950.1, forward strand.
AGCAACTCAAGGCCTGTGTGGCTGATTGAGTCAAAGGAACCCGCAACCCCTCCCAAACTCGCGTTGTGGTGGTTCCGTCTTGGCGCTGGTTCTCGTAGGTCCCGTGACAACGGAATCGCCTTTGCTCAGCACCCAGAGCGGTCATTTTTCAGTAATGAGATCGAGCTCGCGATGCGCGCTGATCAAAACCTCCGCGTTCTTCTGCTGTAACGCCAGATCAGCAACGTTGCTCAAGGCCAATCAACGCGCAAGGCTGTCCATACGTTGAAAACACTCACAAGCGACGCATGGACGACCACAACCAACAAAAGCTCACGGCTCGCGAGATGGTGCGAGCCCACGCCTACCCCGTACTGGCTGCCGTCAGCAGCCTCAGCCTGCTCAGCATCGCGATTCTGCTGATCCCGCAAGCGGTCAAAACCCATCGCTACAACCGCTGCATTGATGCACAGATCACCATGCGGGCCAGCATCAATCCCAAGGGAGGCACAGATCCCGGCAAAATGAATTACCTCAAAGCCGTTGAACACTGCGAAGGCTTCTGAACCGATGCGCGCCATCCAACCGTTAACGGCACTCAACTTCTGCGTTTTGGCCCTGGTGCTGAACCAAGCACCAGGGATGGCCCACGGCAAGGGGATCTACGACACCGAAGCCGAAGCCCAGCAACGGGCCGCTGAGATCGGTTGCACCACCGTTCACGAGAACAACGGCCGCTGGATGCCTTGCGCTGATGAACGGCAGCTTCACCGACAGCTTCGCAAGCAATGAGGCCCTCCGGCACAACCAGCCGACAGGCGCGGCGCATTCATCGCTGGCTGGTGCCTATCGCCGCTGCGCCGCTGTTGATCACCGCTGGAACCGGCTCCCTTTACAGCTTGCTGCTGGAGCAGAACATTGATGCCTTTTGGCTGCTCAAACTGCACACAGGACAGTTCGGCTGGCTCAACCTTCAGCCCGTGTACCCAATCCTGCTGGGGGGTCTCACCATTGTTGTGACCGTGTCTGGGCTGACGATGCTGCTCAGGCCAGCCCGCACAAAAGGGAGTTGAGATCAATCAGCGCAAGTGCAGCCGCAGGAGCCACTGCCATGGCAGGGCTCGTGGTTGGGATGGCCGGTGGCACAGGCCTCTGAACAGAAACTCTGGCCATCGCGAACAACAACCTGGGACGCCTGAACCTCACAGGTGCAACGCGAACAGGCACAGGGAGTAGCAGGAGCCATCACAACAAATCAACCAACTGCTGTATAGGCCTAAAAAAGATGACCACAGAAGAAACACACCATTTCCACACACAATTCATGTGGAAAAATTGATAGTGATTCTCACATTACTGAGCGATCGACAAGCAAAGAGCCACTTCCAGCAACAACAACAAAAAAGAGGATTCACAAGAAAAGGCCAACAATCACAGCGCAACAGACCAAATAGCACAAGCAAAAGCAATTAAATCCGCCGCAATGCAATCAGGGGGCAGAAAAATAATGAGAACAGCAACTCAAAGCAAATGAATAAAAATAGTCAACTGAGAAGCAAGACGCTTAGCGAAATCAATGCATGGTGCTATCAAAGAGCGTCCCACCTTTCACTCACAGGTCACGACAAGGAGGCACAGGCCTTAACAGAGGAGCACATGGAGTCGCTCCAGAATGCTAAGCCCGAAGAAACACTCTGGGTCGGGCATTAACAGGCACAGCTTCTTTATCGCGGCGGCGCAATGTGTCATATCTCACTTCGAAGAAAGCAAATATCACGAGAAGAGACAAAACCAAGAAACCACATCGTGCTATAAGAGACATTAAACACGCACGAAATCTTGGAATACCCGTTCATAAATAGCTAATAGATTCCATCAGGAAAATTAGGCACGACCCGGCGTATCAAAAAGCACAAGCCAGCCCATCAATGAACACTGAGCACCAGCATCGAAAAAAGGGAGGGAGGCCCATATCCTTAAATTCGTACGAAACAGTCCGCCTTGAAAGGCCTCAAGCTGGAGAAAATATAGAAATAACAGTTAAGAATGGTGTTATAAGGATTGCGGGGAACCAATCGAACAATGCAAAAGACATAACTTTAGCTTTTGCATGCAGAGCAGATGCTTTCAAATTCCATTATCCAGAAGACCTAGAAATCACAATAGAAGCCATAACAGACACAACTTACATAGTTAAATCAATAGGCAAAAAAGGATCCGACACAAGCGATGCAATTATGGAATGGATCATTCAACTGCATATAGTGAGGAACGAGACAAATCTAGAAAACAGGCTGATGACATTTTTTAGATTACTGATAACAAGACTAGGGAAAAGAACATCAGAAGGGCTACTGCTCGAGCACACACTGCCTCATGCACGTATTGCTGAAATAGTTGGATCTACGAGGTCAACCGTATCAAGAACGATTAGCACTCTTAGGAAGACCCAACAAATTTATATTGATGAACTAAAGGGACAGATTATTTTACCTGTGGATTAGCTAACGCCCACAACGACATGTTCCACCCTTCCACTTGGAGCACTTAGATTTCTTGCAACCCTTTTTCTTATTTACTGCAAGTCGGTTTTCGGAAGACTCGGCCAAGACCCTAGAAAATGTTTCCTTCAACAATACCGTCACTAGCGGAAATGGATCTAGACATGGGGAGTGACAAAAAGCACAAAATCGCGAGTCATCTGATCCGAGTCAAGGCATACCCAAGGCCTAAGAGCGCTTGCCTCTATTGAGGAAAAAGGCAATACCAGTATCAAATAAACCCTAGCATGTATAGAAAGCTACTTTTAATTGAAGTAAACGAGTAACAGGCGACACAGCAGAGCAGCAAAATATGTTTGCCCAAATTGGGCTTTCCTGTGTGAGGAATTCAATGAAGCTTTTCCAGCAACTGCTGGTGGCTCCCGCCGCCCTTGGCCTTCTGGCCACCGGCGCCAATGCCGCCGAGCTGAACATCAACGGCGTTTCTGATTACGCGGCTTCCGCTGATCAGGTCACTAGCGTCACCCAGTTCTCCGACGTTTATCCCACTGACTGGGCCTATCAGGCTCTGGCCAACCTGGTGGAGACCTACGGCTGCGTCGCCGGCTACCCCAACGGCACCTTCCGTGGCAACCGGGCCATGACCCGCTATGAAGCGGCTGCCCTGCTGAACGCTTGCCTCGACCGCGTCACCGAAGTGACCGACGAGCTGCGTCGTCTGCTCAAGGAATTCGAAACCGAGCTGGCCATCCTCAAGGGTCGCGTTGACGGCCTCGAAGCCCGCGTTGGCGAACTGGAAGCCACCCAGTTCTCCAGCACAACCAAACTGAAAGGTCAAGCTGACTTTTTCATGGGTGGTGTGACCTATGACGACCGAGATGAGTGCGTTGAGGAAGGTGGCGCATGCGATGACGACGCTTTCTCGTTCTCATATCGCTATACCCTCAACCTGAACACCTCCTTCACTGGTAAGGATCGGCTGTACACCCGTCTGCGCACGGGCAACATGAAGAACGTCTGGACGAACAAAAACTCTTATCTGAGTGATGCTAAGTCAGGAGATAGCACTCTAAAGATTGACAAACTCTGGTACAGCTTCCCCGTTGGTGACTTCAAGTTCACCGTGGGTGCTTTGGTAGAGAACTACTACATGGTAGAAACACCAACCCGTTACAAGCCCATTCTTAAGGCTTTTAAATTGGGTGGTTATGGCTCAGTTATGGGCGCAAGCACCGGACAGGGTTTTGGTGTTCAGTGGCGTCAAAACGTTGCACCAGGCGAAGCAGCATTAAACATTGCAGCCAACTACGTGGCTGACGGTGGCGAAGGTGCAAAGTCTGATGATGGATTAGGCATGTTCGGTGATGACACCGATGGCCTTTTCTTGAGCCAAGTCGGTTATGGCAACCGCAAATGGTATCTGTCTGCCTTGTACGCCTACAAGCACGGTAAAGATGGATCCACGCCTGCAATGGGCTATTCCACTCCCGCAGCCTCTAGCTACGACGAAGGTCTCCACGCTTTCGGATTCCGCGGCTACTGGACTCCTGAGGAGTATGGCTTTATTCCAACCATCAGTGCAGGCATCGATTTCGGCTTCTCTGATGCAGATATTGCTGGCAGCACAGAGGAAGTGTTTGGTTGGATGGTTGGCCTGAACTGGAAAAATGCCTTCATTGATGGCAACAAACTGGGTATCGCCTTTGGCTCCTACTCCAGCTATGCCACTGAAGTGAAAGGTGACAGTGATCCCAATGATGGTAACTTTGCCGTCGAGGGCTATTATGACTTCCAGGTCACGGATAACATCACTGTGACTCCGGCAGTGTTCTATATCCAGAATGCTGATGGTGATTCATCGGTTGACGGTTCCGACACATTCGGTGGTCTTGTCAAGACAACCTTCAAATTCTGATCTTCACAGAACAAATAAACAGGCGCCCCTCAGGGCGCTTTTTTATTGGCATAAAAAAAGGGGGCATTTGCACCCTTGGAAAAATCAGAATGCTGTCACCAGCAGTTCTCGCCCTCTCCAATAGGAACACAAATATCTTCTTGCTCTGCCTTTTTCTTTAGAGCAGCAGCATCGGAATCCAACACACTTTCCTCATTCACATCTTGATCAGTATTCCATTCCTTAAGACCGCCAGCACTCTGTGCGTGAACAGAAGGGGCCGATGAAACAAGAAGAGACGTGGCAGCAACGAAAACTGAGATAGCAGAGGGCTTTGGCATTGGGATAGCTCAACTAATCCAATTGTAAGCAAGAGCTACACTACAAAAATCACGCCGAAGCTATCAAAAGCTACAAATCAGCTCGACAGGCGTCGGACAGCGTTCGTATAGCTTTGAAAAATCAGATCAAGTTCATCCGATCGTCCATGGCGGGCCAACAAACCCCGGGCACCAGCATCGATATTGAATAACATTGAGCGATCGTCAGCTGCCTTGACATAACTCTCAATCCAGCCGACACATACATAACGCTCACCGCTCAAAACCGGTGTAACACAATGAAGCGTGGACGACGGATAGATAACAACTTGGCCAGGTGACAAGCGAAATTCCTTCGTGTCCTCACCACCAGTTTGAATCATTAAGGATCCGCCCTCATAGGAATCTTCATCACTGAGAAAGCAGGTGAAAGACAAATCCCGACGACCATGGCGGGAGAAAGGATTATCAACATGCCATCCATAAGATTCTCCAGCACTAGATCTAGAAACCAACAAACTATGGACCTTACGAACAAGTGAAAAACTTTTGACCAGGGGGTCACTCGTTAATGCTGTAGAAATGCAATTGCTAATCGCAAGTGTGAGCTCAGCATTCGGATCAAGCTGGAAGTTTTTCTTCACCAATGCAGCCTGGTCCCCTGCAGTCAATCGACCATCTCGCCAGGGAAGGTTGGGAGCACTGAGGCGCTGCTGAAGGTCACGAACTTCAAGAAGAGGCAAAAGAGAATGCGTCAGGAAGTCCATCGTTCAGAGAATCTCAGGAATAAAAGCGATTGACAAATGCTACGAAACGGAGAGTCAAAAACAGCTGACAACTGGAATCACTGACCTAGCATAGATGAAACTATGTCTAAAAGCATGCGTAGGTTCTTTGCAGCTCTTGGCCTGGTGGCATCATTTGCTGCTCTACCTTCAGTGGAAGCCAAGGAAGTAAGGGTTTACTCAGGCCGGCATTACAACACTGATCGAGCTGCCTACAAACAATTCAGTGAAGAAACTGGGATCAAAGTCAGACTGATCGAGGCCACAGGGATATCACTAGTTGAGCGTCTTAAACGAGAGGGTAAAAATTCAAACGCTGATGTGATTCTATTGGTTGATGCTGCAAGGATTAACAACGCTGCAGAGGCAGGTCTTCTGCAGCCGGTCTCCTCGAAACAACTCCAATCGAATGTTCCTTCACGCTATCGTGATCCATCAAATCGATGGTTTGGTTTCACGAGGCGCGTCAGAGCCATCATTGTAAATCCCAATGTCGTTGATCCAAATACGATTAAGACTTATTCCGATCTTGCCAATCCAGTTCTAAAAGGAAAACTCTGTTTGCGCAAAAGGAAAAACGTATACAACCAATCACTTGTAGCCGATCAAATCATAGCGAAGGGTCAAAGCGCAGCCTCAACTTGGGTCAAGGGGATGATCAAAAATGTAACCCAGCCGTATTTCGGAGGTGATGTATCACTGATTCGTGCAGTCGGACAAGGTAAATGCGGAGTGAGCCTTGTTAATCATTACTATCTTGCACGAATGCAGGCAGGAGCAAGTGGCAAAAGCGATCAGAAAGTGACATCCAATATTAAATTAGTCATGCCAAATCCAGCCCATGTGAACATCAGTGCCGCAGGAGTTGCTAAGTCCGCAGAAAACAAAGCTGAAGCAGTTCAATTTATTGAGTTCATTTCGTCACCAAAAGGTAGTCGACTCATTGCAGGCCCAACCTTCGAATATCCACTAAAAAATCTTGGTACATCGAAAGAATTGAAAGCCTTTGGAAAATTTACCCCAGACAATGTTTCTATTAGTGCTTTAGGCGCAACTCAGAAAACCGCAATCAAAGTAATGGCAGATGCTGGCTGGCGTTGAACCAAATAACTCAACAATCGACTGAAAAATTCAAGATTTCAGATGCTTTTGATAATGACTCTCATTTAACTTGGTGCAAATAACACACCTTGCGAGCAATTTGACTTGCATGTGCGTATCATTTGGACATCAACAAGTAAAAAAATGCTGAGCACAACCAATTCAATCTCCGCTTCATCTATCGCTTGCGGACCATCAGGTCGTGCAATCGCAGAAGCGATTGACTCTGATCTTCTAAGCGCGATCCAAGCCCACCTCAACATGGAGAGGCAAGCCCATGCTTCCTATTTCGCTGCAGCAATCTGGTTTGCCGAACGGGAGTTGAGGGGATTTTCCCGATTCTTCCGAGACGAATCCAACAGCGAGCATGAGCATGCTGCAAAATTCGCGGAATACATCATTGCTCGAGGGCAAAGCGTTGCACTACAAGTGGTCGATGCTCCCTTGCAGAACTGGGCATCCCCTGCAGATGTGATGGCAACCGCATTTCAAATGGAGGTTGACGTCACAGCTTCGTTGCAACAGCTGTATTCAATGGCAGAGAGAGCGAGCGATACGCGTACCACGGTGTTTCTCGACCCGATGGTGGAAATGCAAACCCAGTCAGAACATGAATTTGCGCACCTTCTTGGACGGGTGAAGTTTGCAGATAATCAAGCAGCGGCTTTATTGCTCATCGACAACGAGCTAGACCAAGGAAATAACAAACCTGCATCTCTTCAGGGTTAATTCACTCACGACCAGAAAGTTGATTAACACACATCAACTTTCTGATGTCACATATTTAGGCCTTGTGGGTCGATTACGTAACATTTTATATCCCGCATTAATGATTTAGGCGATACTTCCAGATATTCAGAAATAAGCCGATGCGACCAGCCTTGGCTTCTTAATGCCATTGCAATCTTCAGTCGTTTTTTACGCCAACCGTTAGGAGACCCTAAATAGTGTGAAACTCTTGATGTTGAGATTGAATTCATGGCATAAGCCCTTTATTTGAGAGATGATACAAATAAAGCACGCGAATCAATCAAACAACAATTGAATGATGTCTGCCAACATCATATAAGCAAGACTGGTGTATAGCTAACATCAATCTAGAACGTAGCCAATGATGCTCAAGCGAGATACATATACGAGCAGAGGAAACTAATTGAAGTTATTGTATGATTTTAATTGGAGTGATGACCTCATTCAAGGTCGAATTAAGGATGCCTGATGGAGTCAAACACTTCGAATGCCCTGATGATGAATACGTTCTAGAGGCAGCAGAGCAGGCTGGGATTGATATGAGTTATTCATGCAGAGCTGGAGCATGCAGCACTTGTGTAGGGAAGATCATCGAAGGAACAGTTGATCAATCTGATCAAAGTTTTCTGGATGATGAACAAATGCAAGACGGCTATTCACTTCTATGCGTAGCTTATGCAACATCAGATTTGATCGTAAAGACTGATTGCGAAGAAGAGCTTTGGTGACAATGGATGGAGCGATAAGATCATCTCAGAATGAAAGTACTTAGGGAGAACGAGATTAGTTTGGTTGATCAGTATCTCAATGCATCCTGTTTCAACAAAATAAGCGACAGAACCTATCAGAACATGCTGCGTTACGAATCAAAGGCCGATGCAATCGAAAAAAAATTGATTAAAAGGATCAAAGAACAAGTAAGGCACGGAAAGGTTGTGCTTTCTTCTGAATCAAAGGTGAAAGCTTGATCAGCCTGGATGTGATAAAGAATACAGCCAGTCGTCTTCTCTGAGAGAAAACATAATCAAAAGCATCAGAAAATAAGAAAAATAAAATCAGATGAGCACCAGTCAGATACTTTGGATTGATCTCCAGCCATCACTGTATTGCCTTTTCAAGCGGACAGCGCAAAGCTTGGGTCAGCATTTTGAAGTCAAAAGATGGTCATTCGAACATGATCTTGATGAATCATGTGATGTTGAAGTCGTTCACAGCCTAATGAGGCACACGATAGAAAACTCTTCAATTCCAGTTCATCTTGTAGGCCACGGTATAAGCGGTACAATTGCATATTTATTTGCTCAAAAATATCCCAACAACATATCATCAGTTTCCGTGCTATCAGTAGATACTCACTCGACAAATCAATGGACTAGTCATTATCAGAGTATGCGGAGCCAATTACCCTGCTCAAGATTTCATATTTTAAGCTATCTAAGCCGACTATTGGTCGACAGACAAACTGAAAAAGTTGTCAATATTATGGCGCGACTGTTAGCAAAATGTTTGGATAATGATTTAGTGTATGGATCGATTGTCAATAGCCAACCAATCACAAATCTAAACAAAGCTGAGGTTCCAATACTGGTGATTAATGGTGAAAAAGACTTTGTTGTTGATGAGCAGTGTGATATCAGATGGAGACACTGCCTAAAACCTGGAGACTGCTACCAAAAAATTTCTAACGGACGCCATTTCTTCCCATTTACAGAGTGGAGTAAAACTGCAAAAATGATCGAATCATTTGTAAAGATGGTGCCTGAGCAACATCAGAACCAAGTCCCTAATAGCTGCAAGAATCTGAGTATTAGTAAAACCAACTCATGAATCAAATGAATACCTTTGACGTCATCATCATTGGTGGAGGACCAGCTGGATGTTCTTGTGCATTGTATACAGCAAGGTCAAATCTATCGACAATTATCCTTGACAAAAATCCAGCTGTTGGTGCACTTGCTATCACTCACAAAATTGCAAACTATCCGGGTGTGGAAGGAGACACATCAGGTGAGCAATTATTAAAAACAATGAGGGAACAAGCAATTAACTATGGAGCGGAATACAAGCAGGCTCAAGTTTATGGAATCAGCATGACTGATTCAGAGAAGACTGTATATACACCAGAGGGAACATTTGTAGGCAAAACATTGGTTCTTGCAACAGGTGCAATGGGTAGAGCATCAACACTTCCCGGTGAGAACGAATTTCTTGGTAAGGGGGTTAGTTATTGTGCGACTTGTGACGGAGCTTTTTATAAGAACCAAGAAGTAGCTGTCTATGGTTCAAATCATGAAGCCATTGATGAGGCACTTGTACTCGCAAAATTTGCATCAACAGTACATTGGATAACCAATAATAAACCAAACGCAAAATCACAAGCAGTAGAAATCCTTCTCAATTCAAAAAATGTGAAGCACTGGAAGCGCACTAGGCTCGCCTCCATCCATGGAGATGATCAGGGAGTTAATGCTGTCAAAGTGCAATCATCTGCTGATCGTGAAGAGCAGATGATCCAAGTTCAGGGTGCTTTTGTTTACTCCACAGGCTCGCTTCCGATCACCGATTATCTACAAGAACAAGTACCAGTCAACTCTAATGGTGGAATTCGAGTGAACAGCGACATGATGACAGATCTCGAAGGAGTCTGGGCAATCGGCGATATCCGCAATACACCCTTTAAACAGGCTGTTGTTGCTTGCTCTGATGGATGCATTGCAGCGATGGCAATTGACAAGTATTTGAATAAACGGAAGGACGTCCGGGTGGATTGGGTGCATCGATAAAAAAAGCGCCCTCTCGGGCGCCTACAATTCAGTGATAAATTACATTCAGGCCTCAGCGTTTATTTGCTGAACCCAGGCCTGCAAACGTTGATCTGTCAATTCCGACTCATTGTCTTCATCGATTGCAAGTCCGCAGAACTTACCATCAATAATGCTCTTTGAGTCGTCATAGGTATACCCTTCTGTGGAAACCTTACCAATCAACTTGGCACCAGATTGAAGAAAAGCCGTATACAGTTCCTCCATGGCATCACAGAAAAAATCCGAATAACCGGAGGAGTCACCAAGACCTACGATTGCGACTGATTTACCGGCAAAATCCTTGTCAGGAATTTCCTGAACCAGATCATCCCAGGCTGTTCCTGACCGTGCTTCATCAGCGCCTGTATTCCAGGTTGGAACACAACAAATTAACGACTCAGCCGCAACCAACTCATCAATTGAGTCGATGTTGTCAACATCCTTCGCTTCTGTTCCAGGAAGAAGCTCTTTGAGTCGATCAGCCACATCCTCAGTTTTACCAGTAGATGTGGCAAAGAAAATAGTGAAAGTCATGCAAAAGAAATCACCAATCAAGAATCGCAAATCATCGCTCTCCCGAATTAACGCTTGTTTCAACTGCAGGTGAAATCAGTTACATCCAGATACCTCATCCACCTCGTTCTGCCAGACAAATTCTTATCTAAGACTGTCTAAGACGATTCAAAGACTCACGATACTCCGATAATGCTTGATCAAATCCTGTCTCACGGATACGTTTGAGCCAACGGAGACGAACCAAGTCATCCTGTTCAATGTGGTCAATGAATTCTTCGAGTATGGCTGATCCAACAAGCATGACAAACTCTAAAGATCAATGCCAAACTTTAATTAATTCTTTGAACGGCGGTCAGTCAAATGATTCTTTTGACTCGGTCTTAAGCAATACTCAATAAGAGCAAATAAGAGAAAAGAATGAGGTCTTGATAAAATCCATCAAGGGAATTTCATTCTATTTGCAGTAAAAGCCAAGCGCAATAAGTTAATTAAATCAAGAAGGCAAGCAAATAGCCACAGGAGCAAAACTTTTAAAATAAATTAAAGTAATAAATAATTAAAGAGGCAAACGTCAAGCCAGACAAAAAATCGTAAAATCAGTTCAAGAAAGGTGATATGACAGCTGTGCTGCTGACAGGCAACGAGACAGCAATTCTTCTAACAAACATTTCTGCATAGATTGAGAATCAAGAGATTGACTAATCACAGTCAGAGAGTCTTTTATAGCCAAACATCTGACACGGTAAAAAGATATTTCCGCAACAAGCCGATTTTTAAGCTTGGGATGCTGACAATGCTGTATTGAACGACTCGCACATTTAAGTCGCCGCCGCATCCATTCAGCCTCTCTGCAGAGATCGCCAAGAACACCAAAGGAATTCACGATCTTCAAAATTGGAGTGGTGAAGAATTGATGAGGTCAGGTGCAATGCGCATGGTGACATCACCAGTCGACATGGCGATCATGTCAGCTTGACGCCATTTCGATAGAAGGCGGGTTGTGGTCACCCGGGTAGCACCGATCAACTCACCAAAACGATCATGGGTTAGACGGAAGGGAAGCTGATAAGCATCGCTGCAACGAAGTCCAAGCCGGTTAACCAGGAGCGCTAGAAGAGCGTGAAGCCGCTGTTCCGCTTGACCCAGATGACGGACTCTTAGGAGCTGCAAGGTCCACTCATTGACTGCGTCGATTCCGAATTCGTCCGCGGAGACGGAGTCACGACGAAACTTCAGGGCCGTAAGTGCCTCGACACAAGCGCCGTCACTGCACATGCGATCGGTGCGAAGCCTGTCGCCTGACTGCAAAAACGCCAAAGTCATTCCCTCGGTTTCCTCACAAGGGCAATACACCCGGCAAACACCTTCCAACACCTCAAGAACGGTGGCCTGATCGCGACCGGCAGGATCCAGCAGAACGGTCTGAAGCCTTGGCATCGACAAAGGTGCCGCAGGATCATCCGGTAAGAACCGGTAGGAAGAGGTCGTCACGAACTATCGCGATTGAGAATTACTCGCAAGAGTACAGACTCCTTGTCGATATTGCAAGTCATTCTCAATAAGGCACTCAAATTGAGATTCTTTCTCAATACGCTGCAGGCCAACTCCATCCGTACTTAGAAGAAGTGAGCGGAGCAGCTGCGCATCGCCCTGGATTCGAAGCATCGGCTTGATGTAGTTATGGCCCAGTACACCTCGCTCACTGAGTGACCAATGGATCGCTTACGACGCTGAGGTGTTCTTATTGAGCGTTTGCGCTGTATTTCCTTGTCAAAACACAAGGAACGGAGCTTTTGTTGTGATCAGCCCCCCGGTGCTGCAATAGGAGAAAGCTCACCATTTGAGCGGTAAAGATACAAGCCAGTAAAAGAACGGCTGATGCTGCTGGGGTCCACGAAGGAGAACCACCACTTGGCTATTCGAGAGTTATCAGGTGTATGAACAGCACATTGGTCAATCCCATCGACGAACCAACCCATAACCATCTCTGGCTTGCCCTGAGGAAAGAAGGGTTTGTGGGGCAACTCTCCACGACCTTGCCACCTCTAGAGGGTCGCCAAGCTCTCCACATGAGCACAGAGATCAGCCAATCATCACTGAGATTATTCTCACGGAGCATCGAGTCCCCCATTAAGTGGTTCCTCCATTGACCATTGGGCGCTTGTTCAAGGTCTGAATGCTCTTCACAAGCGGGGGACTCGGTCAGCGATTTGGCTTGCGACAACATTCGGGTGACTCATTTAGCCATTGCCACCAACTCATCTGTATCGCGTCTTATTCCCAACAGGGGTGATTGTGTCTAAGGAGTCCACAAGACCTCCATCCCATGGTTTTTGTAGGGACCAATGGGCGCTGTCCAGAAAAGCTGACTCCTTTTCTTGGCGGACGGGGAGTCAGTTCAGCGTTTGACGGGTGACTTGACCTCGCAAAACAAAACCACTGAGATGCTTGAAGTAGTTGCTGCGATTATTGTCACAGCAGGTCTGGTTGCCGGAAACCTTCTACTGTTTTCGCCTTTGCGGATAGACAACAGGATTAAAGCTCCAGCCCTGGAAGACCAACCTGTGAACACAACTCGTCCAGTGTTTTGGTGAACAACTGTGCACGTTTGCGCGGCTCATAGGATCCCTGCTGTCTGTTCTTAAGAACAAGCAGTAGCCATGGTCGGTGAGATTGTCACTTTGGAGGACCTCAACCATCCAATGGAGTGATGACCGTTGGGCGCTGAGTATCAGCTGGCTCCTCTAGTCAACCGGGGGAGTCAGAAAAACGTGAGCCGTGACTAGTCAGCGAGCAAACGGCTGACTTTTCTTTTGAAGGAAAGGAGACAGTTCAGCATTTGGCTCCCAACTACCTTTCAAAGGTTAATTTGATTCACCAGTCAGCATCATCTGGAGCAGCAACATCCATATACCCATTCATAATGATCATGGATGTTCCGTCGCAGGAAACCTCCAACCAATGGTGGGGGCAATCACCATTGGGCGCTGATAACACCACTGACTCCCTTCTGACGATGCGGGGAGTCAGATCAGCGTAATTTCATTCTAAAAATGCCAAAGCTAATTTGACGAGCTTACTGAGATCACCTGGCGTGCAAATGGAATGGATTGAAGCTAGTCAAAGAAATCCACGCGTAACATCTGCTTGAAGGGTTGAATTCAGGCCCAATTCAAGCTGGTCACACCACTGACTCCTCCCCAATGAGTAGACAGGGGGTGAGACCAAAGGCACAGAGGAGAAGAAAACCAGTTATCGGTTCATTTGACAGATGAGATTAGACAGTTTGTACTCGCACTCTGAGAAAAACCAGCCAATATGCATTTGAAGGTTCTCGCGAGGCACCTTCATCCGATGGCTGATCCGGGTCATCGCGCTGGGGTTACAACTGGCTCCTCTACTCAACCAGGGGAGTCAGTCCAGTTGCTTACTCCCAGAAATACACTGAATTATTATGGCCAAAAGCAAAGGCGTTCGCATCATTGTCACACTCGAATGCACTGAATGCAGAACAGCAACTGCTGCTGAAAAACGAAGTCCTGGGGTCTCTCGCTATACAACAACTAAAAACCGAAGAAATAATCCTGAAAGGCTCGAACTGATGAAATTCAGCCCACAACTCAACAGGATGACTCTTCATCGTGAAATAAAATAGAAGAAAAATATAATACTTGCAAAACGGCACACACCAAATAATCTTGTCTCAAATAAAAATTGGTTATCAAAGCATAGACGAGTGCATGCCTTCAGCAATTCATTTTGGGCAAAAAACCAACAGCGAGAACCGCGTATAGACCAACGCATGAAACACACCACTGAGTCATCACTGATCAACACTAATCAATCAATACAAACATCGATCAGTAGAATTTAGGACACAGCCTGATTCAGCAGCAGCTAGTTTACGCAAAGCAGCGATCTATTCTTGACTAACATTGAAGCCTTCGCACACATCATTGACCTCGCTAACAGAACGACTGACACGGCCACTTATGAGTATTTAATGAGAGAAGCGCAGGAAATTATGCGCGACAAAAATACGGAAGACATAGATTATTGTGATTTTAGACAATTGGTGAAAGAGCGGCTCGAGAATCAAGCACTTAAAGCAAAAGAGCAAGGCTACAAATAAGTGAAGAATAGCAAGCATCAATTAGCATCATCCCCGCAGCCAACAAATACTGTTGACATATTCAGAATCGCAGCGATCGATAGGCTGAAAAACAATATCCAGAAAATACACTTATATCAGGCAATTAATGTGGCGCAATTCTTATAGATCGACCTCCTACCTATAATTAAAAACTTCGGGCTCTTTAAACTAGCATCACTTACACGAGAGTGCATCAATTAAAACGTGGTACTGCGGCATGTGAAAGACATGGACCTATTCACAACGCGAAAATCAGATTGGGCAGTTCACTCCAACCTGAGCTGTTCAAACAATGAATCTGATGATATCAGTTTCATTGGGTGTCATCTGGCTCTTCTTCCCTCCAGGTTCAAGAGCCAGTGTGTCGCTTCAACCAAACCAGAACAATTGATTGGTCTTATCTTTGCCCATCAATAACTGGCGTTGATGTTTTCTACTTCTCACCATCAACACAATGTCTCAAAAATCATCCCGGTTTTCAAAACTTGATGCATCGGTATTAGAAGCACAAATGCGCTGCGGAACGGAATGGCCGATAGGCCTTGTTGATGCAATTGCAGAAGCCCATGGGACCACAGTTCAAAATGTCATTGAGCGTCAACGTGTTTTAAGGTCAACGGGTCCACAGGATCATAAATATAACGTTTATTTTTGAGATTATTTTAGTTTTCCCATGTCCTTATCAGGATTTGAAATTTCTGTAGGTGGAATCACATCAATTCCACTAACAAGCAGCTTGGTTCTTCTTCTCTACAAAGCATTTGGCGAAAAACGACTGGATGCGAGCAAACTCAAACCAAAAAAAGTAGCAACCAAAGCAATGACTTCAGCTCCCAAAGAAGAAAAGGTTATCGACAAAAATCTAGATTCACTGAAAGTAAAATAAGCATTGCAAACACCAATCTCATGTCACATATTCTTATTCCATTGTTAACTGCATTGCTTTTGAGTGCATGCGGTCTGAATGGAGAAAGTGGTGCCTCCTCCAATGGTGGTCAGGCTGAAAACCCAGCGGACCAAAAAACTAAAACAGAAACCATTGGTCTAACTTCAGAACCGAGTAGTGAGAGATCAACGTTGCTGGATTCCATCAAGAATGGAGGCTATGTCATTTATTTTCGTCATGCAACGACGGAGAGGGATTACGCAGACCAAGCTGATCCTCTGATGAGCCTCGATGATTGCAGTTCTCAGAGGAAGCTGAGCACTCAGGGAATCAAAGAATCCCACGAAATTGGCGTGGCCTTTGCTTCAAAAGGAATCCCAATCGGTGAAATTATTGTTAGTGAGTATTGCAGGTCTTGGAAAACAGCAAACCTCGCGTTTGGGGAATGGACCAAAAAAGACTCCCGATTAAATTTTTTACCTTATAAAGATTACACCGAGGATCACATTGCACTGATGAAAAAGAATGCCATGCCTTTATTAACACGCCCACCTCTGCCAGGAACCAACACAATCATTATCGGACATGATGATCCTTTTGAAGCCGCAACAGGAATTTATCCTGAACCGCAAGGAATCGCATTTATCCTCCAGCCCGATGGGGGAAAAAGCTTCAAGATCATCGGTAGTGTGTTGCCTTCTGAGTGGGCAACACTCTGAGCAAGACAGCCACTCTGATCCTTGATTATTTGACTTGAAAGATGTTCAGGATCTAACATTCGCTTGATAAGTTTCGAACACTCAAGGGAATACATAGCAGGATAATTGAATTGTCGACCTTGGACGGGTTTCGACAAAAATCAAAGTGATCTATCTCTCGTTAGGAATTTCGGGAGGTAGATTTTTTTTGACAGTAGATCTTTAAAGAACAAGAGATGTGTGGCTAAAGCAGGTACTGCCAAACCTGCAAATCATGCAAACTCGGACATAATCTAGAGAGCACTGCATTCTTTAAGCGGGTATATTTGATACGAGTTCTGCGCTCAATTGGCTACAATCAGACATCAAATTGGCCCCTTGCCAGAGCCAAAATTTTTTATTTAGCAGCTCATAGCATTCAATCCAAAGCATCAAATAATCCAAATAAGTTACCCAAGCAATTAAACAAAAAATTCTTAGATCAAATGACTCATTGAGCGGTTAAATATGACTTACCCCTGCAAAGCTATGTAAAAGCAGATTTATTCGACAGACAGCACTCATTATGTTTTTTATGCCGCATCTTTTTGAAAATGCAGTCTTACGGAAGTTCATCAGTCAGTTATGACTGGTGGGCTGGAAATGCAGGAGTCGCGAAGCGCAGCGGTTCTTTCATTGCAGCCCACGCTGCCCATGCAGGTTTAATCATGTTTTGGGCAGGTGCATTCACCTTGTTTGAGTTGGCCCGTTATGACGGAACACTGCCAATGGGAGAACAAGGGCTGATTTTGATTCCACATCTCGCCGGCCTTGGCTTCGGCGTAGGGGAAAGCTCTGTAATCGTTGACCAACAACCCCTCATCGCGATCGCAGCATTCCATCTGGTTTCATCTGCTGTTCTTGGAGCAGCTGGAATCTGGCATACACTTCGAGCGCCCAAGGACCTTTCAGAGGCTAAAGGCCGCGCCCAAAAGTTTCACTTTGAATGGAGTGATAGCAAAAAGCTCACGTTCATCCTGGGGCATCACCTGATTTTTCTCGGCCTCGGAGCCATTGCCTTCGTTGAATGGGCAAAGCGCCATGGAATTTACGACAGCGCTATCGGAGCTGTTCGACAGGTTGAACCAAATATTGACCTCGGCATGGTGTGGGGTTATCAGGCTAATTTTCTCTCCATCAGTAGTCTTGAAGACGTGATGGGTGGTCATGCTGTTTTGGCCTTCATTCTCACGATTGGTGGTGTTTGGCATATCATATCCAGCCCTTTCGGACCCTTCAAAAAGGTCTTGATCTACAACGGCGAATCGATCCTTTCTTACTCGCTTGCTGGTGTAGCTCTGATGGGATTTGTGACCGCAATTTGGTGTGCTCAAAACACGACAATTTACCCCGTTGAGTTGTATGGAGATCCATTGAAATTGAACTTCGCCTTCTCTCCCTACTTCAGCGA
Source organism: Synechococcus sp. A15-62 (assembly GCF_014280075.1). Classification (NCBI taxonomy): domain Bacteria; kingdom Bacillati; phylum Cyanobacteriota; class Cyanophyceae; order Synechococcales; family Synechococcaceae; genus Synechococcus; species Synechococcus sp. A15-62. Next base: position 1,335,296 of record NZ_CP047950.1, read on the forward strand.
CACAACTGCTCTTGATGGTGGTGCCCACTCAGCCCGAGCATGGCTGGCCAATACGCACTTCTACCTTGCATTCTTTTTCCTGCAAGGACATTTTTGGCATGCCTTGCGCGGTATGGGCTTTAACTTCAAGCGCGTTTCTGAGGCGCTTGACAACATGGGAAATTCCAAGGTCAGTGCCTGATTGATCTGCCTTTTCTGATTTACCCCTCATCTCATTGAGATGGGGGGTTTTTTATTGGTTTCGTCATTCAGGTCAATAAACCCTTACATCAGCGCTGATTCAAAAATGACGGCAAGAACGCAGATAAAGATGCCGTTAGCAATGGTCAGCCTCGGTTGACCTCGAATCAAATGGAGGGACCCTCGGCTCAGAACACAAATGTCGTTTTGATCAGGCCACCCAGTTGCTGAAAGGTTGAGCCGTCCGGTGTGAGCTCACCCATGGGTCGCGACAGGTAGAACAGCGCCGGGGTGACGCTGATGTTGTCGGTCACTTGGAACTGATACCACCACTCCCAGATGAACTGGCCATCAGCAGGGGTGTCACCACCACGCAGATCAGTCGCAAAAACAGGCTGGCCCACAGCCATTCCGGCGTTGCCCCCCCCCATCAACACATCATTCCACTGCAGCCCAGCCCTCCAGGACTGACTGGTGCTGACCTGGCCTTTGCGCTGGGTGTCGGATTGATTGATGCCCCAACCGAGCGACAGCGATGGAAGCCAACCGCTCTCCAACGGCTGCCAGAAACCACCGAGGGCATAGGCGTGGGTCACGCCCCGATCACTGAACCGATGCTTGACGAAGGGCGTGGCGTACACGATCAGGTCTTGACCGTTCTGAACCTTGGAATACAGGGCAGCAACGCCCCAGTTCTCACCCTCCCAACCCAACTGGAGGGTGCCGGTGCCGCCCGCCTCGTCGGTGACGAAACCACCGGAACGGGTGTCGCTTGATGCACCATTGGCCGCCACATAGTTGGCCGATGCGCGGGCTCCGCTTTCCGCAGCCCAGCTGATGCCCACGCCCGCACCTTTGTTTTTGTTGTAGGCCCCCGGCGCTCCATTCACCGTGAGCACATCGAGGATCGGATCACTGGGATAGACGCTCGGCCAGATCGCGAGCATGTCTTCCTGGCCAACAATCGGGCCAGTGGTGATGGTGATCTCATCCCCCAACGGGAAGGAATAAAAGAGTTTGTCGATCGCCACCAGATTGGGGCGATCACCCTCCTGAAACGCAGTTTCCAGTGTGGCCAGACCTGACGGCCCTCCACTGCCGAAAACGTTGCCGTCTCCGTCGAAGTTGCCGCCACGCAACACCGTGGTCAATTGATCCTTGCCGGTGAAGGAGGTCTCCAACCCCAGCTGAAGGTCGTAGTTGAACGTCGTGCCGCCCAACGCTTCATTGCTCTCCGAACGCTGCCGGGATGCGGACCCTTTGAAGCGGCTGGCTCCGAACACCCAGGTGGCTTGCCCCTTGAGTTTGGTGGTGGTGGAGAACTGGGTGGCTTCCAGTTCGCCGACGCGGGCCTCGAGGCCGTCAACGCGACCCTTAAGGATGGCCAGCTCGGTTTCGAATTCCTTGAGCAGACGACGCAGCTCGTCGGTCACTTCAGTGATCCGGTCGAGGCAGGCGTTCAGCAGGGCAGCCGCTTCATAGCGGGTCATGCCCCGGTTGCCACGGAAGGTGCCGTTGGGGTAACCGGCGACGCAGCCGTAGGTTTCCACCAGGTTGGCCAGAGCCTGATAGGCCCAGTCGGTGGGATAAACGTCGGAGAATTGTGTGACGCTGGTGACCTGATCAAGGCTGTTGCCACTGGCAGTAGCCGCGTAATCAGAAACGCCGTTGATGTTCAGCTCGGCGGCATTGGCACCACTCGCCAGAAGGCCAAGGGCGGCGGGAGCCACCAGCAGTTGACGGACAAGCGTCATGGGTCAAGAGCGATGTGCCCATGACGCAACATCCGTTTCTAGGCGTCAAGCCATCTGGGCAAGACGCAACAAGAGGTTTCAGTCGATCAGGGCAACCCAGGCAAAGGCCATTCCGATGCCCATCCAGATGCCGGCACCAAGCCGTTGCCCCTGGGAGCCGAGGCGCTCAACCAGAGACTTAGACCAGTTGCTCACCACCAGCAGCAGCGCGCCTTGGCCAATCAGCAGGCCCAGGAAATAGGTGAACAGCGGGGTGGGTTCCGCACCAACGATGGTGCTGCCCAGCAGAAAACCATGCAGGGCCACCAGCGGCAGCAACCAACGGGTGGAGGCCACGGTGAGGGCCATCAAACCCTCCACCACCAGGCTGAGGGAGACCATGGCCTCCGCCCAGGGAGCAACGGCATCCGGCAGGGGGATGAACTGGGACAGAACACTGCCGCCCAGGCCTGCAGCCAGCAGAGGAATCACCCAGGCGCGGGGACGTTGCAGGCCGATGAAGGCGATGGCCAGCAGAAACAGGAGATGGTCAGGACCCAGCAGCGGATGACCAACGCCACTGAGCAATCCCTGCAGGGGGGTGAGGGCAGCGCTGTCGCCCATGCCAAAGGGGTGGTGGGCGAACGCCGGACTGGCCAGGAGAAGAACCGCCAGAAGCGAAGGGCCGGCGATCTGCAGCGGCCTGCGCAGGGCCAGTGGCAAAGAATTCAAAAGTCGATCCTCGTCGGTTTGATCTGGCGGGCGTTCTGACTGACGTGGGCGGAGAGCCGACGCTTCACAGCTGCGGGACAGCGGCAGATTTTCACTGCTCTTTCCCCGTTTCCTTCAGCGGCTGTTCCCCGCTGAAACCAGCACCCCACCCTACCGGCGCCACCACAGAGCGTCAGTTCCACATCAAAAAGCCCCTGACCGGTGCACCAGCCAGGGGACGGTTGGAGAGCGTTGGGCTCAGATTTGCGATGTGGTCAAGACAGTTGAATCAAGACCAGCCTTTGACCGATTGGGATTCGACGTAAGCAGCAACATCAGCAATATCTGCATCGCTCAGTTTTGGGCCGAAAGCAGGCATACCGTTCTTGCCATTGGTCACCTGATACGCAATGGCTTCTTCATGGCCGTCGTTGTAGTTGGCGAGATACGCCTTGAGATCGTCCTGTTGGAGCGTGCGCTGACCGTTCACAACGTTGCCGCCTCCGACGTGGCAGGCCGCGCAATTGGACGAGAACACCTGCTCACCATGAGCCACATCTGCAGCGGAAACCATGGAAGGCGCGAACAACGCGATCAAAGCGGCCAGCGCGAGAGAAAGAAGGTGACGCATGAATAGGTGTTTTGACTCACGAAGCTTGGTCTTGAAGCCCCAGCAATCGATTCAAAGCACATGATTCTTCAGTTGTCTTTAGGAAAAGAAGAAGACAGGCTCTGCAGAATGGGCACAACGCATCACAGGGCATAACCAACAGTGAGATCACTCCTGATTGCCCTGATGGCAGTGGTTGTGTTGTTCCTTCATGGGACCCCAGCCTCAGCCTGCGTGGAAGGTTTGGCTTGGGGAATGCCTCTGGAACAAGTCCATAGTCATCTTGGTCCGGTCCAACCGATCGGAGATCAAACCCACCAAAGATTTGAAGCGCACGACGTGTTTCTGGATCAATTGCCGGTCTCCCGGGTCACCTTTGAATTAAGCCAGACCAAGGGCTTGCAATGGCTGGCCTACGAGTTCGCCATCGACGACATGACGGAGGTGCTAGCCGGTTTGCGGGCCCGCCATGGTTCACCGCTCAGCACAAGCATTGAAGAAGCAGACAGCAGCGATCAGATCTGGGTCTGGAACACCGGGGAAGACCTGATCACGGCCGTTAAACGCAAGGCCAATGAAGAGCAGAAATTCCTGCTCTCCTATCGCCCCAGTCGCTTGCGTCCGCAAACGCTCTAGCGGGTCGGCTCACTCGGCCAGATCTGCTGCATGGAAGTTCCAGGAGTCGCCGTCTTCAAGCCATAGCTCCCAGGCCAGGCGTCGGCCGCTGCGTTTCAAGCGCAGCTGGCCGCCAAAACCAGCCGGAGACGGCTGATAGAGCTCAGTGATGTCATCAACAGGGGCTCCATCCCGGCTGAACACCTGCTCCACCTGCTCACCAAGCCGGGCCGTCAGGTCGTTCCGCAAATCATCAACTGTCACGCCTGCTGGCTCGTGAAATCGAGCACCAGATCGCCGACGTCATCACGACTGATCCGAAATCCGAAGCCATCAACGGTTCCGGTCCACAGGCCTGCATCGAAATCCGCCTCGAGCCCCTCCAACTGCTTCACCTTGTGATCGAAGAGCAGGCCAAAGCAATGGGCGGCGACCTGCGCGGCCTGAGACGCATCCATTTCATCAAGTTCGTGGGCCTCCACCGGACACCCATCGAGCAGTTCGGCATCGATGACGTTGCCGGACCCGACGTCCTCCACAAGAGCTTGCAATCCAGCCAGATCGTTCATTGCCGTCGCCGTTGAAGCAACACACGCAACACCATCATCCCAGGGCCAGAGCGGTGGTGAGGGCCGTGTCCACGCTCAAGGTGCGCGATCCCAGATGCACGGGCTGCGCGATCACCGCATGGGCCAACTCCAGTTCAAACGGAACAAAACCGCCCTCCGGCCCCACCATCACAACGGCAGCCCCTGCTGGGGTGTCGCGCAAGGGAAGGGAGGCCCCAATCTGGGCCATCCAGCAGGGCCGTCCGGCACAAAGCTCCTTGAGCTGGTCTTCGACAAAGGGGCGAAAGCGCCGGTGCTGATGCACCCGAGGCGCCACCGTGTCGCTGGCGCGCTCCATCCCCGCAAGCAGCGCCTCATGCACCTTCTCGGGTGCAAGCAAAGGCGATTGCCAATAGCTCTTTTCAACCCGGGCGCAGTTGATCAGGTGAAGGTTTGCCACCCCGTATTCGGCCACGGTGCGGAACAGGCGGCGCAGCACCTTGGGCCTCGGCAAGGCCAGAACAATGTCGAACCGATGGCGGGGCGGCGGTGGCTGGTTGAGGTCCACCTCCAGCACCACGGCATCAGCATCCAGGGCACAGATGCGGCCCTGGCCCAGATCGCCATTCAGCTCACCAACCCGGATGCTGTCGCCCACTGCGGCCCGCAGCACCGAACGGATGTGATCGGCCCGCCGATCCACAAGACGAACCTTCCGTTCATCCAGCCAATCCGAACGGTTGAGAACAACGATGTTCATGGCTGGATCTCTGGGATCAACAGCACGCCGTCACCAACAGATCCGTCAGTTCAGCACAACCATCCCCGCGGCCCACGATCCTCAGCAGTGTTCGAACACCCCTGGGATCAACTCACGCTCGCGGCGCGCCTGAAACTCAGCGTCGGCAGCACGCAGCGCCCCAGGATGATCCTGGAACCAGCAGCCATAGAGAAGATTCAGGATCCGATCAACATCGAGATCACGATCAGCCACGTCCTGCCAAAGGCGTTGGCTCAATTCGGCATCAGCCAGCTGAAATTGAGCCTGGGCCAGACGTCGGGCTGCGTCGAAATGGGCCTGTTGCAACTGCCGCGACGGTGAGTCGTACTGAAGCAACCGTCCCTGGATCGTTTGAAGCAAACCCATGCCATCAGCTTTGCTGCATTCAGATTGAATCCGCAGATGCCGATCGACAATGGGTCGTCATGCTGATTCTCAAAAACCGGGCCTAAGTTCGCTTCAGAAGCCTTGCCGTTATGTCCCCGGAGCGTCAGAGGCAAGTTGCAGCAGCCCTGCTGATATTGGGTGCCGTAGCTGCGATCCTTCTGCCGTTCATTTCGGCGACGCTGCTAACCCTTGCGCTTGGTGAGATTGCCTTCTCCGCAGGGGTGAGTCAACTGCTGTGACACGGCCAAGACCAGGCCAGCGGCAAGTTGTTCCGTCTGCTTTCCGCCCTGCTTTACATCGGCGGTGCGCTGTTCATCCTGATTGACCCCATCGAAGGAGAAATCAGCCTGACCCTCTTCGCCGGGGTTGTGGTGTTGGTGGAGGGAATCATGGAACTGGCGGCGGGGGCCAGTTCAAAAGCGCCGATGGCCGGACTTGTGCTGCTCGATGGCTTGCTCTCCGCAGGCATCGGCCTGCTGTTGGTGCTCGAGTGGCCCAGTGACAGCGTCTGGGCTCTGGGAACACTCTTCGGCATCACCCTGTTCTCATCAGCCCTGAAACTTCTGCAGAAGGCCAGTGGAGCAATTGTCTGAATCAGACTGATGATCTGCGCAACAGGGAAACTTGAACCGTGGGGTGGGGTTGATCCATACCAACAACGCTCAAAGAGCATTCAACAAGCATCAAATCCCAACAGGATCCTGTCCTGCAAGGCAGCGTGATTGAGGCCAGGACGCTGCGATTGCAGGGCCGGAAGCAGATCGAGCACAAGATTGTTGGCCCGGCGGGATTCAACGCAAACGCCAACGAGATCCCCCATGGACCGCGCCAGACGGATCTGATCCATCACCAGCTGCAACTGGAACACCTGCTGGTCGAGGCTTCTGGCATGGGCAGCCCCGCTGAGGCTGCAGCCCAGTAGTAAGGCCAACCACCAGCCCTTTGATCGCATCGGCATCGCACCACCAGAAGGCATCCCCCCTCAACGTCCCATGCCGCCGCCCCCTGGAGTGAGCATGCGAATGGCTTCGCCCGCCTGGAGCTCCAGCTGCACGGCACCGGGCAGGGGATGGGCCACCCCCTCAAGGTCCAGCCGCAGGTTCTCGCCACAGGCACCACTGGCACCACCGTTGAGACCGAACGGGGGCACCTGCCGCGAGCCACTGATCAGCGACACACTCATCGGCTCGAGGAAACGGATCGTGCGCTCCAAGCCATCGCCCCCGGGCCATCGGCCCTGACCGCCACTGCCGGAGCGCACCGCGAAGGATTCCAAACGCACCGGATAACGACTCTCGAGTACCTCGGGATCCGTCAGCCTCGAGTTGGTCATGTGCGACTGCAGCCCCACCGATCCAGCAAAGCCCTCACCCGCGCCGCCACCTCCGGCCACCGTTTCGTAGTACTGGCAGCGGCCATTGCCGAAGCTGACGTTGTTCATCGTTCCCTGGCCGGCCGCCTGGGCCCCAAAAGCCGCGAACAGCAGATTGCAGAGGGCCTGAGACACCTCCACGTTGCCAGCCACCACAGCGGCGGGGGGCCGCGGATTCAACAGACAGTCCTCCGGCACCACCAGATCGAGCGGAGCAAAACAGCCCTCGTTCAAGGGGATGTCGCTGTGGAGGAGACAACGGATCACGTACAGCACAGCCGCCCGCGTCACCGCCAGAGGGGCATTGAAATTGCCCGGCCGTTGGGGCGATGTTTCGCTGAAATCCAAACGCAACCGTTGGCGTTGCGGGTCGAGGTTCACCTGCACCACCAGGCAGGAACCGTCATCCAGGGCCAGCTGATGCCGGGCGTCCGTCAGGCGCAACAGCAGCCGCTGAACACTGCGGGCTGCGTCCTGCTGCAGCAGGGTCATCTGCCGTTGCACCAGGGTCTGCCCCTCCCGCTCCACGAGGGATTGCAGCGCCACAATCCCCGCCCGATTGGCCGCCACCTGAGCCTGCAGATCGGCCAGCAGTTCCGGAGGGTTGCGGGGCGGGGTCGCCATTTCGCTCCACACCGCTTTCAGATCAGCGGCGAGAACCCGGCCCTGGCGCACGAACAGCTGGTTGCGCAGCAGCAGGCCCTCATCGGCAATGGTGCGACTGAAGGACGGCATCGACCCGGGAGAGATACCACCCACATCAGCGTGATGGCCGCGGCTGGCCACAAAGAAGCTGGGCTGATCCCCGTTGCAGAACACCGGCGAGATGGCGGTGATATCGGGCAGGTGGGTGCCGCCGTGGAAAGGGTCGTTGCTGAGCAGCGTGTCGCCGGGCTGCAGCGGCGCCACATCGCCGGTCGCCACCTGGGCCAGCAGGTCGCGAACGCTGTCGCCCATTGATCCGAGGTGCACCGGAATGTGGGGGGCATTGGCCACAAGGGCCCCCGTGGCATCAAACAACGCACAGGAGAAATCCAGGCGCTCGCGGATGTTCACGGAGCGACTGCTCTGCCGCAGCTGTTCCCCCATCTGTTCAGCGATCGCCATGAAGCGGTGGCGAAACAGTTCTGCTTGCAACGGTTCGTGGTCACCGGCCTGAGCCAGCAGCGGTGATCCGTCTGCGGGATGTGAGCGCTCCACCAACAGAGTGCCCCCCTCCGCCACCCGGGCCTGCCAGCCCGGCTCCAGCACCGTGCAGCCCGTGGCTTCAGCGATCAGGGCCGGGCCGGCAATCCGCTGATTCAGGCGCAGGGCACTGCGGTTCAGCAACGGCACCTGCGTCCAACCGCTCGACTCCAGGTGCATCGACACCTGCGGCGATGGCTCCGCCTCTGGCGTTGGTTCGGCCATTTCAGCTGTTGCTGTTGCTGTGGCTGAGGCATCGAACTGTTGGGGTGCTGTGACCTCAACATTGAGCTGTTCGACGATCAGGGCCTGATCGGCATCAATGCAGTAGCCGTAGCGTTGCTGATGGCTCGCCTGGAAAGCCGAGATCACGGCATCAACGCCTTGCTCGGCGGACCATGTGAGCACCAGGGTCTGCTCAGCAGAGGGATAACGCAGGGCCAGGCTGACCCAGACCTCCGGCGCCCCCGCATCGGCATCAGCGCGATCCCCCTGGCGACGCAAGGTCTCCTGCGCTTCACCCATCAGCCGCTCCACCTGATCCGGCAGGGCCGCCAACAGATCAGGCGAGAGGGCAGTGCCGAGATGCACCTGCCGCCGACAGCGCTGACGGGCCTGACCCATGCCGAAAGCGGAGAGAACGCCGGCCATGGGATGCAACAGCACTGTGTTCAGCCCCAGTTCATCCGCGAGGCGACAGGCGTGCTGACCACCAGCCCCTCCGTAGGCCACCAACACCCCGCCGCGAATGTCCTCACCGCGATGCAGCGACACCCGGCGAATCGCAGCGGCCATGGTTTCCACCGCCAGTTGCAACGCACCGGATGCCACCCGCTCCGGGGTCTGCCCCAGCGCTGCCGCTAGCTCGGCGAAGCGATGCCGCACCACCTCCACATCCGGGGGTAGATCCCCAGACGGGCCGAACACCGCCGGGAAGCGGTCCACCTGCAGCCGCCCGAGCAGCAGGTTGGCGTCGGTGATGGTGAGCGGTCCGCCGGCGCGATAACAGGCCGGGCCCGGTTGCGCTCCAGCGGAGCGGGGCCCCACCCGCAGCCGCTCCCCCTGGAGCTCCAGCACCGATCCGCCACCAGCCGCCACGGTTTCAATCGGCAGGCGTGGGGCCAGCAACTGCAGGCCGGCGATCTCGGTCTGCTCCTTCACTTGCCGCAAAGCCTGCGCATCGGCGCAAGCCACACAGAACACATCCGTCGACGTGCCCCCCATGTCGAAGCCAAGCACCGGCACCCCGTCAAAGCCGGCTATCCGCGCTGCAGCGATCGCCCCGACCATTCCCGCCGCCGGCCCCGAAAGGATGGTGTCTTTGGCCTGCAGCCTGTCTGGAGCCTGCAACGCTCCACTGGAAGTCATCACCCGCAGTGGCGTGGCGGCGCCCAACGCCCCCTGCACCTGCTGCAGGTAGCCATCCAGCACCGGATGCACGGCCCCCTCCACCAAGGCCGTCTGCCCCCGCGGCACCAGGCGGGGCATCACGCTCACCTGGTGGGAGCAGACCACAGTGCGAAAGCCAAATTCCCGCAGCAATGCGGCGCAGCGCTGCTCATGGGCTGGGTTGCGTTGGGCGTGCAACAACGCCACCACGGCGACATCCAGGCCGGAACAGCGCAGCTCCTCGAGACGCCGCCGCAGCGGCTGATCCAGCACCAGGGGCTCCACCTCCTCACCCCGGGCATCGAGCCGGCCGGCCAGCTCCAGCACTGTTTGCGCCAGGAAAGGGCGCTGGGGCTGCTCAAGCGCGAACAGATCGTCGCGATGTTGATCGCCGATCCAAAGCTGATCCCTCAGCCCGGCATTGGTGAGCAACAGCAGCGGCGCACCAGCCCCCTCCAGCAGCGCATTGGTGGCCACGGTGGTGCCGAGACGCACGTCGTCGACGTCCCCCAGCTCCACGGGTGGAGACGCCGACGCCAACATCGCTTGCATGGCCAACACAGCAGGGTCTCCATGACCGGCCTGCTCCGAGAGCACCTTGCGCACGTGCAGCTGGCCTTCTGGATCGCGACCGATCAGATCGGTGAAAGTGCCACCGCGATCAATCCAGAAGCACCACCCCATCTCATGCCCTGGCCAACGTCGCCCCAGCCTGCCGCGCAGGCCGATCAACAAACCATGTCGACGCCTCCCGATGGGCGAGCTGAACTGAGAACGTTGAGAGGCAACTGCCGCCCAAACGCTTGGACAAGCTCGCCACGGCCTGGGCGATCTTTCAGGGGTTACTGCTGGAAGCCGTTCCGTTTCTGCTGCTCGGCGTTGCCATCGCAGGGCTGGCCCGATGGGCCGTGCCACCGGGTGCCTGGATCGAGCGGCTGCCCAAGAACCCTCTGCTGGCTCCGATCATCGGGGCCCTGATGGGTTTTGCCCTACCAGCCTGCGAATGCGGCAACGTCCCCGTCGCCCGCCGTCTGCTGGCCAGCGGTGCACCGATGGGCACGGCCTTCGGCTTTCTGTTTGCAGCCCCGGTGCTGAATCCCATCGTGCTGGCCAGCACCTGGGCCGCGTTTCCTGATCAGCCCTGGCTGCTGGTGGCCCGGCCATTGGGGGCTTTTCTGCTAGCGATCCTGCTGAGTTTGTTGCTGGTGCAACTGCCTGAGACGCAGCTCCTTGCAACGGCTCTGCTGGAGGAACGCCGCATGAGCCAGCCCCTCAGCAACCTGGGGCTGCTGCAGCGCAGCAGTGGTGTGATCGGCGGATCACCCAGCCCCCCCCGATCCATGGGCGGCAGGCGCCTCAAGGGCTGGCAGGTGCTGGACCAGAGCTGCCGAGAATTTCTCGATCTGCTGGCTCTGCTGGTGCTGGGGTGCGTGATTGCGGCCCTGGTGCAGACCTGGCTGCCGCGCAGTTGGCTGTTGGCCGTGGGGGGCGCGCCGACAGCATCGATCCTGGCCTTGATGCTGCTGGCCGTGGTGGTGTCGGTCTGCTCCAGCGTGGATGCCTTTCTTGCCCTGGGGTTTGCCGCTCAGATCACCCCAGGAGCCCTGCTGGCCTTCCTTTTGCTGGGGCCCGTTGTAGATCTCAAACTCGCGGGCCTGTTCACCGTGCTGATGCGGCCAAGGGCGATCCTGATCACGGCGATCGGTGCCAGTCTTGGCGTGCTGCTGATCGGTCAGTGGATCAACCTGTGGCTGCTGTGAGGGGCCGTTCGAGTTGAAGCGCGCAACCCTGCTGCTGCTCTGGGGCCTGACGCTGTTGTGGAGCTTCCACAGCGGACGCCTCGATCTGCTGCTTCGCGGGGTCTTCCATGGCCTGGTGGGGGTCACCGGCCTTGTCTTGCTGATGCTGGGCGTGGCCGTTCTTCTGAAACGAGAGAAGCAAAACGATCGCTGGCGCTGGCCCTGGCTGCTCAGTGGCGTGATGGCTCCGCTGGTGCTGATCCTTCCGCCCAGCCCCTCCTTCAGCGATCTGGCCAGCAACCGCCCCCAGGGCCTGCCCGATCCACCGGAGTTGGCCTTTGTTCTGCCCCCCGAGCAACGCAGCCTCACGGAATGGGTGCGCTGGCTGCGCAGCCAGCCCGACCCTGATCTTGTGGCTGGCAATCCCGTACGCATCAGCGGTTTTGTCTGGAGGCAACCCCAGGGCCCGCCGCTGATCGCCAGGCTCACGGTGCGCTGTTGCCTGGCCGACGCCACGCCCGCTGGTCTGGCGGTGGAGTGGCCGGAGTCGTTCAGCCCCCAAACCAACCAGTGGTTGGCCATCGAGGGAACGATGAGCGTGCAAACCCGCAACGAACGACGCATCCCCGTCGTGATTCCTGAAAACATCACGCCAATTGCCAGGCCCGAACGGCCCCTGGAACCATGACGCGGCGGCCCTTGCTGCTGATGCTGATGGCCTGCGCCGCTGTTCTGGCGCAGCAACAACTGCTGTTGCGACAGCCTCCGCGGCTGCTGCGCCTGGTGCCCCAACAGGTACAAAGCGGCAGCGCGGCCCTGGATCTGCAGTTCAGTCGCCCGATGGATCGGCCCCGGGTCAGCGAGGCCACTCGAATCACTCCATCCGTGCCCCATCAGTGGCTGGGGGAGACGACAGCACTGCGGATGGTGATCGATGCGGATGTCGTGCTCACGGCTCCGCTCGAGCTATCGATCGCAGGGAAGGACCAACGCGGGCTAGATCTGGGGCAGCAGCAATGGTGGTGGGACCCGAGACCCTGGCTGATCGCAACACGTCCCGTGCAGGGGGGTGAGCAGGTTCAACTGCAGACGCGATCAGGAGCATGGATACCGATCAGTCGGGTCTGGCCCGCCATCCCAAGCGTCGTCCCCCTCGGAAATGGCCGGGGTATCGCCCTGGTGGGACGCGATCAGAGCGGCATCGAACAAGTTTGGTGGGATCAACTGACGCCCCGCAGCACCGCCAACCGTCTGGCGGCCTTGGGGCCACCAACGCTGAGCCGTACGGAACCCCTGCTGAAAGGGGAGGTGCTCTTCGCTCATCTCAGCAGCAATCTCAATGGTGATCTGCTGGTGCAGAGCGGTGGATTCCAACCCGGCAGCGACCAAGCCCTGTTGCTGCAGGCCGATGGCAAACGCAAGGCTCTGGCCCTGAAACCCTCCGGGCCGATGCAGTTGCTTCCGGCTGGAGGGGGGGTGGTGATGCCCACCTATGACGGTCTGAGCCTTCGGCCCCTCCAAGCAACCGAGCAAAAGCCGCAGATGCTGCCGGGCAGCCGGGAGCTGGGGGCCTTCTGCGGTGCCTCAGGACGAGCCGTGCTGATCCGGCACTGGCCGGATTACAGGCGCTCGATCGAGCTGGTGGTTCCTGGGCAAGCACCGAAGCAACTGCACCTCGGTGATCAGGCGGTGCTGGGGGTGGCCTGCGACAACCGCGGCAAACGGATCTGGGCTGTGCTGGGGCGATGGGAACAGCAACGGGGCAATCACGAACTGGTGCTGATCAGCGAAGCGGGAGAGGTGAGACAACGCAGGGCCCTGGAGCCATGGACGCTCAAAGCGGGCAGCCCCATCCAGTGGAACCCGGTGACCAACCAGCTGTTGATGACGCTGACGCGAGCGAACCAAACCCATGCCCGTGCCGGCCTGATCGATGGCGACAGCTTGAAGCTCATCAAGGTGATCAACACACCCATCAGCGAAGCCCAGTGGCTCAATGCAGGCTGAGCAACAAAAAAGGAGGGCAAAGCTGCCCTCCTGATCAAACAAAGCTCAAACGATTGTTGAAACCTAGAAGGTGAACGTCACGCCAGTGCCGACATGGTGCTGCCAACCTTCACCCCAGCCAGGCGCATCTTCCCAGCTGTAGGTCTGCTGCCAGTGCAGGAACAACGTGGCATCACCGATGGGAACCGAAAGTTCGATTTCACCGGCCAAATCTGTGCGCGGATCCAATCCTGCGTAGCTGCCGGGAACATAGAAACGAGGGCCCGCTTCAATCATCAAGGAGATCTCATCACCACCAAATGTGAAGCCCAGGCCCACACGAGGATCGGTGTAGTTGCCCACATACATCCCGTCGGATTCCCAACCCTGACGGTGATCAACTGACAGATAAACACCATTCACAAGATCCTCGATACCATCGCCAAGGGCGAAATTCACATCTCCATCACCCAAAGCCCAGATCGCCTTGGCGCCAAGCTCATTCTTCAAGCCCTGAATGTCCTCACCCTGGTCTTTGGTGACGTAATAGGGGTTCCAGGACAGCTCAAAACTTAAGCGATCATTGGGTGCATAACGGGCCTGAAGAAAGCCCTTGATATCGGTGCGCTTGAAGTCGGTGTCGTGGCTGTGGTCATGACCGTGATCATGTCCTTCATGATCATCATGATCGTCTTCATGTTCATCATGATCTTCGTCGTGATCATCATGATCGTCTTCGTGATCATGATCGCCATGATCTTCTTCATGATCATGATCGTCATGTTCTTCTTCATGATCATCGTCGTGATCATCAACGTGAACCTTGCCGTAAAAGTGTTCTGCTTCTCCCCAAACCAAAGCAGGCCCAATGGCAGCTTCGATCGCAAAAGAACCGCCATTTGCGAGGCCCCACTCAAAGACGCCACCAAACATGCCATCGATGGCGTAGTGCTTGGGATCACCCTCAAGGTTGGTGTCAAATCCACCATGGCCTTCGATGGTGATGATGGGCGTGAAATCGAATTCACCGGCCTCGAGAGACTCTCCACCACCACCATGGGAGCCATGGGCCTCGGCAGGCGAAATGGAGGCGAACGGGCTCAACAGAAGAGCCAGCAGGGCAAGGCGTGAACGGAACATGAGACGAGACGGAAGAAAAAAGAAGACTGAAGAGGAAAAGGGCGTTACGTCACCGGATCGATGACCACTGCGTGTTCAAGGCATTAGCGCCAGCGGTGTCACAGGACCCGCCCTGGCCCTTGACGATCGTGCAGACGTTGAGGGTCGCCGTCGAAACAGCATTTCGACCAGCAGCAACGCCCTCCCCATACAGCGGTGTGGACGCGATCGGCAATCCCGTGGCCTTGCTGATGCGCCTCAGGGTTTTGTTGGGAGTAGCCGCAGGGGAAAAGATGGTTTTGGCACCGGATGCTTTCACCTCCTGAGTGATTGATTTGAGGCTGGAAGGCCGCAAAACTCCTCCGGTGGTGTGGCTGTCCAACATCGCAATCTCAACAAGTCCAAAGCGATTGGCGAGATGGCTGTAGGTCCTGTGATCGGTCACCAGAACCCGCTGGGCCGGGGGCAAAGAACTGAACTGCTTGGCTTCCCAGCTCTGCAAAGCCTGTAAAACAGCAACGGCACGAGCCGTGCGTTGCTGCAAGGCAGCACGATCACTGGCTGGCAGAACGGGGGCCAGAGAACTTGAGATCACCCGCACCATTGCTGCGGAATTGGCCGGGTCGTGCCAGACATGGGGGTCGCTGCCGCCATAGGACGGAAGAGCGACTTCACCGACGGCCACCAGCGTTCCTGGTGACTTGAGCTTTTTGGCCGACGGGGTCAGCCCAAAACCGATGTGCAAAACCAGATCACTCTTGGCGATCTGGCTGCGATCACTGGGCTTCAAGCGATAGGAATGGGGATCACCACCAGGAGGGATCAGGCACGTGACCGAGGCAGCACCGGCAGCCAGGGTCTTGGTGAGATCACAGAGCGTGCCGTCGACGGCCACCACCACAGGTTGAGCCGCATGGGCCGGAACTAGGGCAGCTCCAATGGCCAAAGCCAGGCTGACCCCAGCCGATCGAGCCAAAACAGGACGCATGGACGCCTTGGTGAGAATGATTATCATTTTGCTGAGCACTTGATCCCTCGCCAACATGGGGTGTGCAAAACATCAAGAGGCCCAAGTCCGGCCACCGAAGAGTTGATGAGCCAATCGTCGTGCGTGCTGAGCACAACAGAGCTGTGCTTCAGCTACGGAGGTCGCAACACCGTCGACCGCGTCAACCTGCAACTGCAAGCGGGAACACTGACGGCGCTGGTGGGGCCCAACGGAGCCGGCAAGTCAACGCTGTTGCACCTGCTGGAAGGCCGACTGAAACCCAGCCAAGGAACGGTCAACACCAGCAAGCCCATCGGCCTGATGCCCCAGCGGGCCGCCATTGATTGGTCGTTTCCGATCACTGCCCGTGACATGGTCCAGCTGGGGCAGCCCAAAAAGGGCAAAGCCACAACAGCGGACCACTGCGAACAGCTGCTGGAACGCGTCGGCATGGGAACCATGGGGAACCGGCGCCTCAACCAGCTCTCCGGCGGCCAGCAACAACGCGTCCTGCTGGCCAGAGGGTTGATGCAGCAGACCGAGATCCTGCTGCTGGACGAACCCTGCAGCGCCATCGATCCACCAACGCGCGAGCACCTGCTCAAGGTGATGCGGGATCAGGCGGAAGCCGGTCAGACACTGCTGGTGAGCAGCCACGACTGGGGTAGCGCCCTCGACAGCTACGACCAGGTGGTCGTGATGGACGGCCAGATCCTGGCCAACGGGTCACCCGACACGGTCCGAGAAAAACTGAGCGACCTGACTTGCATGATGGGGAGCCACTGCTGTGGTTGAACCCGACATCTGGTGGCTTCTGCCTCTGACGATCTCGCTGTTGATCGGAGCCATCTGTCCGGCCACTGGAGCGTTGCTGATCACCCAACGCCGGGTGTTGCTGGCCAACCTGATGGCCCATTCCGTTCTGCCCGGCTTGGTGATCGCCCTGGCCATCGGCATCGACCCAAGCATCGGGGGGCTGATCAGTGGACTGCTTGGAGCCTTGGTGGCTGAACGCTTGAACCGGCGCTTCAAAGGCCGGGTAGAGGGCGCCATGAACACTGTGCTGGCAGGCTTCACAGCCCTGGGCGTGCTGTTGGTGCCTCTGCTAGAGGCACGGGTGGACCTGGAAACAATTCTGTTCGGCGATCTGCTGGCTGCCACCACAACAGATCTGCTGCGAACAACCATCTCAGCCAGTGCCCTGTTGGCGATGTTGGTGTGGGGCTACCGCGACCTGGTGTTTGTTGGCATTGACCCCGAGGGAGCAGCCATCGCCAAGCGACCGGTGCTCTTAATTCGGCTGATCTGCAGCCTGATCACGGCCCTGGTTGTGATCAGTGCCATCACAGCCGTGGGGGTGATTCTGGTGATCGGCCTGCTGTGCGCTCCGGTACTGATGCACGTGGAGCGCAGCCGAAGCCTGAAGGAACTCATGCTACGCAGCGCGAGCACGGGGCTGCTTCTATGTGGTGGCGGAATGATGCTGGCGATTGCTGTTGACCTGCCACCGGGCCCACTGATCGGAACACTGTGCTTGGCACTTCTGTTCACCTACAGGGCTAACACCGCAGAGCAACAGTGATAGGAAAGCCTTCTTTATGGCTTTTGCTTCAGGAACATCCGATCAAGGCGGCGCCGCATTCTCCGCATCAATATGCGTTCCTGCTCCAGGCGGAAGGTGCGCCGAAAGGCCAGGAACAACACAGTCAGCGTTGAGGCCATCCCCACGCTGAACAGGGCGATCAAGCTTGCATCGTTCATGGCTCCATTCACCCCGCTACTGAACAACGGCGAACCAACCGCCAGCCAGGGCTGCAATCAAACCACAGGCGAGGGCTTGAAGCACAAATTGGCCTGAGTCTTTTTTTTCCCAACGATCAATGGTCTTCGATGCCGTAACAAACGGTTCTTTGTTCCTGATCAGCTTTTCGAGATACCGCTCGATGAACTGATCGTCGAGATCGAGCCGTCGAAGCTTGGAACGGATCTGATTGAGTTCAAACTGATTCATCACTCAAAAATCTCACAACTTCTCAGCCACGAACATTGAATTACCGTTCCGAATGAATCAATGTTGAAAACACCAATCATACGTCAGCAGAGTTGATACAGAAACTGCAGATTCATTATATTAGCGAGAGTGAACTCTTGACGTGGGCCTTTCAGACAAGGAAGCTCACTGCTGTTAGCTCAGGCGATCCAAAACTCGATTGATCACGATCAAGTTCATCAAAATCCCTAAAAACCTTTGGCACTGCCGCGTCGCTTCGATTGCATCACTTCAATCGTCTTTGGCCTTGTCTTGCTGGAATACCAAACGCGTTGCGCTTCGTCGTAGCTCTCGACATCCTTGAACGACCCATCACGCAACCAGACGCGGTAGTGGTGACGGTCATAGGGGTCGGAACTGGTTTCGGTGAACTGTTTCATGCAACTCAATAACGATCGTGTCGAGCCAGGTCTGCTGATCAATCAGATCCAAGCCTGGTAAATGCTGCGCGACGAGGATCTCGATACCGCTCCGCCACATGCTTGCCCCAAGGACTTCAGAGGATATCAATATTAAGAAATTGGCGCAAGACAAAAAACAGCCGCTATTAATAAATCAGTATCGGCCGGTCACATAATAGTACATCAAAGCAAGAAACTCTCTTTTAGCAAGGAAGTTTTTTGCACGCTCTGGCAGATCAGGCACCGCAAAAACAGGGCTTGTATTAACACCAAATCGCAAGAAAGCCTGATTGGCTCGTTTCAACTGCCATATATCTGTCACAAGAATCACATCAGCCTGAGGGTAATTGTCTTGAATCCAAGTGTTAGCATACAAAGCATTTTCCCAAGTGTTTTTAGCGCAGGAATCGCCAAAAACTAATTCACTAGAAATTCCACCATCTATTAAACGTAGAGCGGTCCTGGGATCATCACCTGAAATATAAACAGAGTCAATATTTTGAGAATTAAATATTTCAATCGCAACTTTCGTGGTTGCCTTGGCAATTTGCTGCCCTCGGCCAACCAATACAATAACTTTTGACGAATTAACACCATCATGAATCGCAGAAGATGGAATATCAGCAGACAGGAGATTAGTAAGATACCTCGTCGTCAGTGGCTGATACTGAAGGCTGACAAGAAGAACAATCAAGAAGGATAAAAGCACTCTTGTCAAAAATTTATAACTTTTAAGAACCAGGCTTAGCAAACAAATTGATACTATAAAGACCAGCAAAGAGGAACCAAGTGGTTGAAACAATAGAAAGAAAATAATTTTTCGGACAAAGAGATATGCATGCTGTTCATCAACGCAAGTGGTCCAGTGAGTATTGATCAAAGGAAACAACCGAAAGAGCAACGACTTGAAATATAAGCCCAACGGGAACTATATTCAATATGACAATGAAAATCCGTTCATACACGATTTTCATGAGTAACACGAGAGAGTCTTCAGCATGAAATTCTCTCTCTTGTCCTAGGCCTATATGACTCGGGATAAAACAGTAGAATTATATAAGATCCAAAAAATCTTTGAATCGATTTTAGATGTGTTGGGGGCTAGCACGAATAGTGACAAAGCTAGTGGAATCTTATTATTTTATTAACTTACATTGCATTCTCAGGACAAGGAAATCCATCAAGACAGCACCTTGCCTAAAAATTGCCAACAGGGATAACAATCCAAATCCTTGATTTTGTCAACAGATACGACTGATAATTGAGGTACAAATACTTATATCAACTAAAGCAATTCTCAAGACTTCTGGACAAATCAATGCCCCAGCAAACTATCTGCATTCATGCTGGCACACAACCTAATAAGACATAGATCAATCAAAATTAATGAGCTTAAATCATAGATCAAGCAAATTGAGCAACAACAGATACAATTGGCGCAACATTCTTGCGGTGGGACTTGCAAAATCTTGAGCGCAGGATACTGATGTCAACCACAAAACATCAACTCAAGACCTGGAGCGACCAGGAGCCAACATTAGATTTATTCACTCAAATTCACCCTTTAGAGGCGAATATATATTGATGCGATAGACATTTGACCAAACAATAAAAAAGAAAGGCCCTTCAAACTAGGAATTCATCCTATTTGAATTGAAACACACCTAGGATACTTCCACTTCGATGTTTCCCAGATGTAGGCTTATACGACATCGGGTAGGACGATCTTGGTCTTTCAAGCGGCACTGGTCAATTATTGCTGTCCATCAATACATGTAATACAGCCGTGAAAAGAGCCTTAATTACAGGGATCACAGGGCAGGATGGCAGCTATTTGGCCGAACTTCTGCTGGAAAAGGGGTATGAAGTGCATGGCATCAAGCGCCGGTCCAGCAGCTTCAACACCGGGCGAATTGATCACCTTTATCAAGATCCTCATGCCGCAGATCCACGGCTGATCCTCCACTACGGCGATCTCACCGACAGCACCAACCTGATCCGCATCATTCAGCAGGTGCAGCCCAAAGAAATCTACAACCTTGGTGCTCAAAGCCATGTGGCCGTCAGTTTTGAGGCCCCGGAGTACACCGCCAACAGCGATGCCTTGGGAACCCTGCGCATCCTTGAGGCGGTAAGGATGCTTGGACTGACCAAGAAAACTCGCATCTATCAGGCCAGCAAAGTGAGCTTTACGGCCTGGTGCAGGAAATTCCCCAGAAGGAATCGACACCCTTCTATCCCCGCAGTCCCTACGGCGTCGCCAAGTTGTTCGGATACTGGATCACGGTGAACTACCGCGAGTCCTACGGGATGTATGCCTGCAACGGCGTGCTGTTCAATCACGAGAGTCCCCGCCGCGGTGAAACCTTTGTCACCCGCAAAATCACCCGGGGCCTCTGCCGCATTGATGCGGGTCTGGAGGACTGCTTGTACATGGGCAACCTCGATGCCAAGCGCGACTGGGGCCACGCTCGTGATTACGTCGAGATGCAGTGGCGGATGCTCCAACAGGAGCATCCCGAAGATTTCGTCATCGCGACTGGGCGCCAGGAAAGTGTGCGCCGCTTCATTGAACTGGCATCACAGAAGATTGACTGGAAAGGCATCATCTGGGAAGGCGATGGGCTCGAGGAGGTTGGCCGTCGTGCCGATAGCGGTGCCGTGGTGGTGCGGATCGACCCACGCTATTTCCGTCCCGCTGAGGTGGAGACCCTGCTAGGGGATCCAACGAGGGCGAGAGAGAAACTGGGTTGGACACCCACCACCACGCCCGAGCAGTTGGTAGCTGAAATGGTGGAGGCCGACCACGAGGAAGCGCGCAAGGAAGCGCTGCTGAAGCGAGAAGGTTTCAACGTTGTCGGGACGCACGAATGACCTTGGTTTCTGTGACCGACCGAATGCCATTTTTGGGGCTCGGGGGATGGCGGGCAGTGCCGTCACCCGGGCCTTGCAGCAGAGCGGTTATGGGTCGCTCTTAACGCCAAGCCGGGATGCCTTGGATTGTCTAGATCGAACTGCCGTGGAGCAGTGGATGAAGCAGATGCGGCCGAATGTGGTGGTTCTGGCTGCTGCCCGAGTTGGTGGTATTCATGCCAACAAAAGCTTTCCGGCTGATTTCCTGCTGGACAACCTCAAGATCCAAACCAATGTGATCGAGGCGGCCTGGGCCAATGGTGCCCGGCGGCTGCTGTTCCTAGGCAGCAGCTGCATTTATCCGAAGTTCGCAAACCAGCCGATTCGCGAAGAAGCGCTGCTTACCGGGGCTCTCGAGCCCACTAATGAGTGGTATGCAATCGCCAAAATCAGCGGTATCAAGCTGTGTGAGGCCCTGCTGCGCCAGCACGGCTTCGACGCGATCAGCCTGATGCCGACCAATCTCTACGGCACAGGGGACAATTACCACCCAACAAAAAGTCATGTGTTGCCGGCCCTGCTGCGCCGCTTCCATGAAGCCAAAATCCGTGGCGATTCGGCAGTGACCTGTTGGGGCAGCGGCACTCCACTACGAGAGTTCCTGCACGCCGATGATCTGGGTGAAGCATCTGTGTTCGCCCTAGAGCATTGGAGCGCCCTAGCGGAAGATGCCCCCAAAAGCGACGCTAACCAGCCCCTGGCCTTTTTGAACGTGGGAACCGGCGTAGACCTCACGATCCGTGCCTTGGCGTAGCAGATCGCTGACGTGGTGGGTTTCAACGGAAACTTACTGTGGGACCCGAGTAAGCCAGATGGAACGCCGAAAAAGCAGCTGGATGTCAGTCGACTGCGAGCTATGGGCTGGTCGGCATCGATTTCTTTGACCGAAGGCCTGCAGCGTGCTTACGCGGATTTCAAAGAAGCTCTGGCGACTGAACAATTAAGGGGATGAGCTGTACTGCTTCCATCCTGCTCCACCTGAACGCTCTAATGCAGTGAGCAGCTTCAAGTTCAAGAATGCATCAGCACACCATCGCAAAATGGCCTTCTGTCCTCATATGAAATTTTAATTCTCCACGATTAAGTTGCAATCAAGACAAAAGGCCTATTTTAAAGAACCCATTCGGGCGAAAGATTCTCGACGATTCTTTCTTGCATACTCAGGGACATGTGATCCCCATAGCCCTTCCCAATAGAAAAAGATCACACCATGACCGCGTTGGCGAGCCAGACGGACTTTTTGCTCCAGAACGGCCATCGAGGTGGTGCGCTTGCCGAATCCCGCCAACACACCAATCTGCGAAGGAATGCCCCAGTCGCGGGCTTTGCGCAGAGCCGGCTGATCCAGGTCTTTGGCAAATCCACGAACTGAATAGGCATAGTTCTGCACCACCAACTCTTCAATCAGCCCGCCTAAAGCCCAGAGCTCCCAGTCCTGCAGCCAGAGGTTGTAGGCCGAACGGAAGGGGCCTGGAGACAAGCTGATCCGGGTGGAGAGGCCTTCCTGCTTGAGACATTGCCGCAATTCACGCAGCAGCGAAGTGAGTTGATTGCGGCGCCATTTCATCCAATGTCGATTGCTGTGATCCCGAGGAGGCGCCAGTCCCGTCTCCTGCCGGTAGAGCGCCACGGTGGTGGGGTCATAACCGAACTGAACGGGCCAGGCGAAGTGGTCGTCCAATTGCAGGCCGTCCATCGGACAGCGCTTGAGGGTTTCCATCACCAAACCGATGAAACGGGCACGAACCTCCGGATGGGCTGGATTGAGCCAAGCCATCCGATAGTTGCCATGCATAGCCATCCAACGCCGGCCATTGGCTTTGGCCAAAACCCAGCTGGGGTTCTTATGAACAACCGCTGAATCAGCCGGTTCCATCAGGCCGTACTCAAACCAGGGCATCACCTTGATGCCGCGGCGCCTACCTTCCTCGGCCAGGGTACAGATGGGATCAAAACCGAGCCCAGCCTTCTTCAGCGGTGGCTCCACCGGAGCGAAACGGCTGTGATGAAAGGTGGTGCCTCGGCTCCAAACGTTGGGCACCACGCGATTGAAGCCGGCATCCTGCAGCTGCTGCATCGCAACGCTGATGCGCTTCCGGTCGTAATAGAGCTTGCTGGGGCTGTTGGTCAGCCACACCCCCATGGTGCTCCGGCTTCGTAGCAGCCGATCCAATCGAGGTTCGGCCATTAGAGGAGCCGGAGCCCCCGCCATCAGGCTGGCCAGAGCAACACCAATCAGTGGCTTCCACCGCAGAACCAACGCCGTTGAAGCACCAGGCCTCAAGGATGGCCCGAATCAATGCTGATCAAGCCGATCCAAGCCCGCCCGTTCAACAGTCCATGGCCCGAGACCAACAATCAGCGGAACATCGAGCTCACGGAGCTCTCTTCATGGATGCGCCAGATGGCTGCCCAAATCATGTTGGCCACGGAGAGCACCTTCAGTTGAGGAAAGACCCGGTCCTGTGGGATCGAAATACTGTTGGTCACCACCAACTGCTCAAACAGGCCCTCGGATTTACACCTGCAACGACATGGTTAACACCACGAGAGGCACCGCGGCGGTGGAACCTTCATCTACTCGGATGTCACTTTTGCATTGATGCGGTTCTGAGGGGATGATTGTATGTGGGTAACTTCGATTCCAAGCGCGACTGGGGCCACGCCCGCGATTGCTTCGAGATGCAGTTGCGGATGCTCTAACAACAGATCCCGCTGCAGGTGGAACCTGTATCTGCTCATCATGGTGGTGGCGTCCCCCAGGTCGTCCGTCCCCCTTTACATACACAAATCAGATGGTGTTCTTGTGCAATAAGCAGTGTGAGCTTCGGAATCAGTGGGGGGCCGAGGAATTGGATTCTGAGGGATTGGCTGGAAGGGAATCGTAATTAAAAAAATGATTCGACTCTCTAATTCTCAGTAAAAAGCTGCCAGTTTTGAAAATTAATAACCAAAGCAAAGCAGAAAGAGATAGGCATATTAAAAAGGGGATACCCCATCCCTTTATTTGTCCATTCGCCGGCGAGCGACTGTGGCGTGCAATCTCTATGCAGTTTTGTGTATTTCCTGCTAAAATATTGTCCTGCTTGAATTTATTGGGCTTGTAAAGCAATTGGACTAGTTGCTTTACCTGTTTCACATTATTCTAGTAATTCACTGTATTTATAGCCAGCTCGCAAAAAACCTCCCAGCTTTGCAATTAATATTTACATTTATTTTGAGCGGCTCCGATACTTTCTGGCGTATTTAGGGGGTGCCCAGAATCTGACCATGCATTAACAGAGATGGACTACCTTGAGGTTCCCAAACTTATTTACACTTTCCTTACTGATCAAGCCTGGTCCGTGTGAATCCGGACGACATAGCTAGCTCGCCATCTCACTGATTTAAGATGCGGATCTATTGGATAGTTGATCTTTCGGCTCGACTTTTTAAGTCTGCCTAGTTTCAGTTCTAGGACTTCTCAGGGGCTTTCTCTTTACCCATCAAAGCATGAAATTTCTTGTATCTTTTCCATCTCTTATGGAAGTAGTGGCGGACCCTGGCATAGGCATCTGCTGGCGATGCTTCAGTTTGGCAAGAATGCTAGCCGGGTTAAACCCGATAACAAAAGGGAAACTGCATCAGACCACTTCCTGAAAAACTGAGCTAGAAAAGCAGCTTGATCAATAGACATTGCTTAATGTCGTCTCTTGAAAATACCAAGCTTGGATCACGTCTGGGATGACAAGGTTGCTGCGGAAGTGGGTGAAGACTCAATCGCAGTGATCTCAGATGGGGATGTCGACGACTGTGTCGACTGCGGGCGATAAGACTGCCATGTCGAGCTAATGGAGCACCTAGTTGGAGACTTTAGCCAAGAGCTTCTAATCATCAATCCTTGTACGACTGAATTCATCATCAAGGAGTGCAGTAATTTTGTTTGTAAGCATCGACACCCTTCCCGAGAGTTAATACGGTGAGACAAAAACATCCCAAAGGGAATCTTCGGATGTAGTACCTCCGGGGCATATGGCTGTTGACGACTGATGAAGCTACCAAGTCATTAATCACCTCGGGCGGGAGTGGTGGGTGTGCAGACATTCGGCCTGCTGCTGCTGGTTCGAACCGTCACAGTGTGCTTTGCTCTAAAATTTATCTTTAAGCAGCCCCCGGATTATTTTTAATTCTGGTGGAATAGGTGACGGCTGAAGCCGTGACTGATCCATGTTCCTAACTATCTTGCTTTCTTGTGGGGATTTGAGAGCTTGAATTGCTTCTACACCACCCAGGATGATCACTACCCATAAACCACTTGAAAGGGAAATACATCCCAAAAAAGGTATACCCCATCCGCCTATACTCGACATCTGCAGTTAACTTTTGATCAAATCCTATGGAAATCAATCGCTTCTTGCATGAATTCTCCGAAAGATTTGCCTGAGAGTTGGCTTAGAGCAAGCCTAAGCTTCTACACTTAGGTCAAAAAAACATGCACTGAATAATGCAAGAGGCTTGCCAATGCTCATTGCACTGGAAACTCCGGCAATATTACTGACAAAGCAGATTTAACAAAGGCCGCATGAAAGCAGAATTCTCAAAGAAGAGAAGTAATTTCACCCCTTAAATCCATAAAGCATACCTGATCTGATGCAGGTGTTAGTGAGTGATCTGAAGTGGCTTCGGTTGATCTCGATCTCATGTCAACCCGACTCGACCATCTGCATAGCCACTATCCATACAGTCAAGACCTGTGTTGTGGCTTGTTAATACTCCAAAGAGGTCATATCTAATCAATACAAATATCTTCTTACCGGATGTTGCTTTAGTCCAGCCCATTTTTCTTGCTCTTTCTTACATCGTCAGTCTATATCACAAAATCTCTCGGCCTAATGCCTCGTAGCTGCTCTCGCTCGGCTATCTGGCTGACTTGCAACTCCAGTGTTCTGACGTTTTTTCAATCCTTGGAGCCATCAGCTTTAGATGAGATAAACCTCTCAATTCCCACTTCATCAGACATCAAGAGTGATCACTCCGTTCCGGAATCTTTTATCTCATTTTATTCGACTTATGGGGGTACTCTACGTATCCAAAACCCATACTTTTTGTCTGGCGGCGAGTCAGTGCATTGCCTTAGATGATGAGCCGCATAAAGTCATGTTGGATCACGGTTGTAATACTTTTAGCGGTCTAGCCATGGTGCGACTTTGATGTCAGGCTTCTTCCAAGTGTCGTCCCATCAAAAGGGATTTCAGTAGTCAGCCTGCAATTCGATCAGCGGAACATCGAGCTCACGGAGCTCTCTTCATGGATGCGCCAGATCGCTTCCCCCAGCATGTTGGCCACGGAGAGCACCTTCAGCTGAGGGAAGACCCGGTCCTGCGGGATCGGGATGCTGTTGGTCACCACCACCTGCTCAAACAGGCCCTCAACGGACAGACGTTCGCTGGCGGGGGGAGAGAAGACGGCGTGGGTGGCGCAGGCCAGCACCCGCTTGGCTCCTTGCTCCCTCAGCAAGCGTGCACCTGCGCAGATCGTGCCGCCGGTGTCGATCATGTCGTCGATCAGGATCGCTGTCCGCCCCGCCACATCACCAATCACCGTGAGGCTTTCGGCCATGTTGTGGCCGGTGCGGCGCTTGTCGATAATCGCCAGCGGGGCATCGTTCATCTGCTTCGCGAAAGCCCGGGCCCGGGCTACGCCCCCCACATCCGGAGACACCACCACCACATCTCCCAGATCCTGGGTGGAGAGGTAGTCCACCAGCACGGGAGAGCCGTAGATGTGATCGCAGGGAATATCGAAATAGCCCTGAATCTGGGCGGAGTGCAGGTCCATTGCCAGCACGCGGTCAACGCCCGACGTCACCAACAGGTTGGCCGTGAGCTTGGCGGTGATCGATTCACGACCAGCGGTCTTGCGATCGGCACGGGCGTAGCCGTAGTAAGGCACCACAGCGGTGATCTGCCGTGCAGAAGCCCGTCTGCAGGCATCCACCATGATCAGCAGCTCCATCAGGTGATCGTTCACCGGTGCGCAGGTGGGCTGGATCAGGAACACATCGCAGCCCCGGATCGACTCCTGGATCTGCACGTAGAGCTCACCGTCAGCAAAACGCTTGCAGACGCGAGGACCATCGGGCACCCCGAGATAGGCGGAAATCTCCTTGGCCAGAGCAGGGTTCGAGGTGCCGCTGAACAGGCGCAAACGGCGACTGTCCGGGGTCATCTGCTCCTGTTCGGCACGGGCTGCTGTCAGGAAACTTGTCACGGCGCCCGCGGAACGAATTCTGCTGTAATCCGATGGTAGAGGTGAGCAGTGCCCCCATGTCCACAGGTTTCCCGCTGTTGGTGGGTGCGGGCCCCCTGCCTGAACTCAAAATGCGCCAGGCCTGTGAAGCCCTGGCACGGGCTTGCCGATGCCCTCTCACCACGGTGGCCAGTGGTGCATCACCGGCTGAGGTTCTCCAGACCAATCCGGCGGCAACAGGGCTTGTGAGGCTCAGCGGCGACGCAGCCCGGCCGACCCTGAAGGGTGATGCCAGCTGGCTGCAGGCCCTCGCCGACTGGCGTCAGCCGGTGCTGCTGCTGACCACTGCTGAACAGGACGGTTCAATCTCTGGCGCAGCCGCCGCCTATGCCGCCCTGTGCCGGGAACTGCAGGTGCCGCTGCTCGGACTGGTGCAGCTCCAGGGCCCCTGGAACGGCCCAGCGCGACGCCGGGACGGCCTCAGCTGGCTGGGCTGGATTCCCGATGAACAGCATCCGGAACAGAGCGAGTGCGTCGACGCCCTCGCCCGGAGGCTGCAACTCCGCAGCCCCGCTTAACGCTGGGGCCAGAGGGGAAGGCTGGCGCCGCCGTCGATCTGGCGCAAGGTCTGCTCACCAGCCCGCTCGGCCAGGGGCAGCCGGCTGATCCGTGCGGGTTCGGGGCTGGCGATGATCGCCGCGGCCAGGCTCAGCTGCTCCGAACGACTGAGGTTGGTCTCCAGCTCAGTGTTCAGTTGGTTCACCAAACCAGGGATCACTTCGATTCCACTGGGGGCCTTGACCTGTTCGATCAGACCCTCAACAAGGAGGTTTTGGCGTTGGCGACGCTGGGGGACAGCCTTGGGATCGGGCAGATGGCGCACCAGCTGTTCCGCCTGGGCACCGTTAAGACGCTGTCGTCCGGCCTGGAGCATGACGGTGTAATCCTGCGTCTTGTCCTGGCGTTCGTAGGAGTCGCTCAACACCACCTCCACCTCGCCCAGACCATCCACCAGGCGGCGTAGGGCCGCACGGGGCATCACCACATACCGCTTGGGATCACCCTGCTGAAGACCAACAATGTCGCGGATGGCATCGCCAAGAAGACTGACGCCACCCCGTTGCCACAACTGAGCCAAGCGTCCCGGATTCTCTTCGCCAGGGAGCTGAACAGCGAGCTCCGTGGGGATCTGGAGAACCTGAAGCGGCTCCTGGGCGGCAATGCGAAGCAACAGCAGTGCATCGGCATTGGGGGGGCCCTTGGGCGCGGCCTGATTGGAGGCGGCACCCAGCCGATCCGCATCAACACCGATCACCAACACCGTCACCGGGACCTCCGGGAAGGGGGCCAGAGTTTCAGGTTGATCCGCACTCAGCGGAGCGCCCGCGGCAACGCGATCGGGTTTTGGCCAGAGGGTCGCCATCAACCACCCGGTCACACCAATCCCCAGCACAGCAGCACCGACACACAGCGCACCGCGAACTCGGGATGGCGACAACCAGTTCATTTCGCTGGACGAACCGCAATGGCGCTTAGTTTCGCCCAGATCTCCAGTTCCTAGCCTGGGCCCCGTGAAGCCGTCATCGATGTCCCTCCGCCACGACTACCGCAGCCGACCACCCGAACAGGTGCGCGTGGTGGTGTTCGGAGCCACGGGCTACATCGGCCGCTTTGTGGTGAAGGAACTGGTGGACCGGGGCTACCAGGTGATCGCCTTCGCCCGCGAGCGCAGCGGCATCGGTGGTCGTCAGAGCAGGGACGAGGTGATCGCCGATTTCCCGGGAGCTGAGGTGCGCTTTGGGGATGTCACCGATCCAGCCTCAATCGCCGCCGAGGCCTTCGATCAACCCACGAATGTGGTGGTGAGTTGCCTGGCATCCCGCACCGGCGGCCGCAAGGATTCCTGGGCGATTGACCACGCAGCCACCCTCAACACGTATGCGCAGGGACGGGCGGCCGGGGTGGCCCACTACGTGCTGCTCTCGGCCATCTGTGTGCAGAAGCCGCTGCTGGAATTTCAGAAGGCGAAGCTGGCCTTCGAAGCCGTGTTGCAGGCGGATGAAGAGATGAGCCACTCCATCGTTCGCCCCACCGCCTTTTTCAAAAGCCTGGGCGGACAGGTGGAAAGCTGCCGCAAGGGCGGCCCCTACGTGATGTTCGGAGGCGGAACCCTGGCCAGCTGCAAGCCGATCAGCGAAGCAGATCTAGCCCGCTTCATGGCGGATTGCATCCATGACGCGTCCAAACGCAACCAGGTACTGCCCATTGGGGGGCCGGGTCCGGCGCTGAGCGCCCGGGAGCAGGGAGAGATGCTCTTCCGCGCTCTGAACAAACCCGAACGGATGCTGTCGGTGCCGATTGCCCTGATGGATGCACCGATCGCCGTGCTGGACGCCCTGGCTCGAGTGTTCCCAGGCATCAACGACACAGCGGAATTTGGTCGGATCGGCCGCTACTACGCCAGCGAATCCATGCTCGTCTGGGACGAGCAGAGGCAGTGCTACGACGCGGATGCCACGCCCTCCTATGGAACCGACACGCTGGAGCAGTTTTTTGAGCGCGTGGCCCGGGAGGGCATGGCCGGGCAAGACCTGGGGGATGCCGCACTGTTCTGAAGCAGCCATCCTTGGGAGACGAAGAGGCCCCCATGGATCAGTCCACTGTTGACCTGACCAAGGCTGAACCTGGGCGCAGCACTGGGGTGCTGCTGCATCCCACCGCCCTGCCGGGCAGTCCCGTCTGCGGCAGCTTTGGAGAGCCTTGTCGCCGTTGGCTTCAGCTGCTGGCCGACCATGACATCGGCGTCTGGCAGATTCTGCCGCTGGCTCCGCCGGATCCCACCGGCTCGCCCTACAGCTCTCCCTCCTGCAATGCGCTGAACCCCTGGTTCCTGGACGGCCAGGACCTGGCCAATGAGGGATTCATCAGCGATGACGCCCTCAGGGCTGCTCCCGGAGCTGATGCACCGCTGGAGGGAGCGGAGCGTGTGGACTTCAGCCTCGCCAGGCAACGGTCCGCTGCCCTCGGCGATGCCCTGCTTGATGCCTGGCCTGAGCAGGATCCAGTGCGACATGCCGACTTCAAGCGCTGGACGCACCAGCAGCACTCCTGGCTGGATGACCACGCCCGTTTTCGCGTCCTGCACGATCAAAACCACAAACCCTGGTGGGAGTGGCCGCTCCCCCTGGCCCGGCATGACAACAAGGCCCTGCGGGCCTGGGCTGAGCAACACCACGGCGCGCTGCTGCGGGAACAACTGACCCAGTGGCATCTCGATCGCCAGTGGCAGGCGATCCGCCGCCAAGCGGCAGAGCTGGGCATCCAGCTGTTTGGAGACCTGCCCTTCTATGTGAGCAGTGACAGCGCAGATGTCTGGAGCAACCTTTCGCTCTTCACCGTCAAGGAGAACGGCCAGCTCACCACCCAGAGCGGCGTGCCGCCCGATTACTTCTCGGAAACCGGACAGCTGTGGGGCTCACCGGTGTACCGCTGGGGACAGCATCGGATCACGCGGTTCCGATGGTGGCGGCGAAGAATTGCGCGGCAGAGAGAGTTTGTGGATCTGCTGCGCCTGGATCACTTCCGTGCCCTTGCGGCCTTCTGGGCCGTCCCCGGTTCCGACAGCACCGCGGAGAACGGTCAATGGCAGCCCTCTCCAGGCCATGCCCTGCTGCGCAAGCTGCGCAGAGATGCCGGTGGTGCTCTTCCCTTGATTGCCGAGGATCTCGGCGTGATCACACCTGATGTGGAGGAGCTCCGGGATGCCTTCCGGTTGCCTGGCATGAAAGTGCTGCAGTTCGCGTTCGATGGCGAGCGCGACAACCCTTATCTGCCGGAAAACACCAATGGGCATCGATGGGTCGTCTACACCGGCACCCACGACAACCCCACAACCCTGGGCTGGTGGAACGCTTTGGATGCCGACAGCCGGGACCGCATCGCGACGCGGGTGAATGGTGAGATCACAGCTCCAGCCTGGCATCTGCTCGACATGGCCTTTGCCACGACCGCAGGCCTGGTGATCGCCCCACTGCAGGACCTGATGCACCTGGACGACCGGGCCAGGTTCAACACTCCCGGCACCAGCGAAGGCAACTGGAGCTGGAGGCTTCAAAGCTTTGATGCCGCGCTGGCGAATGCACTGAGCGGCTATGGAAGCAGGGGAGCCGTCTGGGGACGGTCGCTTGCGGGAGCAGTCAGTTTGTTGACCCGATAAACCCCCGGCCGTTCTTGATCCACAGTCAGAGGCTCTCCGTTCCAAAGCACCTGATCCTCTGCACCAGCAGGGGGATCCAGAAGGACCTCAATCGGGGCCTGCAACTGCAGGGTCAACCTGCCGGCACTGGCCATGAATTGAACCCGGTCTCCCCCACCGCTGGAGAGCTTGAGCGCTCTCGGCTCAGCCACCACAACCTCAAGCACCCCCTGAGACTGCGACATGGCGTCCCGCACCAGCTCAAACCACTGCTGAGGCTTGCGTTGCTGGACCTGTTCCAGGGGACGCAGGGCGGCGATGCCTTCGTCTGAACCCGCCAGGTTCGGACCACGGCTGATCGCCTCAACATCGGCGCGCACGGGCTCAAGGCTGAGGCTGTTGCGCAGGGCCAGATCCTGTTGTTGGCGGTTGATGGCCAGCAGGCTGAAGGCGATCACCGCCGCATAAACGACCGTTCCCTGCCAGGTGGTGAACACATCGATGTTGCCCAGGGTGAAGCGACCCAGTCCCGCTTTGGCGGGTCCACGGCGGAACACCGGCGAAGGGAGCAGGGGCTCGAGGCAGCCACCGGGAAGGGCCAGACGACGCTCGATCTGCGGAAGCATCGAGGCGAGATAGGCCCGCTCGGGCAGGCGATCTCGCCAGCCCCGCTCCAGAGCTTCGATCACAGGGGTAGTGATGCGGGTCTCGTTGGCGAGATCACGAAGCGAGAGGCCCAGTTCCTCACGACGCCGCCGCAGCATCAGCCCCAGATCCTGGCGCTGTTGCTCCTGGGCCTCCACCGTGCCGGCATCAGGGCTGGAACCCTTGCGGGGACGTCGCCACCAGAGTCCTGGACGCTTCAGTCGCATGGGCTGTTGGGCAGATCCATCGAACCAGCCCGCTCGAGCAGGGGCTTCCATTCTCCCTCGCTCAACCAGATCCAGCACCCCTCGGCCAGATCACCGAGCGGCAACCCGGCAATCGCCGTGCGCTGCAGGTCAAGAACCGGATGGCCAAGAGCTTCCGCCATCCGACGGATCTGTCGGTTGCGCCCTTCCCGAAGCTCTATCTCCAGAAGCGAGCGGTCACCCCAAGTCCGCAACCGGCGCACCCGAGCGGGGCGGGTCAAGCGCCCATCCAGGGGCACACCCCGACGCCAGCGATCGAGGACTGGCTCCGGTGGCACACCCTGCACCCACACCCGGTAGGTCTTGGCGTGGCTGTAACGCGGGTGGGTGAGTTTCAAGGTGAGTTCGCCCAGATCGGTGAGCAGAAGGGCACCATGGCTGTCGGCGTCCAGGCGGCCAACGGGGTGAAGACCAGCCCGATGCTTCGGAGGCAGCAGGTCAAGCACCGTGCGGCGACCCTGCGGGTCATCACAGCTGCAGATCACGCCCATCGGCTTGTTCATCAGCAGGACCCGTGCCACTCCACGGGAC
Organism: Synechococcus sp. A15-62; assembly: GCF_014280075.1. Classification (NCBI taxonomy): domain Bacteria; kingdom Bacillati; phylum Cyanobacteriota; class Cyanophyceae; order Synechococcales; family Synechococcaceae; genus Synechococcus; species Synechococcus sp. A15-62. The sequence goes on from NZ_CP047950.1 coordinate 1,367,868, forward strand.
GGCAACGGCTGACCATCCACATGAATCCTCTGCTGCTGCGGATCGGCCTGGTCGCCAACGCGGGCGACCTGACCATCCACCGTCACGCGGCCGGCCTGCAACCATTCTTCAGCCCGGCGCCTGGAGCAGAGGCCGGCAGCAGCGATCAGTTTCTGCAGGCGCTGCCGCGTCATCCCAGGGGCTCCCGGGGCAGGAGCAGATCCATGCAGGCTCCCCCGGCAGGATGGTTGCGGGCGTCGATGCGGCCGCCATGGTTGACAGCGATCTGCTGCACGATGGCAAGTCCCAGGCCACTGCCGCTGCGATTGGAGCGGGTGCGGGAGGGATCCCCCCGATAGAAGCGTTGGAACATGCGCGTGAGATCGGCCTCACTCAAGCCAGGGCCATGGTCACGAATGCTGAGCAACCACCAGCCGCCGCTCTGGCGGACGGACACGTTGATGCTGCTCTCATCAGGGGAGTAGCGCAGGGCATTGTCGAGCAGGTTGAGCACCGCACGGTGCAAACGGCGCTGATCACCACGTAGGGGGCCGGATTCGCTGCGGTCCAGCTGCAGCGTCACCCGCCGTTCCTCCGCAATCGGGCCAATCGATCCCCAGGCGCTGTCCACCAGCTCTTCCAGGGTTAGGGGCACATGCTCGCTGTCGTCCTGAGGCAGGCTGTTCTCCAACCGCGACAGCTCCAACAGGTCCTCCACCAGCAGCTGAAGACGCCGGAGTTCCTTCTGCAGCCGTTGCACCAGAGCCGCGTCGTCCTCCTTGACGGCCAGCTCCAGCCGATCGCTCACCAGCATCAGGGCGGTGAGGGGGGTCTTGAGCTCATGGGCCACATCACTCACCCAGCGTTCCTGTTGCTGTTGCTGGGCTTCGAGGGACTGACGGCTCTGGATCAGCACCAGCCAGCATTCGTCGCTGCCCGGCAGAACAACGGCCTCGAGCGGAGTCCCCTGTTGATCCCATTCACAACGCTGGGAACGCAGCTGATAGCGGCTGCTGAAAATCAACTCCTCCAAGGCAGGAATGTCGAGGACATCCCGGAGCTTCATGCCACGAACCAGGCGGTTGGAAGGGATATGAAGAAGGCGTTCAGCCCGGTCGTTGATGTAGGCGATGGAGTGATCCGGGGCCAGGATCATCCAGCCCTGGGTGGCCGCATCAATCCAGGCCAGCAGCTGGGGAGCGTTCAAGACGATGGAGCGCTCCCTGGGCGTTCGTTTGGACGCCAGAACACGGCGTCGACGCTGCAGCAGAAGCGTGATCCCGATGCCAGCTGCAAAGCCGAGTGCGGCAGAAATCACCACAGCTCCCTCAGCCGAAGCGATACCCGAAGCCGCGAACCGTCCGGATCAACTGAGGCGATGAGGGCTCCTTCTCCACCTTTTCCCGCAGCCAGCGGATGTGAACGTCCACGGTTTTGGTGTCGCCGATGAAGTCGACACCCCAGATTTTCTCCAGCAGCTGGTCGCGGCTCCAGACGCGCTTGGGGTTCTGAATGAACAGCTCGAGGATCTTGTACTCCTTGGGAGAGAGGGTGAGGTCCATGCCATCCCGGGTGACCCTGCATTCACTGGGAAAGAGGCAAAGGTTGGCGTGAGTGAAGGAATGCGGTTGGGAAGGCGACGTCTCCGATTGACTGGACCGCCTCAGCAAAGCCCTGCAGCGGGCCACCAGCTCCCGCAGGCCAAAGGGTTTGACCAGGTAATCGTCGGCGCCCACCTCCAGCCCCAGCACCCGATCGGTCTCACTGTCGCGGGCGCTGATCACCAGGATCGGTGTGGTGTTGTTGAGGCGACGGAGCTCTCGGCAAAGGTCAAGCCCCCCCAAACCCGGAAGCATCAAATCGAGCACGATCAAATCCACTGGATCTGAACTGCCGGGTGTGATCAGAGTGAGGGCTGAGGCGCCATCTGCACAGGTGTGTACCTCAAAACCTTCAGCGCGCAGGGCCTCTCCAACTGTTTCGCGAATGCTGTCGTCGTCCTCCACGACGAGAAGTCGACGGGTGGAAACAGACGCAGACAGGGTTGTCACGTCCAAATGGCAGGGACAGACCCATTCTGCCCGGAAGCGCATCCCGACAGAGCAGAACAACGGCTTCGCTTAAAGGCTCAGAAGAATTCGTCGAAGTTGTCGAAATCAACCGCTTTGAACTTTCCCGCTTCCACCTGCTGCATCAGGCGCTCGAGCTGAGAAAACAAGGCTCCACCGGTCAGCAGCGAGAGCAGCAGGGCCACCAGCAGGGCAGCGCCTGAGGCAAACCCGAAGATCTGAAGGCAGCAGCCAATGAACAACGTCACCCCGATGAGGGTGCCGGCGTAGCTGAGGTTGATCTCCGCAGTCCCCAACGGCAGCAAGGGGAGCCGGTCCTGTTTCCAGCCATCCAGCTTGTTCTGCACCTGACGGCCAAAGGTGAGGCCGCAGAGCACACCCATCAGCAGCCCGATGCCCGCCATCAGGTAGGGGGGCTGGGGCAGGGTCATCATCTGGAGCAGCTGCTCAAGCTCCTGGGCGCTGATCTCCTCAGGCATCGACGCCGATCTCAAAGAGCTGAGACCTTAGCGGTGGGTTCGACAATCTCGCTGGAGTTTTGATCTCCGGATCAGGCTGCCGCCAATGGATTGAGACGCTGCAACAGCCCTCCGGCCAGACGCCCCGGGCCGAAGGTGCGTCCGAGCAGGCCGACCAGGGCACGCACGTCGTCGGTGTGCAAACGATCGTCACGGATCAGCGTCATCAGCAGACGCTTGCGCAGGTCAGCACCATCTCGGCTGAGCAGCAGCCGCAGGCCGGCTCCGGCCACAGGGATCAGTTCCTTGCCAGGAGCGGGAGCATCCTGACCCACCACATCCAGCAAACTCTCCAGCCGATCCAGGCGCAGGCGGCCTGATTCATCAAAGATCACCTCCAGCAGCTTCTCACGCATCTCGCTGGTGTCTCCCGCCAACAGTCGACGGGCCACGTAGGGATAGGCCACAGCAATGATCCGGAAGTTCGGATCCAGCCGCAAGGCAAGCCCTTCCTGACTGACGACGGCCCGGATGATCAGGGCGAAGCGCGCCGGCACCCGGAAGGGGTAATCGAACATCAATTCGGAAAAGCGATCGGTGATCGCCTTGAAGTTGAACGATCCAACCGAGTCGCCAAGGCTGCCACCGAGCACCTCTTCCAGAGCAGGAATGATCGGCGTGAGATCGGCCGTGGGGCTGAGAAAACCCAGGGATTGGAAGTCCTTGGCCAACCCAGAGAAATCACGGTTGATCAGATGCACCACAGCACCGGTGAGGGTGAGCCGATCGCTGTCGCTGATGGAATCCATCATTCCGAAGTCGACATACCCCACATGGCCGAGATCGCCGGTGCGACCCGGCAAGGCGAAGAGGTTGCCGGGGTGAGGGTCGGCATGGAAGTAACCGAACTCCAGCAGTTGCTGAAGGCCGCAGATCACGCCCGTGCGGATCAACGCCGTTGGGTCAAGACGCTGGGAACGCAGCTCTTCGCTGTCGCGCATCTTGGCGCCGTCGATCCAGGTGGTGGTCAACACCCGGGTGGAGCTGAGCATTCGCTCCACCTTCGGGATGTAGACCGCACCGTTCTCCGCAAAAAGCGCCGAAAAACGCTCGGCATTGGCCGCTTCCAGGCCGTAATCAATCTCCTCAAACAGACTGCGGCCGAACTCATCAATGATTCCGCCGAGTCCGAAACCCAGGTTGAGCGGTAGCAGCGGCGCCGTCATCACCCCCAAAGCCCGGATCAACACCAGATCCCGCCGCAGGATGAAGGTGAGATTGGGGCGCTGCACTTTGACTGCAACCCAGTGCTGGCTCTGCAGACGAGCCTTGTAGACCTGGCCAAGGCTGGCAGCGGCGATCGGCGTATCGGGGAACTCCTCAAACAACTCGGCCGCCGGAGCGCCAAGTTCCTCACGGATGCATGCCAGAGCGGTGGCATGGGGGAAGGCCGGCAGATCGTCCTGCAGGCGCGTCAGTTCCTCCAGCCAGTCCCGACGCACCAGATCCGGACGGGTGGAGAGGGCCTGTCCCAGCTTGATGAAGCAGGGCCCCAGACCCGTCAGGGTGTTGAGAATGCGACGCGCCAGCCCCTGCTGAACGGCGGGGTCACTGCTGCCTCCACGCAGGAGCAGCACCAGCACCAGCCCCGCCAAGGACCACAGCACATGGATCAGCCGCGGGATGGCGACCCAGGGACGCAGCAGTAGCCAGCCGAGATCCCGCCCGGGGTCGTAACGCATCGCATCGCGCTGAATAGAGAGGGAGACTTTAAGAAGATCAGGCGGATTTGATGGCGCTTCTGCCCCAGCTCACCCGTCGCCTCGGTCAGCCCCTGTTTCTGCCGGCCCATGGACGGGGGGCTGCCCTTCCGGATGGACTGCGTCAATTACTGCGACGCCGCGCTGGCATCTGGGACCTACCGGAACTCCCGGCCCTTGGCGGTCCGCTGGAGGCGGACGGCGCCATCGCCGACAGCCAACGTTCCGCCGCAGCACAGATGGGAGTGGCGCGCTGCTGGTACGGGGTGAACGGGGCCACGGGGTTGCTGCAGGCCGCACTGCTGGCCATGGCCCGGCCCGGAGAGCGGGTGCTGCTGCCCCGCAACGTCCATCGCAGCCTGATTCAGGCCTGCATTCTTGGGGACCTGCGGCCAGTGCTGTTCGATCTCCCCTTTCAAAGCGACCGAGGCCAGCCGGCACCGGCGGATTCGGCCTGGATCGAGCGGGTTCTGGAGGCCCTACCCCGCGATGGAGCACCGATCCGTGCCGCGGTTCTGGTGCATCCCACCTACCAGGGCTATGCCAATGACCCGACGGCGGTGATTCAGCAGCTGCAGCAACAGGGCTGTTGCGTGCTGGTGGATGAAGCCCACGGCTGTCATTTCGCCACTGGGGTGGATCACCCCCTTCCCCCCAGCGCCCTGCACTGCGGCGCTGATCTTGTGGTGCATTCCCTGCAGAAATCTGCTGCAGCACTGGCGCAAACGGCGGTGCTCTGGCTGCAGGGGGAGCGTCTGGATCCCGTGCGGGTGGAACGCAGCCTGGGCCTGCTTCAGACCACCAGCCCCAGTGCGCTGCTACTGGCCTCCTGCGAAGAAGCCCTTCAACACTGGCGGCGGCGCAAGGGACGCCGGCAATTGCTGCGGCGTCTGCAGGAGGCTGCAGCCCTCGCCGAGGATCTGCGCAACAGCGGCGTGCCGCTGCTGAACAACCAAGATCCGCTGCGCCTGATCCTGCACACGGGCCAAGCGGGAATCACCGGCCTGGATGCCGACGATTGGTTTCTGCCCCGCGGGTTGGTGGGCGAATTACCAGAACCAGCCAGCCTCACCTTCTGCCTGGGGTTGGCACGCCACCGAGGGCTGGGTCGGCAGATGAGGCATCACTGGCAGAGCCTGCTGCGGAGCTTCCCCGATCGCGCTCCCTTGCCAGCCTTCGAAGCCCCACCGCTGCCGCTGGTCACCACCACAGCGCAACCACCAAGCCGGGCGTGGACAGCGGCGCATCACCAGGAGGCGTTGAAGGACGCGGAGGGATGCATCGCGGCTGAGCTGCTGTGCCCTTACCCACCGGGCATCCCCCTGCTGATTCCCGGCGAACGGCTGGATCGCCAGCGACAGTGCTGGCTCGAGCGCCAGCAGCTGTTCTGGGGAGACCAGATGCCGGACAGGCTGTCTGTGGTGAGCGGGGGATGAAATTCAGACCCAATGCCGCTTCAATCCATGCATTCGGCTGCGGTGGATGAAACCTCTGACCTTGCTGCTGATGGCGCTGTTTCTGGGCCCCTCCGTTGGGGCCAGCCCCAGTGGCGAGGAATTTCTGGTCGAAGACATCACGGAGATCAGAGAGGCCATCACCATCCAGGACGTCAGGACGGTCGTCCCTGTCAGGCCTCTACCGGCCCCACCGAGGCAGATCGCAACCCCCAAGCCCACCCCCAGCAAACTGATCGAGGTGGTGCAGGGCGCTGCAAGCTGGTACGGGCCAGGGTTCTACGGCCGCACCACGGCCAATGGTGAGCGCTTCAGCAAGGGCACGCTGACGGCAGCCCATCGAACCCTGCCCTTCGGCACCAAGGTGCGCGTCACCAATCTGAGCAATGGCCGCAGCGTTGTGGTGCGGATCAATGACCGCGGACCGTTCAAGTACCAACGGGTGATCGATCTGGCCCATGGCGCTGCCTCACAACTTCAGATGATGCAAGCGGGGGAGGTACCGGTGAGGCTTGAGATCCTTGCCAAGGGCGATTGATAGTGTGACCACAGGACTCCTCCAATCAGCGTGATCCGTGAGGTTGTCCTCGATCAGAGCCAAGCGCCAGCGGCCCGAGCAGCGCTGCGCAAGCGATTGATCAGTGGCCTTGGTGTGGGCGGCTTTGGCCTGCTGGTGGTGAGCTTGGGCGGGTGGTGGTTCACCGCCGCGCTGGGGGGAATGGTGCACCTCGGCCTGCTCGAGTTCTTCCGGATGGCGAAATTCAAGGGAATTCGCCCCGCCACAAAAACCACCTTGGTGGCTTGCCAACTGCTGCTGTTCACCACCCAGTGGGCGATTCAGGGCGGGCTACCGGCTGATGTGGCCCATGCCGTTCTGCCGCTCTCCGGAGCCGCCATCTGCGGTTGGCTGCTGCTGCAACCGGTGACGGGTTCCATCGCCGACATTGCGGCATCGATCTTCGGGTTGTTCTACCTCGGGTTTCTGCCCAGCCACTGGCTGAGTTTGCGCGGATTGGACAACGGTCTGGAGATCACGCTGTCGGCCTGCCTGATGATCGTCGCCACCGACATCGGCTCCTGGGCCGTGGGACGGCGTTACGGGCGACGGCCCCTCTCACCGATCTCCCCCGGGAAAACCATCGAAGGGGCGATCGGTGGATTCATGTCGTCCATGCTGGTTGGCCTGGTCTGCGGTCAGCTGATGGGCTGGGCCCTGCATGGCCTGCCAGGCCTGCTGCTGGGGGCACTGATCGCTCTATTCGCCCTGGTGGGAGACCTGACCGAATCGATGATGAAACGCGATGCAGGCGTGAAGGATTCCGGTGATGTTCTGCCCGGCCATGGCGGGATCCTGGACCGGATCGACAGTTATCTGTTCACCCCAGCGGTGGTCTTCTACGCAATCGCTCTCTGCCAGCCGCTGTTGGCGCCGTAACCAGCGCTAAGGGGTGACGCTGGCCTGACCTTTGAGGGCCAACTGACCACTCGCCAGCTGCACCTGCTCGATCCGAATGGCGGGATCCATCGGAAGCAAGGTGCACGGTTGATCAGCGGTCTCGGGCCGGAAGCACAGAGTTCCCTGCTCGGCATTGAGGCGGAAACGACGGCGAGCGGGGTCCTGATGGGCAGCGACGGGAACCTGCAACTCGAGCAGATCCGAATCAATGCGAAGAGCCCCTAATGGGCTGAGGCCCATCAGCTGCTCAGCCATCCAATCCCCAAGCCAACGCCAGGGTTCAGCCAGCAAAGCACTGTTGAGCTGACGGCCGTTGAAGCGCACCTCTCCCTCCACCTGGAACGGCTGCTGCAGGGCCAGCATCTGACCGGGACTCAGCAGCTTCATGTCCACCGCAATCGGACCGCTGCACAACTCCACGCTCTGCAAGGGCAGGCCCTGGAAACAGGCATCCCTCGCCTTGAGGGTCACCCCATCCAGACGCCCTCGCAACAACGACCAGGTGGAACCGTTCAGGGCCAGTTCGAGGCTGCCGAGGCTGTCGCACTGGCTGCGAATCCAGAGGCGCAGGGCCCCTGCCAGCACGTTGAGAACGGGATCAGCCATGGGTCAACAGGTCATGACAACGCTCAGCCACCTTGCGGGGCTGATCGATATGGGGGAGGTGGCCGCAGGAGGGGAAGGTCTCCACGGGCTGATCGAGCAAGGCCTGAAGCGCCTGTTTCTGCGGAGCACGCAGAATCCGATCGTTATCACCCCAGATCACGTGCAGTGACTGGGGGGGCAGGGGATCGCCAGAGCCAGCGAAACCACCGCTTCGGGCGAAGGCTGCCAAGGCCTCAGCCCAGCCGGGGCATTGCAGGTGCAACGAGGCGATTTGCTCTTCCGGAGCTCCCACATCCGCATCGGGATCGGCGAAAGCCTGGCGACACAGCCCCCGACGCACGCCGGGACGACCCAGGAACCAGGCACCAACACGATCCAGAAGGGGCGGCACAGGCATCGGACGCCCCGTGAGACCAGCTGGAGCCAGCAGCAGCAGAGAAGCCACACGCTCGGGATGACGTCGGGCCAATTCCACGGCCACGGCCCCTCCCATTGAGGCCCCGATCAGACCCACCGGAGCCTCGGTGGGAAGCCGCTTCAGCAGGGCATCGAGATGCCGCAAAACAGGTTCCGGTCCGTAGTTGAGGCCCAAGGGACGGGGCGAGAAACCAAAACCGAACAGATCGGGGATGAACAGCTGAAACCGATCGTCCAGGAGGGGAGCCAGGCGCCGGTATTCGAGAAAACTGCTGTCGAAACCATGCAGCAGCAACAACGGAGAGCCTTGGCCAAGAACCGCCACCGGGAAGGGATCATCAACACCCAGGCCAGGCAAATTCCACCACTGCACCTGAGCAGCGAGGGACTCGGCCTGCGGGTCAAGCAGAGCCGGGCGCAATTGATCCAGGAGCGTCTTCAAAGGCTGCTGGGGCTGAGTTCCGCAGCACCCACAAGGGCCTCCAGCAAAGCACCAGGCGTCACAGCGAAGGGCAAATGATGCAGATCGGAACCCTCTCGGCAGGCGAAGCGACACACCTCCTGCAACTGACTGAGGCTGGCCTGTGCCAGACCCAGATCATCAAGACTGACGGGCAAGCCGAGCTGCCGCAGCAGCGGCAACAGCTGTCGGTGCGCCTGGCCTGCAAGCCGATTGCCGCCCAGGCGTTCCTCCAGGCGGAGCTGCACAAGGATTCCGAAACCCACCTTCTCGCCATGGAGAACGTGGTGGCAAGCCTCAAGCTGGGTGAGGCCGTTGTGAACGGCATGGGCCGCAACGGTGCGGCAACGAGCACCACCGAGTCCCCCCATCACCCCGGCGGTAAGGGCACAGGCTTCAGCGGTGCGCACCCAGGCGGCACTGTCTGGGTCCTGCAGCGCCGCTGGGCTGTCGATCAGCAATTGATCCCGCAGCACCCGCGCCATCTGCACGGCCTGCTGCACCAGACCATCGCTGCTGTCGCCGCTGCTCACTGAGGCTTCGTACCACTTGGCCAGGGCATCAGCGACACCACTGGCCAAGGTGCGCGGTGGCGCCTGACGCACCAGGCCATGGTCGAAGACAAGAAGATCTGGGCAACGATCGAGGGCAACATCCCCTTCGAAAGCACCCTGAGGGGAATAGATGTTGGAGAGTGCCGTCCAACCAGCACAGGTGGAGGCACTCAGCGGAACGGTGATGCAGGGAAGAGAGAGGCGGTGGGCCAGCAGCTTGCCGGCGTCCAGCACTTTTCCACCGCCGGCGGCCAGAACGGCGTCACAGCCCTTGGCTTCGGCAGCCAATCTCTGCAGATCCTGCTCACAGCAATCGAACTGGAGCTGAGCCTGAAGAGGATTGAGCCCCTGGGCCTGGAGATCCAAGACCAAAAGCTGACGCTGATCCGCAGTGCAAGCACTGCGACCGAGGACCAACGGACGTGAACAGAGGGATTTGATCTGAGGCAAGGCCTCATCCCAGGCTCCATCCCCCCGCAAGACGTTGGCGGGGGCAATGGAATGGGACGAGATGGATCGAACCATCAGACGCTGGCACCAGCGAGTTGCGGTGCCGTGTCCACCTGACCTTTGTGGCGGACCACCACCTTCTTGTTCTCGTCGACATCAACTTCGGCGTGGTCGCCGTCCTTGATCCGACCCGACAGCACCTCTTCGGCGAGGGAATCCTCGAGAAGACGCATGACGGCCCGACGCAAAGGACGTGCGCCATAGGCAGGGTTGTAGCCCTCCTCCACCAGGCGCTCTTTGAACGCATCGGACACGGTCAGGGTGATGCCCTTCTCGCCCATGCGGCCAAAGACCTCCTTGAGCATGATCTCGGCGATCTCCTTGACCTCGTCGCGGCTGAGCTGACGGAAGACGATGATCTCGTCGAGACGGTTGAGGAACTCAGGGCGGAAGTACTGCTTGAGCTCCTCATTCACCAGGGAACGGATCCGGGTGTACTGAGACTCCTCAGCGCTTTCACCGGAGAATTCGAAGCCGAGGCCGCCGCCTCCCTTCTCGATCACCTTCGAACCGATGTTCGAGGTCATGATGATCAGGGTGTTCTTGAAGTCGACCGTGCGGCCCTTGGAATCGGTCAGGCGACCGTCTTCCAGAAGCTGCAGCAGCAGGTTGAACACGTCGGGGTGCGCCTTCTCGATTTCATCGAAGAGCACCACGGTGTAAGGCCGGCGACGCACCGCCTCGGTGAGCTGACCGCCCTCGTTGAAGCCCACGTAGCCCGGAGGCGAACCGATCAGCTTGCTGACCGTGTGGCGCTCCATGAATTCCGACATGTCGAGGCGGATCATCGACTCTTCGCTACCGAAGAAGTAGGTGGCCAGAGCTTTGGTGAGCTCGGTTTTACCCACACCGGTGGGGCCGGAGAAGATGAAGCTGGCGATCGGGCGGTTTGGGTTCTTCAAGCCAACCCGGGCCCTGCGGATGGCCTTGGACACCGCCTTGACGGCTTCGTCCTGGCCAATCAGCCGCTTGTGGAGGGTTTCCTCCATGTTGAGCAGCTTGACCGACTCGCTCTCGGTGAGCTTCTGCACCGGAACACCGGTCCAGGAGGCGACGATCTGAGCGATGTCCTCCTCGTTCACCATCGGTGAGCTGTCTGAAGCAGCCGCCTCAGTGGAAGTCGTTTCCCCGGATTCAGCAGTGGTATCAGCCTTGGCCTCGTCCTTGTTGGCCTGCAGCAGAGAACGGATCTGCTCCCGCAGTTCAACTTCCTTCTCGCGCAGTTCACCGGCCTTGGTGAAGTCCTGATCGCGGACGGCATCCTCCTTGTCCTTCTGGACGGAACGCAGTTCCTTGTCCACCTCCTTGGCCGCGGGGGGCAGCTTCGAGTTGAGCAAGCGCACCCGGGAGCCGGCTTCATCGATCAAATCGATGGCCTTGTCGGGCAGGAAGCGATCCGAGATGTAGCGATCGCCGAGGGTTGCAGCCGCCACAAGGGCGTCGTCGGTGATTTTGAGGCGGTGATGCTGCTCGTAACGCTCGCGCAGGCCGCGCAGGATTTCGATGGTGTCGTCGATGGACGGCTCACCCACATTCACCGGCTGGAAGCGCCGCTCCAGGGCAGCGTCCCGTTCGATGTGCTTGCGGTACTCATCCAGGGTGGTGGCACCGATGCACTGGAGCTCACCGCGGGCGAGGGCCGGCTTGAGGATGTTGGCGGCGTCGATCGCTCCTTCAGCAGCGCCGGCACCGATCAGGGTATGAACCTCGTCGATCACGAGGATGACGTTTCCGGCGGCCTTGATCTCCTCCATGATCTTCTTGAGGCGCTCTTCAAACTCACCCCGGTACTTGGTGCCAGCCACCAACAGACCGATATCGAGGGTGAGGACGCGCTTGTCTTCGAGGATGTCGGGGATGTCGCCCTGCTGAATGCGCTGAGCCAGGCCTTCAGCTATGGCGGTCTTACCGACACCAGGTTCACCGATCAACACAGGGTTGTTCTTGGTGCGGCGGCCCAGGATCTGGATGACGCGATCGATTTCGTTGTGACGACCAACCACCGGGTCGAGCTTCGCTTCGGTGGCGAGCTGAGTGAGGTTGTTGCCGAACTCGTCGAGGGTGGGGGTTTTGGTGGATCCCTTGGCACCGCCGCCACCGCCACCGGCGGAGACTTCAGCGGTTTCACCCAGCATGCGAATCACCTGGGTGCGCACCTTGGCGAGATCGACACCAAGATTCTCCAGCACCCGGGCGGCAACACCTTCGCCCTCACGGATCAGACCGAGCAGCAGGTGCTCGGTGCAGATGTAGTTGTGACCGAGCTGACGAGCCTCTTCAAGAGACAACTCCAGCACGCGTTTGGCGCGGGGAGTGAAGGGGATCTCAACAGCGACGAAGCCGGATCCACGGCCGATGATCTTCTCAACTTCAACCCGGGCATCTTTGAGGTTGACCCCCATCGACTTGAGGACCTTGGCGGCAACCCCCGTTCCCTCGCCGATCAGGCCGAGGAGGATTTGCTCAGTACCAACGAAGTTGTGACCAAGTCTGCGGGCCTCTTCTTGGGCCAGCATGATCACCTTGATGGCCTTCTCGGTGAAGCGTTCAAACATCGCTGGGCCAATGCAGTGATGTCACCAAGCTATCAGGGTTGTGGGACCGCTGTGAGTGTTCGGTTTGTTCGGTCACTTTCCAGTCTGAGACTGGCCTGAAGCGCACAAAAAATAACAATGAATCCAACAAGATTCACCGCTTTTTTTGTCTCCCAGGGACGGGAAACCGAACAACTTCAAACCGCCGACGTGGGAATCGGGGCTGGTGGGATGCGACACCACTGAATGAGGGCATCGCGACCATCGGAGTAGTACCCGGAACGGGTGCCTGCGGTGCGGAAACCGGCTTTGGCGTAAAGCGCCAGAGCGGCAACGTTGTCGCTGGCCACCTCGAGAGTGGCGTGCACGGCACCGTGCTGTCGTGCCCGTTGCAACAGTGCTTGCAAAAGCAAACCTGCATGGCCGCTGCGACGCCTGTCGGGATCCACAGCCACCGCTGTGATGTGCAGCTCATCAGCCACCAGCCAGCCGCAAGCCACCCCCATCAGGGCGTCGGGCCGCACAAGACCGATGCAGAGGCGCCGGGGGTCGTCCAGCTCCCGCCGCCACTGCTCTTCGGTCCAGAAGCCGTTAAGCGCCCGTTGATCCAGTGCCAGACAGGCTTGCTGCCAGGACGGGTCAAGACGCAGGATCTGCGCAGTCGGTCCGCCCCCTACAGGGTCGATTCCTAGATTGCCCTTCGACGCCGCCACTCCGTGACCCAAACCATCACCAGTCAACGGCCCTTCGAGGCCAACCGGGATGCGGAGAGCCCTAATCGCAACCTGACCCCGATCACCACAGAACTCGACGGCACCGACCGTCTTGTGGTTGGAGGGTGTCGTCTCAGCGATCTGGCCGAGCGTTACGGCACACCTTTGTATGTGCTGGATGAAGCCACCGTTCGGGCCACCTGCAGCGCCTACCGCGAGGCCCTGAACAAGCATTACGCCGGGCCGTCCCTGCCGATCTACGCCTCCAAAGCCAACAGCTCCCTGGTGATGAGCAGCCTGGCGGCCTCCGAGGGGCTGGGGCTGGATGCCGTGTCCGCCGGTGAATTGCTGACGGCCCTGCGGGGGGGGATGCCCGGGGATCGCATGGTGCTGCACGGCAACAACAAATCCGACGAAGAGCTGCTGCTCGCCTACGCCAACAAGGTGACGATCGTGGTGGACAACCAGCACGACCTCGACCGCCTGGCTGAACTGGTTCCTGCGGGATCGGAACCGGCTCGCCTGATGCTGCGCTTCACCCCCGGCATCGAATGTCACACGCACGAATACATCCGCACCGGTCACCTGGACAGCAAGTTCGGCTTCGATCCCGAGCAGGTGGAACCCGTGCTGCGCAGCCTGGTGGGACAACCCTGGGCCCAGCTCACCGGGCTGCATGCCCACATCGGATCCCAGATTTTTGAACTCGAGCCCCACCGGGATCTGGCGGCGGTGATGGCCGACAAGCTGAAGCTGGCCCGTGACCTGGGGCATCCCGTAACCGACCTCAACGTGGGCGGTGGCCTGGGCATCCGCTATGTGGAGTCGGACGACCCCCCGAGCATTGAGCAGTGGATCAAGGTGGTGGCCGAGGCTGTCACCAGCGCATGCCAGGAGAGGGGCCTCGAGCTGCCGCGTTTGATGTGCGAACCGGGTCGCTCCCTGGTGGCGACCGCTGGCGTGACCCTGTATTCGGTGGGCTCACGCAAAACAATCCCGAACGTGCGCACGTACGTGGCCATCGACGGCGGTATGAGCGACAACCCTCGCCCGATCACCTACCAGTCGCTCTACACCTGCTGCCTGGCCGATCGCCCCCTGGCCAAGCCAGACGAAAGCGTGAACCTGGTGGGCAAGCACTGCGAATCCGGCGATGTGCTGCTGAAAGACCTGCTCCTGCCCACCACCGAGAGCGGTGACATCGTCGCCGTGTTCGCCACCGGTGCCTACAACGCCTCGATGAGTTCGAACTACAACCGGATCCCGAGGCCCGCCGCCGTTCTGGTGCACGACGGGTCAGCCGAACTGGTGCAGAAGCGGGAGCAGCCGGATGACCTGCTGCGCTACGACGTTTTGCCAGAACGATTCAACGCGTTACGTTGAATGCAGTGGTGAGAAAGGCGGAGTGAACGTGTTGGCGGTGGTGGATCCGCGCCTGGTGCTCGACGTTCTCTTTGCCTCTTCCATCGGCTTTCTGCTTTTTTCTCGCGTTAACGAGCAGCGCACCCTCTGGCTGCTTCGTGGCTGGTTGTTTCTGGTTGCGATGGCCTGGTTCGTCCAGCGCTTCGCCAACCTGCCCCTCACCACAAAGCTGGTGGACGCGCTGGTCATGGCCTGTTCGCTGTCCCTGGCCATCCTTTGGCAAGGGGAGCTGCGTCGCTTGATGGAGTTGCTGGGCACCGGTCGTTTGGCCGTGTTGCTGGGCAATCCCCAGAAGGAGTTCAGCGCTTCGGCGGGCACCGTCAACCAGATCACCGAGGCCGCAGGCCGGCTGTCGCAGCTGCGACGTGGGGCCTTGATCGTGGTGGACCTGGGAAGCGACCTCAGGCCTGAGGACTTTCTCAATCCCGGCATTCCCATTGGTGCCGTGCTGAGTCGTGAGCTGATGCTCAACCTGTTCGCCGCTGACACCCCCCTCCACGACGGTGCGGTGCTGGTGCGGGGCAATCGAATCGAGTCGGCGGGGGTGATTCTTCCTCTGTCGAGGCACAGCGTGAGCCGTTTTGGCACCCGTCATCTGGCGGCCCTCGGCATCACCGAACGCTTCGATCGCTGCATCTGCATCGTGGTGTCGGAAGAAACCGGAACTCTGTCGCTGGCGAACCAGGGCAAGCTGGAACGACCGATCACCAGTTCTCGCCTCCAGGAACTGCTCAAGGAGCTGTTCAGTACGGCCGAATCGATGCCGCCGGCACGACGTACGGTGGGTAGCGCTCCGTCTGAATCGCTGTCTTGAGCCGCCCTCCGGCCACCAGCACTGACACGGCCGATCGTTCGCTTCTGCCTGCGGACCTCGACCCAGGTCGGCTCCCGCAGCACGTGGCACTGATCATGGATGGCAACGGTCGCTGGGCGAAATCCCGGGGTTTGCCGCGCGTGATGGGGCATCGTGCCGGCGTTGAATCGCTGAAGTCCACCCTGCGGCTGTGCAGCGACTGGGGCATCCAAGCCCTCACGGCCTATGCCTTCTCCACGGAGAACTGGTCGCGCCCGGGGGAGGAGGTGAATTTCCTGATGACCCTGTTCGAACGGGTGTTGCAGGCCGAACTGCAGGCCCTGGAGGCCGAACAGGTGCGGATCCGCTTTCTCGGCGATTTGAAAGCCCTGCCCCAGAAACTGCAGGAGCTGATTGCCGATGCCACGGCCCGCACGGCGGGCAACAACGGCATTCACTTCAACGTGTGCACCAACTACGGCGGACGACGGGAGCTGGTGCAGGCCGCTCAACGGCTGGCCCAACGCGCTGCTGCGGGAGAGCTGGACCCCGACAGCATCGACGAGAACAGCATCGCCGCCGAACTGTTCACAGCTGGCGAACAGGATCCCGATCTGTTGATCCGCACCAGCGGGGAACATCGCATCAGCAATTTCCTGCTCTGGCAGCTGGCCTATGCCGAAATTCACGTCACCGATGTGCTCTGGCCTGACTTCAATGCCGATGCCTTGAAAGCCGCCCTGCTCGATTTCCAATGTCGCCACCGCCGCTTCGGCGGTCTTGATCCGATCCGCCCATGACCCTCAGCATCCGCCACGACTGGACCACCGAAGAGATCCAGACCCTGCTGGAACTTCCTTTGATGGAGCTGCTCTGGCAGGCCCAAACCGTGCATCGGGAAGCCAACCCGGGCTACCGGGTGCAGCTGGCCTCACTGCTGAGCGTGAAAACGGGGGGCTGCGAAGAAGACTGTGCCTACTGCTCCCAATCGATCCATAACAGCAGTGACGTGACGGCCTTTGAGGCCCAGATGCAGGTGGAGCCGGTGCTTCAGCGGGCCAGGGCCGCCAAGGAGGCCGGTGCGGACCGCTTCTGCATGGGCTGGGCCTGGCGCGAGATCCGAGATGGCGCTCCGTTTGAGGCGATGCTCGAGATGGTGCGCGGGGTGCGTGGCATGGGGATGGAGGCCTGCGTCACCGCGGGGATGCTCACGGACCAGCAGGCGGAACGGTTGGCCGAGGCCGGCCTCACCGCTTACAACCACAACCTCGACACCAGCCCCGAGCACTACGACCGGATCATCTCCACCCGCACATATCAGGAACGATTGGAAACCCTGGAACGGGTGCGCAAGGCCGGCATCACCCTTTGCTGCGGAGGCATCATCGGCATGGGTGAAACTCTGCGGGACCGCGCCTCCATGCTGCAGGTGCTGGCCAGCATGAACCCCCATCCCGAAAGCGTTCCTGTGAACGGGCTGGTGGCGGTGGAAGGCACCCCTCTGGAAGATCAGGCTCCCTTTGAACCGCTTGAGCTGGTGCGGATGGTCGCGACCGCGAGGATCCTGATGCCCCACGCCCGGGTGCGGTTGAGCGCCGGCCGCGAATCAATGAGCCGGGAAGCGCAGATCCTCTGCCTGCAGGCGGGGGCCGATTCGATCTTCTATGGCGATGTTCTGCTCACCACCGGCAACCCGGATGTGGAGGCTGACCGCCAACTGCTCGCCGATGCGGGGGTGACCGCCAATTGGCAGGAGGAGACGGCGGCGCCGATCAGCTGTTCTCCCAGCTGATCAGCACAGGGCAAGTTTCAACAAATCGATTAAGACGGTGCATCGCTCCGAAACAATGCACCTCAAACAAGTTGGCTGGGCCGCTGGGCTGATGCTCCTGGCCAGCAGCGTGCAGGCTGCTCCTCAGCCTGAGATTCAGGAGTTGTTCAAGGCGAGTCGTACCCCCGGCAATCGGGTGGTGGCCTATCCGCAAGGAACACCGGAGATGCGGGTGGTTCGCGTCGGCCTGCCGGTGGGAGCAACGATTCCGCTCCACACCCATCCATCACCCGTGGTTGTTGTGGTGACCAAGGGCGCGATGACCAACGTGCGCCTGGTGGACGGCAACGAGGTTGTGAGCGTGGTGCGGCCTGGTGATGGCTTCCTCGAGGGCCATCCGGATGAACCGCACTATGTGACCAACAAAGGCTCTGAACCGGCAGAGGCGCTGGTGACCTTTGCCAGTGTTGAAGGCCTGCCGAACATGGTTCCGATGCAATAAGCGATCACTTCACTTGATCAAAAGCCTCGTCCCATCTGACGAGAGATGAACGTTCATGGGTCATCGGAATGAATGATCCGAATGGCATTGGCATAAACACCAATCAGGATCGCCGCCAAGACAAGAACCATCGCTGGTTTGACTTCGTCTCCAGGTGGTCTAGGGCTACGGCACCGGACACAACCTCCCTCAACTGAGGGATTGCTGGACCATCGTCTTTCCCCCGAATGGGGGATGGACGCCACCCCAAAGCAGCCCTTATAAAGATCTCTTGACTGGCACACAAGCGACGTGGGGACAGGGCTAGACCGGAACCAGCCCTTCCATGAGGCGCCGTGATTGATCCAATCGTCCTTCCATCACTGCTGGGACTGTTTGTTCTTTCCGTGATCCTTGAAACCGTCAAAGACGACCGGCAGCGTCACCACCATCACCGGCATTGAGATCTGGCTGAAACTTCCTTCACCACGGTCGCGGTGATGATCAGCGCCAGGAAAAGGATTTCCATCGCGACGTGCAGTCAGTACTTGTCGTGAAACACCGTTCCAATGGCTGTTGCTGTGAAGACAACAGCCAGCAAGGCGAGGGCCATGGACGGAAGCGAAGCACCCTTCTGTGATGGCATCGAACACACGCCCCTGGGCGTATCGAAAAGCACCGTCCAAATGGAATCGGCAGAAGTCCCTAGGAGCAAATCTGACGGACCAGGCCCTGTCAGCGAGCAGGAACACTGCACAAAACACTCATTGTGGGTGGCATCCCGGTTGAGCTACACCGTGCTGGTCTGTGGCTAAGCCATGAAGATCGACAGCGCCAACGCTCAACCCATGGGAAGCCTGATCTTTGAAGGGGGACACAAGCCCTTCCATGCCCTGGCCTGTCCCCTGAAGCCGGCTTCGGTGCGCATCAGCAAGAAGGCCTGAGGACGAACCACGGGGGCATGACCCGGCCTGATGCAGGCTGGAGGACTGTTAAACCCGTAACAGCGTGAACCCGAGCAACCTGGAGCCTGGGCTGGCGAACGACAGCCGACTCTTGGTGGCGGCGTTTTATGCCTTCACGCCCCTGGATGACGAGCGTCGGGAGACATTGCTGAGCAGCTTGCCGACCCTGGCCCGCAATGGCAGCGTGCTCGGCTCGGTATTGGTGGCCCATGAAGGAGTGAACGGCACGATCAGTGGACCGGAATCAGCTGTTGATGCGGTGCTGAATCACCTGCGCGCCTCGTTGGATCTGGGCGACGACCACTACGCACGGCTCGAGGTGAAGCGCAGCTGGGCCAACAAACCGGTGTTCCGACGCTTCAAGGCCCGCCGCAAAAAGGAAATCGTGACCATCGGCGTGGCCAGCGTGGATCCCAGCACCAGCGTGGGCACCTACGTGGAACCCGAACACTGGAATGCCCTGGTGGATGATCCCGACACCCTGGTGATCGACACCCGCAACAGCTACGAAACGGCGATCGGCACGTTCGAGGGGGCCATCGACCCCAGCACCGAGAGCTTCCGAGACTTCCCGCAATGGGCAGAGTCCACGCTGCGGCCCCTGATCGAACGGCAGGGCAGCAAACGCATCGCCATGTTCTGCACCGGTGGGATCCGCTGCGAGAAAGCCAGCAGCTATCTGCAGCAACAGGGTTTCGGGGAGGTGCACCACCTGCGCGGCGGCATCCTCAAGTACCTCGAGCAGGTGCCAGAGGCCGAGAGCCGCTGGCAAGGGGAGTGCTTTGTTTTTGATCAACGGGTGGCGCTGAACCACCGGCTGGAACCAGGAGAGCACAGCCTTTGCCACGCCTGCGGCCTGCCGGTGTCAGCCCAGCAACGCGCACTGCCGAGCTACATCAAGGGGGTGCAGTGCCTGCACTGCGTGGATCGCTTCAGCGATGCCGACCGGGAACGCTTCGCCATGCGGCAACGCCAGATCGATAAACGTCAGATCGAAAACCACAAGATCAACCGGCAGCAGGCCTGAGCCGTCAGGCCGCATCGGACAATCCCTGCAAGGGACCACCCCGATGCCGTGCTGCCGATCCTCTACAGCTTTCGACGCTGCCCTTACGCCATGCGCGCCCGCTGGGCTCTGCTGGAGGCAGGACTATTGGTGCAGTGGCGGGAGATCGCACTGAAGGCCAAACCGGCAGAGATGTTGGCGGTTTCCCCCAAGGGCACGGTGCCCGTGTTGGTGCTGCCGGATGGCAGCGTAATCGAGGAAAGCCTGGGGGTAATGCACTGGGCCCTGGATCAGGCGGACCCTCGCGAGCTGCACAACGGCGGCGACGCCTCAGCGCTGATCGAGCAGAACGACGGCGCGTTCAAACATCATCTCGACCGCTTCAAGTACACCGACCGCTACCCCGGCACCAACAAAGACGAGCAACGCGCCGCTGGCCTGGCCATCCTTCAGAAGTGGAACCAGAGGATCGCTGATCTGGGCTGGTTGCTGGGCACACACTGCTCGCTGGCCGATGCCGCCCTCTGGCCGTTCGTGCGGCAGTGGCGCATCGCCGATCCCGAGGGATTCGACAACGACAACAGCCTGGAAGCCCTGCGCCACTGGCTCCAGCGTTTCCTCGAGGATCCCCGCTTCGAACGGCTGATGCAGCGGGCCGACCCCTGGAGTGCCGGGGGGCAACAACACCACTTCCCTGCCGATGCCGTGGCGGTGCCCCTGGATCAGCCGCTGTTTCACCTGGCTCTCAAAACCGACTGGCAGGCCGCCCAGGTCAGCGGCAGCTACCGCATCTCCACCCGGGGGATGACGTTGGAGCAGGTGGGCTTCATCCACTGCTCCTGGCAGGAGCAGGTGCAGGCCACCTTTGAGCGCTTTTATGCCGACGCCGGCGAGGTGCTGCTGCTGGAGATTGATCCCGCGGCCGTGAACGCCCCGCTGCGGGCCGATGCCATCCCCACTGGCGAACTGTTCCCCCATCTCTACGGGCCGCTGCCCCTGACGGCAGTGCGCTCGGTCGGCAGCATGCCCGCGGCAGCATGACTGGACGACCATGACCGTGGCCAGCTCCCGATCGATGCTTGAGCAATTAGAAGCCGAGGCCCGTGAACGGGGCCTACTGCTGAGGTTGCAGGTGGGCCGCCCCCTGGGGCTGTGGAGCCTGCGGCTGGTGGTGGCCCAGCAAGCCGCCAGCGGCAGCCTGCTGCTGCTGGGGGAAATGAAGGGATGGGCCTATTCCGCCGCCACGGGCCTGCAGCTCGACACGATGCGGGTGATGCCAAAGGCGCCTACCGGCGTAGGGGATCTGGTCTGGGCAGCCACCATGGCCTGGGCCCAGGAGGCCACACCCTGCTCACGGGCCCGGTTGCTGGCCATCCGCGACGACGAGCAGCAGCACCGCCGGCTGGTGCGCTACTTCCGCCAACGCGGCTTCAGCAAAACTCGCGATGTGGAAGCAGCGCTCTGGGATCTGCCCCTGCGCATGGTCTGGGGCGGCGCCGGTGCTTTGATGAGTGGTGATCTATCCACCGTGCTGGAGCGCAGTCTGCGGGGCTGGCGTCAGTCGGCGGCGTGATAGCTGCTGCGCACCAGCGGACCACTGCGCACCTGGGCAAAGCCCAGCTCTCGGGCCACATCCGCCAGCGCATCGAACTCCTGCGGCGTCCAGTAGCGGGCCACCGGAATGTGCTCCAGCGAGGGGCGCAGGTACTGACCCAGGGTGATCCGTTGGCAATCCACGCTGCGGAGGTCGTGGAGGGTGGCGATCACCTCCTCGCGGCTTTCCCCCAGGCCGAGCATCAGACCACTCTTGGTGGGGATCTCCGGCGCCAACTCACGGGCAGCCGCCAGTAAACCCAGGGATCGTTCATAGGTGGCACCGCGGCGCACCTCCCCCTGCAAACGCTGCACCGTTTCCAGGTTGTGGTTGAAGCACACCGGCTGGGCCGCAAGCACTGTGGCCAGCCGCTGCCGTTGGGCCGCCAAGGCCTGAGCGTGATCCGCCACACCCCCCCAGAAATCGGGGGTGAGCACCTCCAAGGCGATCAGCGGATTGCGGGCTCGGATCGCCGCCATGGTGCTGGTGAACAGGCTGGCGCCGTGATCGGCGAGATCATCGCGGGCCACTGCCGTGAGCACCACATAACGGAGCTGCATCGCCTCCACCGCATCGGCCACCCGCTCGGCTTCGGCGGCATCCACCGGCATCGGGGCCTGGCCCTTGTCCACCTGGCAGAAGGCACAGCTGCGGGTGCAGATCGAGCCACCCAAAAGAAACGTCGCCGTTCCGGCGGCATAACACTCGCCGCGGTTGGGGCAGCGCCCCTCCTCACAGATGGTGTGCAGGCGGTTCTGCTTCACCAGCCCCTGCACCCGCTCCAACTCCGAGGCGTTGCCGATCGGTCGCCGCAGCCAGTCCGGCAATCGCTCGACCGGAGGGATGGCGCTGTACTTGCTCATAGCGGCCGGCGCCCCTCCAGGGCGCGGCTGAGGGTGACCTCGTCGGCGTATTCCAGTTCACTGCCCATCGGCAGGCCATAGGCGATCCTGCTCACCGAACAGAAGGGCTTGAGCAACCGCCCCAGATACAAGCTGGTGGTGTCCCCTTCCACGCTGGGGGTGAGGGCCAGGATCACCTCACTGATCTCCTCGTTGGTGATGCGCTGCACCAATTCGGTGACGTGCAGCAACTCCGGGCCGATGCCGTCCATGGGTGAGATCAGTCCACCGAGCACGTGGTAGCGCCCCTGAAATTCACGGGTGCGCTCCAGCGCCAGAAGATCGCGGGAATCGGCCACGACGCAGATCACGCCGTTGCGGCGCTCGGGATTGCGGCAGATCTCACATTCGGGATCCGCGGAGAGGTGGAAGCAGGTCTGGCACTGACCCACCTGGGCGCGGGCCGCCAACAGAGCATCTGCGAACTGATGGATCTGCTCCTGCGGTTGGTTCAACAGGTGCAGCGCAAGCCGCTGGGCCGTGCGCGGGCCGATGCCAGGCAGACGCTCGAACTGATCAATCAGCCGGGCCAACGGTTTGGTGAAGCCGCTCAGGGATCTGCCGCCGATTCGGGAAATGTAGGAGTTGCGGAGATCATCTGCCGCAACAGTGGTCACGACCATCAGGCCTCAACGGCAGAATGGCCCGTGGATTGATCGCCCCGCTGATGCAGCTCCTCCAGTCTCTGAGTCGCGTGATCCTTTGCGGCGTCCTGGCACTGGTGCTGGGGGCCTGCGCAGCAGGACCGACGGCAGGGCTGCAGTCGTACCAAAGCCCGGATGGCCGTTTCGCCTTCCTCTATCCCACCGGTTGGACCGAGGTGCAGGTGAGCAACGGCCCCCGTGTGGTGTTTCACGACCTGATCCACAGCGATGAAACCGTGAGCCTGATGATCAACAAGGTGAACGAAGACAACGAGCTGAGTGAACTGGGCAGCGCCGTGGCCGTTGGCGAGCGCCTGCGCCGTGAGGTGATCGCCACCGCCGGCAGCGGCCGCACCGCTGAGCTGGTGGAAGCACAGGAACGTGAGGTGAATGGCCACACCTTCTACGACCTGGAATACGCCGTGCACTTAGAAGACCGAGACCGCCACGAGCTGGCGACCGTGGTGGTGGATCGGGGCCGGCTCTACACCCTGGCCACCAGCGTCAACGAAGACCGCTGGGGCAAGGTTGGCGACCTCTGCAGCCGGGTGGTGCGCTCACTGACCCTGCTGATCTGATCAGAACAAGAACCGGAAGCCCCCCTCACCGGCTTCACGGGCATCGGTGCCACTGCTCGACGTCGCCGGCCACTCCGTGTCCAAGTAGCTGATGCCATCGGCATTGAACGGAACAGCCTTCAGGCTGGAAGCCTGTAGATCGGTGGTGCCCATGGCGGTGATCAATCCACCCAGTTCCATCGGCCCCAGATCCGTCTGCAAGGCCTGGCCCGCAGCGGTGATCAACGCCGGCAGGCGGATCAGATTCTGCGGTTGTTTCATCTGCTCAAACAGCCCCTTCAAGGCCAGCTGCTGCCGTTCCAGCCGGCCGAAATCGCCGCGGCCATCGTTGCGCCAACGCAGAAAACCCTCCAGATCCTTGCCCTTCAACAGCTGGGGGCCTGGCTGCAGATCAATCACCAGGTTCTGGCTGCGATCGACGTAATACAGGCGCTTGGGAACGTCCACTTCGATGCCTCCCACCAGGTTGGCCAGAGTTTCAAGCGCATCCAGGCGCACCACGATGTGGTGGCGGATCGGGCGGTTCATCAGGCGGGACAACTCCCGCTCCACCGCCTCCACTCCGCCGTAGGCCATCAACGCATTGAGCTTGATGCCACCGAAGCCCTCGGCATCGATGTAGCTGTCGCGGGGGATCTGGGTGATCGACGTGGTGGTGCCATCCACCCGCACCGTGAAGATCACATCGGTGTTGCTGCCGGAGCGGTCCCGGCCCAGCACCACCACCTCCCTGGCCCCGAAGCCGGTCCAGCCAGCAAACGGGTTGGCCAGCGGCGCGGGTTGAGGCAACGCGAAGGATTCATCTTCCGTGCTGGATGGCGCTGTGATCAACCGGCTCAGGGGAACCGAGAGGATCAGACCGCCGCTGAGACCCGCCACCACAGCAGCAGCCACCGGCCAGTTCATGGCCACGGAGGACGCCTTAGCAGGGGGGGCTTGTGGCATGGAACACACGCTATGCAGCATCTTGGCGCGCTCGTCCCATCTCGGGTAGGGGGCGAAGCCCTCCTTTAAACCAAGGGGTCGCTGATCACCATCGAGGCGCAGGGCAGCTGGCGGATCAATTTGCTGGTGCGATCACTGCCGGGAATCGGCAGACCGGCCACCCGCCTGCGCTGGGTGCGCAGGATCACCAGGTCGTGTTCGCGGCTGAGGCGATGAATGGCCCCATCGATGCCGGGCCCCCGCACGATCACGATGTGAAACCGCTCCTCAGGGATGCCCGGCGGGCGCCAGCGGATCAACTGCTGTTCCATCCAATGACGGTCCTGCCCGCTGAAGCGGGGATCGTGCACATGCAGCAGGGTGATCCGGACGCGCTGATCCTCCGGGGCTGAATTGATCACCCGCAGCGCCAGTTCAAACTGCTCGCGGGCGCTGGCGGAGAGGTCTTTGATCGGAACAAGGATCCGGCCCAGGCCGCTATCGGTCTCACGGCCCAGATTCACCACCACCACCGGGCAGTGGGCCGTGCGGCAAACCCCATCGACGATGTCGCCCATCAGCCAGGCCCGGAGTTGATCGCTGCGGGCTGCACCGATCAGCAACAGATCCGCAGCCTGTTCCAAGGCCGTGCGGCTCATGCCACCGGCGATGTCTTCATCCAGCCGCAGCAGGCTGCGGGTGGGCACCGCCAACTGGGCACCGATGCTCTCCGCTGTGCTGAGGCGTCCGCGCGCTGCGGCAACGGCCCGGTTCAACCCACCGCGCATCTCTTCGAGGCTGGGATTCACCATTGCCAGGGGAAGCAGCAACCCTTCAGCCCCCGATGAGCCCTGCACCAGGCGGGCCGCCATGCTCAACAATCCCTTCTCAGTGCTGGGGTTGGCCACCGGCACCACGATGCGCAGGGGGCGCTGCACCACCTCATTGACGCCATCCAGCACCGCCGCCTCCTCACCGAAGCTGACCGGCACCGCATCAGGCCTGGGATCCTTGAGCCGTGTCACCGATTGCTCGGTGAGGATCGGCCCAAGAGTGGCCGTCACCACCATCACCGCCAGCACGCTGTTGAGCACGGTCTGATTGAGCAGACCCGCCTGGTAGCCGATGAAGGCCGTGGCCAGGGTCGCCGCCACCTTGGGCATCGTCAGCGACCACATCATCAGGATCTGGGCGCGGCGGTAACCGAACAGCCGTCCGCTGAGCCAGGACGCCAGACCCTTGCCGCCGATGGCCCCCACCAGCATCAGCGCGGTGAACTGAAAGTTGCCCAAGCTGTCGCCAAGGCTGCCCAGATCCAGCAGCAATCCCAGATCGATGAAGAAGATCGGGATGAACAACACCCCACCCACAAAAATCAACTGTTCCTTCACCCGGCCCTCGGGCAGCACGGAATTCACCGCCAGACCAGCCAGAAAGGCGCCGACAATCTTCTCGACGCCGGCCAGCTCAGCCCCCAGGGACGCCAGGAACAGGGCCACCAGAACAGCGAGCACCATCCGGTTTTCATCGCTGATGCCCCGCAGCACCAGGCGCCGGCCGAGCCAGCGGATGCCGATCACCACCACCAGAGCGAAGCCACCGATCTTGAGCAGCAGCAGGCCCAGGCCCAGTCCGCTGAGGCTGCCCTGGCCCAGCCCCAGCCCCACCGCCAGGAGCAGCAGGGCCACGATGTCGGTGAAGATCGTGCTGCCCACGCTCACCACCACCGACTCATCCTTCTGGGCGCCGTAACTGCGCACGATCGGATAGCCCAAAGGGGTGTGGGTGGCCATCAGGGCACCGAGCAACAGGCACGACACCGAGGCGAAGCCCGCCATCAGGCCGATGGACACGCCCGTGCCCACGCCGATCAACAGGATCAGCAGGCCATAGATGAACGAGCGGCGCTTGACCCGGTTGAACTCCTCGAGGTCAATCTCAAGACCCATCGTGAACAGCAGATACACCGCCCCGAGATCGGAGAGGAGCCGCACCGTTTCGCTGCTGCTGTCGACCCAGTTCAAAGCGTGGGGACCCACCACCACGCCAGCCGCCAGCAAGCCCACCAGATCGGGCAGACCCAGCCGCCGGATCAGCGGCGGCACCGCCGCACTGATCGCCACCAACAGTGAAAACACCCCGAGGGGGTGATGCATGACATGGCTGATCGAGGCCTGCATGGCCATGGCTGCACCGCCGGCTTGCAGACCCAGCATGGTCGCCGGATCTGACGGCAACAACAGCTGCTTCAGGAAGCGATAACCCCTTCGCCGGCCTGCACCTGCCAGAGGTTGGTGTAGATGCCGCCCTGGGCCACCAGGCTGTCGTGGCAACCCTGCTCCACAATCCGGCCCTGGTCCATCACCACAATCCAGTCGGCATAGCGAACCGTGCTGAGCCGGTGGGCGATCACCACGGTGGTGCGCTGCTGGGTGATCTGCGCCAAGGAGCGCTGAATCGCGGCTTCGGTGTCGTTGTCCACTGCTGCAGTGGCTTCATCAAGCACCAGCACCGGTGCATCCTTGAGGATGGCGCGGGCCAGGGCGATGCGCTGGCGTTGTCCGCCCGAGAGGCGCTGCCCCCGCTCCCCCACCAGGGTGTCGTACCCCTGGGGCAAGGCGTCGATGAAGCCAGCGGCTTCCGCCAGGCGAGCGGCCTGCTCAATCGCCAGCGGATCGGGATCCGCGACCCCATAGGCGATGTTGTCGGCCACGGTGCCGTGGAAGAGGTAGACGTCCTGACTCACCAGGGCGATGCAGCGGCGCAGGTCCTGCAGCTGCAGCCTGTCGATGGGGACCCCATCCAGGCAGATGCGTCCGCCATCACGCTCGTACAGCCGCAAGAGCAGCTTCACCACGGTGCTCTTGCCGGAGCCCGTTGCCCCGACGATGCCAAGGGTCGATCCCGCCGGCACGGTGAGATCGAAGCCCTGCAGCAGCGTTGCTCGACCGGCATAGCCGAAATCCACCGCTTCAAAGCGAATCTCACCCCGCAGCCGCTGCGGATCCACCGGCACCGTTCCTCCCTGGATCAACACTGGCGTGTCAATCAGATCAAGCACCCGTTGCGTGGAGGCCATCGAGCGCTGGTATTCATCCAGCGTTCGGCCTATGGCGGTTAACGGCCAGAGCAGCCGCTGGGTGATGAACACCAGAACGCTGTAGGTGGCCACCGGCAGTTCACCGGCCAGAGCCTTGAACCCACCGATCAACAGGATCGCCAGGAAGGCGAACAAAATCGCGAAGCGAATCAAGGGGATGAAGGCCGCCGAGAGACGAATCGCCCGGGCATTGCTCTGGCGGTAGGCCAGGCTTTCCGCCCGCAGGCGCTCCAGTTCAAGAGCTTCAGCGGTGAAGCTCTTGATCGTGAGCATCCCCCCCAGGTTGTTGGCGAGCCGGGAGGAGAGATCGCCCACCCGGGCCCGCACCTCCCGGTAGCGCGGCGCCAGCTGGCGCTGGAAATGCAGCGAACCCCAGAGAATCACCGGGATCGGCAGGTAGGCGAACAGCGCCACCTCCGGCGCCACCATCGCCATGCCAATGCCCACCACCAGCACGGTGGTGATCAACTGCAGGATCTGATTGGCACCCCGATCCAGAAACCGTTCGAGCTGGTTGATGTCGTCATTGAGCACCGCCATCAGGCGGCCGGTGCTGTCCTGCTCGAAAAAGGCCAGCTCCAGCTTCTGCAGATGGTCGTAGGCCTCGAGCCTCAGGCTGTGCTGGGTGGTTTGCGCCAGGTTGCGCCAGAGCACGTCGTAGAGGTACTCGAACAGCGACTCCGCCGCCCAGATCACAAAGGTGAGCAGGGCCAGACCCCACAGTTGCTGGCCGGCGGTCTTGAGCCCGAAACCCGCCAGCACGGACTGCTCCTTGAGCAACACCACATCCACCGCCAAGCCGATCAAGATCGGCGGCGCCAGATCGAACAGCTTGTTGAGCAGGGAGCAGGTCACCGCTGCAACCACCAGGCGGCGTTGGGGCGCCAGATGGCCCAACAACCGCATCAGGGGGGAGCGAATTGCTGAAGCTTTCCTGAGGGTTCCTTCCGACACGGTTTTCACCCCTGAAGACGCACTACAACAGAACCACAACTGAAGGAGGTGCCATGAGCCGATCAAGGTCGTTCAACCGCTTTCACCGCTACCTGGCGCGGCAAAAACGCCGCGGACTTCGGGCTGTGCTGCCCCAGTTCCAGGACGCCCGTGATCATCAGCAAAGCCCAGCAGACAGCAGCAATAACGTGCTGCGTCGGCTGAGCTTGCGTGAAATCGAAATGGACCTGATGGAGGCCGAGGCCTGAACCTCAGCCGCGGTAACCGCCGCCACCACCACGGGGGCCGCCGGAGCGCTCCCGGGGGGTGGCTTTGCTGACGCGGATCATCCGGCCCATCCACTCCACGTCCTGAAGGTCGTCGATGGCTTTCTGCTCATCGGCATCGTTGACCATCTCGACGAAAGCGAAACCGCGTTTGCGGCCGGTCTCACGGTCCAGGGGCAGGCTGCAGTTCTTGACCTCGCCGTACTCACTGAAGAGATCGAAGAGGTGCTCCTGCTCCGCCTGGAACGAAAGATTGCCGATGTAGATGGTCATGGACCGTGGAACCGTTGAACGTGCTCAGTCGCTTGAGCCGGTTCCGAAAGCTCGGAAAGGGCCAGTGCTCAAGCGTGAACCCGATGACGTTACAGGGCAGTCGCACGAATCAACACAAAAAAAAGAAGCAATTGCGAAGACTCGCCAGCAACTGAGCCATCCACCCCATTGTCAGAAGACCCTGACACAGGAGAGAGATGACATTCGACGGCCTTTGTTTCCAGGCTCTGAGCTGGACCGCTGATGGAGAGCTGGATCCAGTGGACAAACTTGTGCTGCTCAACAACTTGATCCGGCAGGCCACGCCGAGCGAGCAGATCGAGTTGATTCAGGTGGTGGAGAAATTGGCTCTGTTACAGCCCGAGGCCACTGTTCAGGTGAGCCATCTCTGACCGTTCTTGATCCCCCGGGGATCAAAGGCCGTAAGTCTCGGCTGCCTTGGCCTTGCAGGTGGCCTGCGCCATCTGGATCCCCGCCCTGTTCTGGACCTCGGCAAGGAAACAACGGCAGGTGTCGTCCACCATGCCCTCCGGAGGAACAGTCCCTGCCCGTTGCAGCTCGGCCTTCACAGCTGTTCTGCAGAACTGGGTGATCAGGCTGTTGTCCGAAGCTGAAGCGGCCAGGGGAGCCGAAAGCAGGCCAACAGCCAGCAGCGCACGCATCAAGAGGCCTTGCTGATTTGCAGTTCGCGGTTCATCACGCGCAGGCGTTGAAGGCTGTTGAACACATCCTCCGGCATGCCCTTGGGAAGATCCACCAGGCTGTGATTGTCAAAGATCTGGATGCGACCGATCATCCGGCCCTGTAGTCCTGTCTCGCCGGCGATAGCGCCCACCAGATTGCCGGGTTTGACCCGATCGCGGTGACCCACCTCAACGCGGTAACGCTGCATGTTCTCCTCAGGTGCCCGTACCGGACGCTCGCGCCGCTCACGGCGGTCTCCTGAATTTCGATCGCGGTCGCGGTCGTTGCGGCGGGTGTTCTGAATCCAGTCGTCGTCACCCTTGCGCAGCAGCGCATCGGGTCCGATCGCCAGGTTCAGTGCTGCCATGGCCAGCTGCTCGGGGCTGAGCTCGAGTTCCGTGGCCACCCGCTGCATCAACTCCTGAAGCAAGGCCGCTTCATCGGCATCAGGGCGTTGAGATTGGGCTGCATCACTCAAACGTTTGCGCAGGCGGTCGAGCCGTCCCTGGTTGATGGCCGTGTTGCCGGGCACCTCCATCGCTTCGATCGGCTGCCCCGTGGCCCGCTCGAGGTTGCGGATGAAGCGCCGTTCCCGTGGGGTCACGAACAGAACCGCTTCGCCGGTGCGTCCAGCCCGGCCCGTCCGGCCGATGCGGTGCACGTAGGCCTCGCTGTCGAACGGCATGTCGTAGTTGATCACCAGGCCGATGCGCTCCACATCAAGACCCCGCGCCGCAACGTCGGTGGCCACAAGGATGTCGACCGATCCACTGCGCAACCGCTCCACGGTGCGTTCCCGTTGGTTCTGGGGAACGTCGCCATTGAGCACCGCCACCTGATGACCGCCTGCCTCAAGGGTTTCAGCCACGGTCAGGGTGATCGCCTTGGTGCGGGCGAAGATGATCACACCCTCACCACCACAGGCGTCGAGAACCCTTTGCAGAGCTTCGAGCTTGTGCGGCATCGGCACCGTGATCGAGCGCTGGCGGATCCGCTTGCCTTCCTGATCCTTGGTGCGGATCGTGACCTCAGCAGGGTCCTTGAGATAACGCTTGGACAGACGACGGATCTCCGGAGGCATCGTCGCTGAGAACAGCACCACCTGACGCTGCTCAGGAAGCTGATCGAGGATCCACTCCACATCGTCGATGAAGCCCATGCGGAGCATTTCGTCCGCTTCATCGAGCACCAGGCTGCGCAGACCACTGGTGTCGAGCGTGCCCTGACGCATGTGGTCCATCACCCGGCCTGGGGTACCCACCACCACATCCACACCACGCCTGAGAGCACTGATCTGGGAGCGGAAATCCGTGCCGCCGTACACCGCCAGCACCTTCAGATGGGGATGGCCGGCGGAATAGGCCTTGAACGATTCGGCCACCTGCATCGCCAGCTCCCGTGTGGGGGCGAGAACGAGAGCCTGGGGTGTTTTCTGGCCGCTTTCCAGACGCTCGAGCAACGGCAACGCAAACGCTGCTGTTTTACCGGTGCCGGTCTGGGCCTGACCCACCAGATCGCGGCCGAGCATCAGCTCGGGGAAGGCCGCCTTCTGAATGGGGGAAGGTTCGCTGTATCCCTTGTCCGCCAGGGTGCGGAGCAGGGCCTCACTGAACCCAAAACCGGCAAAACCGGATTCCGGTTCAGCCGATGTGATGGTTGTGGTGAACACCTCAGCATTGGAGTTGGCTTCCGGCAGGTCGGATGCAGAAAGATCCACTGCGCAGGCGGAATCGTCGCGCTGCTGTTGCTGTTCAGTCATGGAAGGTGGCTTCGCCTGATTGATCTCTGAAATCAGGCTCACAACCTCCCTGCAACGTAAGAGTTGCCCTCTGGTTGTGTTGCCTACGCTTCAAAGGTTGGCCCTCAAGTTATCACCCGGCCGTAATCATCCTGCAGCCGTTCGATGTCGTCTTCCCGCAGATCATCACCGTGCTGAACTTCCAGAATCAGCAGATCTGAACCGTCTGCACGGGCGCGATGCACAGCGCCGCAGGGGATCGAGAGCATGACGCCCGCGCTGGCCGCGTGCCATGTCTCACCGCAGAGCAGAGCCCCCGAACCCGACACCACGGTCCAACTTTCGCTGCGATGACGATGCCGCTGCAGGGACAACTGCTGCCCGGCATGAACCAGCAGGCGTTTGACCAAATAGTTGTCCCCCTGGGTCAACGTTTCGTACCAGCCCCAGGGACGCTCAACCCGCATCAGTCCACCCGCGTCAGATCAGCGTCACCAGATCAAGGCTGGCACGGGCTCGCGTGATCGCTGTGTAGAGCAAACGGCGTTGATGGTCAGCAGCCGGGCCATCCTCGAGGGGATCGGGCCAGAGCACGATCACCCGATCCGCCTCACTGCCCTGGGCCCGATGGATGGTGAGCGCCACAGCGGGCTCCAGACGCTGCAAACGGGCTGGATGCAGACGGCGCACTTGCAGCTGGCCATCGGGATCCACCACCTGGAACAACAGGCGTTGTTCAGAGCCTGCCCCGATCACAACCCCGAGGTCGCCATTGGCCAAGCCGAGTTCCGGTTGATTGCTGCCGCAGATCACCGGCAAGCCGATCGGCCAACGCTCAATCTTGTCGGCGGCATTGGCCCCCAGCAGCGTGCGGTGCACATCTTCAAGACTCCACGGCCCCCGGCGGCGTGGACAGAGCAACAGGTCCTGCTCGAGCAGCGCAAACAAGGGCCGGGACTCCGCCATCAGCTCCTGTTCGCTGCAGCGGTCGAGATCAACCGTCAGCGCCTGCAGCTGCTGGAGGCGCTCCAGCCAGCGCTGGCGCACCAAGGCTGGAAAACGACGCAGGGGGCTGGGATGCACCTGCAGATTGGCCTGCGCAGGCAACGCAGCCAGATCCGCAGCGAACGCGGCCAGATCCCCCTGGCGCAACTGGTGCGCCACCTGGGCCAGCGCACCGCGGTTGCGGTAAGTGCGCTCGAGGTGCACCGCCCCTTCACCGAAGCGACTGCGAACGTCCGGCTGCTGAAGCCGGTGCCAGACCGCTCCACTCCCCACCGGCGGCAGCTGGGCTGGATCCCCCACCAACAGCAGCCGGCAACCGCTGGGCAACGCCTCGAGCAGGGCCTGGGTCAAGGCCAGATCCAGCATCGACATCTCGTCGATCACCAGCAGATCCAGCTCAAGGGGACGCTGGCGGTGCCTGCCGAAGCCACGGCTGCCGGCCTCCAACCAGCGGTGGAGGGTGCTGCAAGGCAACGGAGCCCGTTGCGCCAGCACCGCATCCCCCAGGCGCCGGGCCGCCTTGCCGGTGGGGGCCGCCAAACCGATGCGCAGGCCGGGATGGCGGGCTTCTGCCCGGGCCAGAATCTCCACCACCGTGCTGGTTTTGCCCGTACCCGGACCACCGCTGAGCAGCACAACCGAGGCCTGATCCAAGGCGCGCACGGCAGCGCACTGTTCAGCGTTGAGACGATCCGACAGCTCGGGATCGACTGCCTTGACGGGCTTGGGAACCGGAGCGTGGGCCCGCTCCACCAGCTCGGTCACCACCTGCTCCATAGCCTGCAACCAGCGGCGCCAGCCCAGCCGATCAGCCTGAAGCAGCAGGGGAGAGGCATCGCCTTCCAGCCAGCCACTGGCTTGGGCAACGGCCAGCCGTTCCGGCGTCAGCGCCACCGTCAACTCTCCCTGCTCCAAGGCCAGCACCAGGTCGCGACTGAGCTCCTCCAGGGCGGGGCCATCCACTTGGGGCGGGATCCGACGTCGCAGGGCAGCATGGAGGCCAGCCGTGAAGCTGGAGGGCCACGTGCTGGTTCCCGGGGGCAGCAACTCCGTCACGCCGGCACCTCCCCCAGAGCTCGATCCAGGGCTGCGATGCGATTGAGCGGCACGGATTCAACGATGCGTCCCGGTCCGACAGCATCCTCCGGAGAGGCACTCACAGCTCCGGGCATCCCCCGCAGGAAGCAGTAGACGTACCCCCCCAGATGCTGCTCCGGGTTGTAATCCGGCAGCCGCCAACGCAGATGGCGGTGCAAGGCCACCAGGTAGAGGTGGGCCTGCAGGGGGTAGTGGTGGTGCAGCATCTGCGCCTCCATCGCCTCCTGGGAGTAGTGATGCGGTCCGCACAGTCCGGGCTCAGCACTGGTGCGCCGTTCACCGATCCAATTGCTCTTCCAGTCGAGAACCCACCAGCGTTGGTGCTGGGGGTCCTGGAACACCAGATCGATGGAACCGGTGAGAAACCCGCGGCTGTTGATCGAGAGCGACGCCAGCGCCGGGCTGTAGGAGCGGCCAAAACGGGCCTCGGCATCACAACCGAAGGCGGCCACCAGATCGACCGTGCGTACGTGCTGCACCGGCAGATCAAAACTGAGTTCAGGCAGGCGCTGGTGCGGCCCCAGCCGATCCAGCGACAACGCCCCCAGCGGTCCCCCGAGGGGCGTCTTCAACACCTGCTCCAACCCCGTCAACACATCGTTTTGCAGATCGGGATCAAGCCCGGCCCGGCGCAACTCGGCGGCGATCAGCTCGTGCCGTTGGCGGGGTTCCGTGGCCTCCGCCGCAGAAAAGGGGAACTGTTCGAGGATCCGGTGCAGACAGTCCCCGGCCCCGGCCCCGCGCGGAAAGGCCGCCAGCGGCCCCGTCTCAGACCATGCCGGTTCTGCCCTCGCCGCCATCAGTTCCAACGTCGATTCCTCAGCGCCGGGATCGCGATCGCGACCCTGTTCATGCAGCTGAACGTCGTCGGATGAAGCAATCCAGGCCGAGTAACTGGCCCGGCCCCAACTCCGGTCGATCCGCTTGGGGATGGAACCAAGGGCCAAGGGCTCGGCCAGCAGCGGAGGCCGCCAACACTTGCCACTGGGCAGGCTCTCGACCAGGCCATCGATGCTGATCGGAACCTGTCGCTCCGCCAGGGCTTGGCTCAGCCGCTCATCGGTGAGGCTGTCGATCGCATCCCCAGCGGCCTCAGCTCCGAACAACCAGGCGGGCAACGGGGAATCCTCCTGGCCGTTGGCCCTGGCCCAGATCAGGATCAATTGGGTTTGGGCTCGGGTGACCGCGACATAGGCCAGCCGCTCGGCCTCCGCCGCAGCGTCCTGCTGCGCCTGTTGCGCGGCCTGCCAGCCCTCCCCCCAATGAACATCCACCCGCGCCAGGCACTCCCCAGAGCGCGGATCACGCCAGAGCGGACCGGACACGGCTGGGGGCGACTGCCAGAGATAGGGGCAGATCACCACCGGATATTCCAGCCCCTTGCTGCGGTGGACGGTGACCACGGCGATGGCGCTGTCGGCCTGATCGCTGTGGGGCTGACGGGCCTCCGGTACGGGCTGGCTGGGGTGCAACCGCTCCCGCCGCAACCAATCCGCCGCGGTGGCCACATTGAGCCCCTGGCGGTGCATCGCCTCCTGCACCAGCCGTGCCGCCTGCTGCAGATCCCCCAGCATCCGGCCCCGTTCCGACAGCCCCGCCATCTGTTCGCCGTTGAGCAGATCGGCCAGAGCCCCGAGCAGACCCAGCCGCGGCATCAGCTCAGCCCAACCACGCAGCTGCAGCGCCAGCTGATCCAACCGCCCCGGCTCCAGAGCATCGGGCGCGATGTTCATCAATCCAGAGCAGGCCAGCAGGCGCAGGCGAGCGTCGTCGCCCGGTTCCGCCAGGGCATCGAGGAACCACTGCAACAGCAATGCGGCTTCACTGTCGAGCACATCGCCCTGGGTCACCAGGCGGGTGGGAAGCCCGCAGGCCCCCAGGGCGCGGCGCAGGTCTTCCGCCTGTTGATGACGACTCACCAGCACACAGAGATCCGCTGGGGTGAGGTCGTCCCGTTGCTGCAGTTGCTCCAGCACCATCGCGGCGAGCCGTCGGGGCAGATCTGCTTCCAGGGCACTGCGGCTGGAGGGCGCCTCCGTGGAGAGCAGTAGCAGTTGCAACGCCGGGGCATCCTGGGGTGAGGTGGCGGAGCTGCGGGGCTGCACCGCGGGCACCGGCAGTTCAGATCGGGGGAGACCCGGAGCCATTAAGCGGTTCAACCCCTCCATCAGCGGTGCCGTTGTGCGGAAGTTGTCGAGCAGGTGATCGATCCGCTCCACCTGATCCCGCGCGGCCATGTAGGTGGCCAGATCACCACCACGGAAGCGGTAGATCGCCTGCTTGGGATCCCCGACCAACAGCAGCAGGTGGCGTTCACCACCACCGAAGGCGCGCTGCAACAAGCGCCACTGCACGGGGTCGGTGTCCTGAAACTCATCCACCATCACAGCCCGGTAACGCTGTTGCAGCGGTGCAAGCCAGGCAACAGCGTCATCGCCGGGATCCATGGCGGCCAACAAGCCACCGAATGTGATCACCCCACGTCGGCGACGGCGGCGGTCCAGCTCCTGCAAGCCCCGTTCCAGGAGGTACTGCCAGGTGCGCTCAATCGGTGCATCCCAGAGCGCCGCTACGGCGGCCTGCAGAGCCGGCATTACCAGGCTGGGGTCGGTCTCACCGCACTTGCGCGCGACCTTGCACCAACTGCCGGGGTGGAAGTACTCCTTCAGCGGCTTCTCACGGGCGGCAATCTCCAGCAGCGATGGCACTGAGGTCTGCCCATCCAGCCACTGGTTGATCTGCGCGCAGCGATCGGTCTTGGGCTTGGCGGAATAAGGGGTGGTGGTTCCACAGCCCTGGGCTTTCCACTGCTCGGCCGCTTGACGGAACCCGGCATCCAGGGCGGCATGGTCCCGCTGCCAGAGCGGCACGAAGTCGTCCCAGAGCTGCGCCAGCCAGTGCTCCAGCTGTGGGGCGAGGGGCTGGTCGAGATCGATCGCCCCATCAACGGCCCTGAACCGCGGCTGCTGTTCGCCATCGAGTTGCGCCAACCCCCTGCGCAAGGTCAGGGGAGAGAGGCCGCGTTGACGCAACGCCTTGAACTGATCCGGCGGCAGGCTGAGCAGCTCCTGTTGCCACAGGTCCTGAACCACCTCGGCCTGGAGCGCGGAGGCGTCGGTGTCCAGCTGAGGCTCCATCGCCGCAGCGTTGCTGAGGGCCAGACGGCGCAGGCTGCGGCGGCAGAAGCCATGGATGGTGGTGATGTCGGCCCGGTCCAGCTGCTCGAGGGCCACCAGCAAGCGCCGAATCCACCGCTGACGTGCCTCCCCTGGCTCGGAACCCGACAGCCAGTCCGCCAGGACGGGGTCTGGAGCGGAAGCCTCCATCCCCTGCTCCAGCTGTTCGAGGCCCTGCAACGCCTGTTGCAGCCGCTGGCCGATGCGGGAGCGCAGCTCTTCGGCCGCCGCATCGGTGAAGGTCACCACCAACAACGCCTCGAGGGAGTGGTCGGCCTCCGTGATCAACCGCAGGCAGAGATGCGCCAGAGCAAAGGTTTTGCCGGTACCAGCGCTGGCCTCAAGCAGGCGGACCCCAGGGCCGAGGAGGTAGGTGTTGGAATCGAAGCGCTGGGCCATGGATGGAGTCTGCTCAACTCCGACCTCAAAACCAGTGTTAACTTCCATGAAGCAGCCGGCGAAAGCTGCGAACTGGACTGGGTGTCGTCACACCCCAGAACAGAAGACGACCTAAGCGGGGGCCTGAAGAACCCTCGCTTTTTTATGGGCTTGTGAACGGATGCAACCCAACCCTTGAGAGAACAGGGGCTTGTGCGGGTGCGGGGCCATCAGGCCAACACGTTGGTGAAAGCCACCGGCCTGTTGTGTCCCCCGAACGTCGTCAGAAATTGGCCCAGCTGCTGGTGCGCAAGGCCGCCGCTGTTGAAAGCATCAACCAGGAACATCGGGCCTACTTCTTCCGCCGTCAGGCCGGCGAGCCCATGGTGGTTTCCAACGAACGCATGCGCGAAATGCTCGAGGAGCTTTTCGACTAACGCAGGTTCGCCATAAAGGGAAATCAACAGCGCGAAAACAGAAATTTAACCAGTAACACAACAGAGCAAGCAGTGCACTTTATTAGTGACAAAAAAGAGAAATCGCCAATACCTGGTTAATCATGCCAACATCAAACCGATCAAAGTTGAGCATTTTTGCAAGCAATAAAAAGTATTCAGCCTGTTTAAATTACACGCTGTGTCAACCAGGAACCACCACAAAATTAATAAGACAAATAATCCCAGGAGACAATGATTACATACCAAGAAAAATCAATAAAAAACCAGCAAAAGGATACCTAAACATTACCTTAATCCAGGACTAATCCCCACACAACACGATTACAAGAAACCGAAAACACCTAGCGTCTAACCTCAGGCTAGAATTCACTAGGATTATCCTAAAATTAGAACACATTTCCACCTCTTGACACAAGATTCTCTCATCGAGAAACTAATAAGTGCAAATAATTCACTGACTATATAGAGCTCCAACAAGTCCGATTTGAGCCCTACAAAACCTATACTACATCCCAATTAATTTCAATAATAGAGAATCCGCGGAGGTCAGCAAGGAAAGTGAGGCCAACCCCCATCTGCTCGCGATATTAAAAATTGAACCAAAGACCACTCGACACTTACCACACCTATTTACACACGAATAAGACCACACACAAGGAAGCCAAACAGTCAATTAGGGAGCCAAAGATTTAACAAAATATTGACCAGAAAACACAAAGCTAACAATCTTTATCCAACCAAAATGTGCAAGTGTAACGGAAAACGAATTGCAATCAACAGGAGAAATCAACACACATACGAATTAACAGAAAAAACAATTACCACAATATTTCCTTAGATAAGTCATATTCCTTACAGTCAAACATCTCCATCCCCAACGCACCAAAGGGTGAGGCCTGCCGCTCTCACCTGCTCGTGATCGGTGATCGCCCGAGCATCGAAGACCCAGGCCGGCTTGCGCATCCGAGGGGCCAGAGACATCCAGTTGAGGGTGCGGTACTCCTGCCATTCAGTGAGCACAAGTACCGCATCGGCCCTGGTTACAGCCTCTTCAACAGTGCGAGCTTCAGCCCAACTGCCAGTTCCACTGAGTGCGTCTTCCTGGGGTTCTGCCTTCTGTTGAAGGTCACGGGCCATCTGTTGAACAGCCACTTTGGGATCGTGAATGGCTAGCTGAGCGCCTTCCTCAAGAAGGTCGCGGCAGATGCGAATCGCCGGAGCCTCTCGGGTGTCGTTGGTGTCAGCCTTGAACGCAAAACCAAGAATCGCCAGCCGCTTTCCGGTCACCGTGCCAAACAGTTTTTCCACCACCAACCGGGCAATGCGGTGCTGTTGCCAGGTGTTCAGAGCCACCACACTCTCCCAGTAATCAGCCACCTCCGGCAGGCCGAAATGCCGGCATAGATACACCAGATTGAGAATGTCCTTCTGAAAACAGCTGCCACCGAAACCTGGGCCAGCATTGAGGAATTTTGGACCGATCCGACTGTCGGTGCCAATGGCCCGGGCCACTTCGCGCACGTCCGCCCCACTGGCCTCGCAGAACGCCGCGATCGAATTGATCGAACTGATCCGCTGGGCCAGGAAGGCATTGGCGGTGAGCTTGGAGAGCTCACTGCTCCAGAGGTTGGTGCGCAGAATCTGCTGCTGGGGCACCCAGTGGGCGTAAATCGCGACGAGGGCATCAATGGATGCAGGGTCATCGCCACCGATCAACACCCGGTCCGGAGCCTCCAGATCACGAATGGCCGTTCCTTCCGCCAAAAATTCAGGATTGGAGAGCACCGAAAAGGTGCGCTGATCCTCTCCGTCACCAGCAACTTCCAGGATGGTTTTGATGGCGGCAGCCGTGCGCACCGGCAGGGTGCTCTTCTCCACCACGATCGTGTGGCCGGTGGCCGCCTGAGCCACCTCTCGAGCACAGGCTTCCACCCAGCGCAAATCACTGGCCTGTCCAGCGCCAAGCCCCTTCGTCTTGGTGGGCGTGTTCACTGAGATGAACACCATGTCTGCAGCAGCGATCGAGGCCGCCACATCGGTTGAGAACGACAAGTTGCGCCCTCGAGCCCTCTCCACCACGCGGTCGAGCCCGGGTTCATACACCGGCAACTTGCTCAGATCGGCATCATTCCAAGCATCGATGCGCGCCTGGTTGATGTCCACCACCTGCACTTGCACCTGCGGGCAACGATCAGCGATCACCGCCATGGTCGGACCACCCACATAGCCCGCACCGATGCAGCAGATCCGTTGAGTCATCAAGCCTCAGGGTGATCTCGAAAATTCAGGACCTTACGGAACGAATCGATCGTCGGATCCAAGCCCTGCTCCAGTGACACAGTTGGATGCCAATTCAACTGCTCTCGAGCCAAGTCGATGACAGGCTTGCGCTGCATCGGATCATCCTGCGGCAAAGGTTTCTCAATCAAAGGCAAAGCCGGGTTGATCCGAGCGCGTACCAGTTCTGCCAGCTGCCGGATCGTGAATTCATCCGGATTGCCGATATTCATCGGTCCCGTATGAGCTCCATTCATCAATCGCATCATGCCCTCGATCAAATCACTCACGTAACAAAACGAACGGGTCTGACTGCCATCGCCATACAGCGTCAAGGGTTCACCACGAAGGGCCTGAACAATGAAGTTGCTCACCACCCGGCCGTCATCGGGGAGCATGCGCGGGCCATAAGTGTTGAAAATCCGCATTACCCTCACCTCCACCCCATTCATGCGCTGGTAGTCAAAACAGAGGGTCTCGGCGATGCGCTTACCCTCGTCGTAGCAACTGCGCACTCCGATCGGGTTTACACAACCGCGATAGCTCTCTGGCTGGGGATGCACCTCAGGATCGCCGTACACCTCACTGGTGCTGGCGAGCAGCAACCGTGCCCCCACCCGCCGCGCCAAGCCCAGCATGTTGTAGGTACCCAGGAAGCTGGTTTTGGCGGTTTTGACCGGATTGAACTGATAGTGAATCGGCGAGGCAGGGCAAGCCAGATGCCAGATCCGATCCACCTCGAGCTTGATCGGTTCGGTGACATCGTGACGAATGAGTTCGAAGCGGGGATGGCCGATCCAGCGGGCGATGTTGACCTTGCGCCCGGTGAAATAGTTGTCCAGACAGATCACTTCTTCACCGGCTTCCATCAGCCGGTCGACCAAATGCGAGCCGAGAAAGCCGGCACCGCCGGTAACAAGGTGGATGTTCTTGACGGACCTTCCAGAAGGCATGTCAGGTTTCACAAACGATTAGCAATGTCAGGATTTCACGAAAAGCGGATGCTCAAAACAGCCAATCGCGCGCTTCAAAAGCGTTATTTAGATGCTAGAAAAGTTTGCAACACGGCGCTGCAAACAGCAACATCCAAACAAGACTCAGCTAAACTAGCTAGAACAGCATCTGAAGTCAAGAATTCTACACTTCCGAGAAACAAACGATTTCCAAAAAATTCCTCGCTCAGATCAAATCATCGTCCCCTAGGCGGCGCTGATTGATTTAATGGAACCTCACTCCCCCAAGAAGCATGAAATATAACAAGCCATCATTCCGACTAGCCAAAAGGCAGAGCATCCATAGGCTGCTGACGCAACCCTTGGTCAAGGATTCGTCTATAGAAGAAGTTATAATTGAGATCTACAATTCACCGATAACAGGGAACAACTCGATCAGCGATCGGACCCCAAATGAATCATCGAACTTAAGCATTCTCCACCTTCTAGAAAAGACAAGCCGAGCCAACAATCCTTTGAATAACCAAAGCCATCCCCAACAAATCTCAGACAAGGATACGTCAGAGCAAGAATTGAATTCAGCTCAATTGTCGCTTCCAGCTTCGCTTACTCTAAGGAACGAAAGAGTAATCAAAAAAAATGATGAGCACAGAAGAGGCAAAGAGAAACTTGTGGGATTAAGGAACACAAGCGCAGTCCAACCAAGGACTAGGGCCACGCAGACATGGTCGAGCTTCCAAGAATGTTCGACACGCTTGATAGCATAACTACGGAGGCATGATCACCACGAAAACAACAATAATTGTGCGACGAGTAGAAACAAGACAAGGCAAATCTGCCCCCCAAGGCATCGAAAAAATGATCCAAATTCAAAGGATCGCTACCCGATAAAACATCAAAGAGGCTGCAGCATCCGACTGAAAATTCATAGCTCATATCAACTCAAAGCCGAACACGAATTTCGAGCAATAAAAGCTTTCAACCTTCAAAAAACTGTTTAGATGAATCAACAAAATTCAGCGCAGATTAATGCACTGGAAGTACTTAAAAATCCGCCCATTGATCCTTATCTATTACTGACGTCAATAAGAGCAAAGCAATCACAAAAAACAGAACCTCAATTCAGGCTGAAATTACCAATCAGATAACGGAGAGAATAGCCAAATAAATCTCTCAAGAAATGGCCTGAAAATCGGTTCTTTGCGAAAGCTATTTTGTCAATCTCAGATAAGTCAACAGCGGGCCGTACAGAAGCTGGCATGCCTCCTGGAATCCGGCCTGATCCATCAATTGCTCCGCAGCGATATCCGTGCCGAAGCAGAGCTGCATCACCGGGGTGGCCCCTTCGTCCTGCCAGCTCTTGCGGAAATCCTGCGGCCCCTCCCCCGGTTTGCGCCGGTCTTTGGCGACCATCTGCCAGCCGCTCTTCGGGGGAACTGGCCAGCACCGCTCCAACCCCTGTTGTGCCAGCCGCACCAGCTGCTGCAGCTGGTCCTCGGCTTCAGCCGTCGGCAACGCCGTCCAGCGCAAGTGCACCTCGGCGCCGGCAACCCGGGTGCTGCGCGCCACCACCGCTGAACCGGCTGCAGGAGCCGATCCCTCAGCGCACAGCAACAGGTGCTGCAACCAGCCGCGCATCACCGCCGCGGCCGTGAGCATCCCGGGCTGGACCACCACCTGGGTGTCGCCGGCGTAAAGCAGGGGCATCGGCAGGCCGGCGAGCACCGGCACCTCCCGGCGGCAGGGACCAAGCGATGCAAGCTGCCGTTGCAGGTCCTGCCAACGCTTCTGCAATTCCTCCTGCTCAAGGGCCGCCCCAGCCCCCGCCGGCAGCACACCCTGGCCCGCCAGCGACGCCGTCCAATCCGGAGCCGATCCAAGAATGAACTGCTCCTCAAGCTCGTGGTTGAGCAGCAGATAGCGCTGCAGGCCCTCCAACTCGAGCGCCTCGAGATCCTCCACCGCCTCAATGCCTTCCCCAGGCCGCAACCCCCGCGCCTGCAACCAGGCCTTCTGGGGCTGCTGCAACCAGGCCAGCAACGCTTCAGGGTCCAGGGCCAGATCGTCTCCGTCCCGTCCCTCGGCCTCGTCATCGTTGATCTCCGGCTGCCAGAGCGATGCCCAGGCCAGCCCCTGGGGATTCGGGACTGAAGCAGGAGCAGCATCCAGGCAGCGCCGGGCCTCCAGCTGACGGCGATCACAACTGAGCGGCGCCTTAGGCCGGAAGTTCTCACGGGAGAGGGGGTTGGCCGCCGGCATGACCAACAACCCCTCCGTGGAGGCACCGGCCCGTTGCAACTGCTCCTGCAGCACTGAAAGCCACTGTTCCACTGGCGCAGCAGGCGGCTGAGGCTCACCGGTGCGCTCCAGCCGCCCGCACCAGCTGATCAGCAGATGACGGCGTGCCGACATCAAAGCCTCCAGCAGCACGTAGCGGTCCTGGTCGCTGCTGCGGGGATCCCCCAGGCGCCGTTGCTGCTCCAGCAGATGAAAGCCAGGACGGCGACTCGGGCGCGGAAAGTCGGCGCTGTCGAGGCCCATCAAGATCACCACCTTGTGCGGAATCGCCCGCATCGGCTCCAGGGCACTGATGGTGAGGGCACCACTGCGGTGACCGAAGCGGCCGCTGTCCACCGACAAGGCCTCCTGCAGCACCTCCAAGGCCACGGCAGCGTCGAGGTCCAGGGGGCAGTCATGGGCCCGCAGCCGCCACTCCTCAAGCGCCGCCGCCCAGCTCTGCGCCTCATCAGTCCAGGCCCCGCCCTCAGCGAACAGCTCCTGCAACAGGGATTGGAGCAGCTCCACCCAGCCATGGCACGGCCGGGGCTGCCTAAGGCGATCAAGCATCCGCGCCAAACGGTCCAGCAGCGTCCACCAACGCACCAGGCGATCGGGGTCCAGCTCCTGCTGGAAGGGTGCCGCCCCTGCCGGAGCCAGACCCGGCTCCACCGGCAGCACCAGACCCAGCAGCCAACGGTCGAGACACCAACGCAGGCTGTGCACCTCGTCACCGCCCCGCTCACGGGCGTCCAATCCCCAGCGAAAACCGCTGCGTTGCAGCGTTTGCGTGATCAACACCGCCTCCTCCGGCGTGAGTCCCTGCTGGCCCTGCAAGGCCGGGTTGGCCAGCAGACGTTCCAGCCCCGTGGCGGTGAGGCGTGTCGCAGCCAGCTCCAGCAGCGTGAACATCGCCATCGACAGCCCCGGACTGCTCTGCTGACTGCGATCGGTGAGGCGCCAGGGCAAATCAACACCGATGGCCGCCGTGTCGTTGAACACGGAGCTGAGCAGCGGCGCATAGCGCTCGATCTGCGGCGTCATCACCAGCACGTCGCGGGGCTCGAGCTCGGGATCGGCCGCCAGCCACTGCAGGATGCGATCCCGCACCAGTTGCACCTCCCGCCAAGGCCCCGGTGCCGCCTGAAACAACAGCGATTGATCGTTTGAGGAACGAGTCAGCTCAGCGATGCTCTCGGCATTCACCAGCTGCTGCTGAAGCTGATCGAGCAAGGTGGGCTGACGCTCTTCCGCCGCAGCGATCTGCAGGGAACCTGCAAACAGATCTCCCTCGCGGCGCTCCCCCAGCTGCGCTTCACCGGAGCCCTCCAGCAACTGCTGAAATTCGGCGCCCATCCGCCCGAGAACGGCCTCCAAACGCGGCGCCTCCGCCAACCATCCCCCATCCGGCGGGATCAGCCAGTCATCCCCGAGCGAGGCACGCCGACTGCCGCAGCGCTGCCATAGATCCGGACACGGGGTGAGCAGGTAGATCTCCACCTCCAGCAGACCGGACAAGGCCTGAATCAGATCCACCTGCACCGGTGCCAGAGCACTGATGCCGAACAGCCGCAGTCGCTCCGGCAGCAGGGCCGGATCAACATCTCCCCGCCGGAGACACTCGACGGCCTCACGCACCTGCAATCCAAAGGGAGCCCGGGGCAGCCGTTGGGCCAGCAGTCGCCAGAGCACAGGCTGCCAATCGTCATCAGGCCGCGGCTGTTTCCACTGCTCCAGTTGATCGGGGCGGTAGAGGGCGTAATCGTCCATGGCATCGGCGATGGAACGGGCCAACTGCCAGCGGTCCCGCGTCAACCCCGAGGCGGTTCCTTCACGCTGGGTGAGCCAGACCCGCAACGGCTGGGCGACGGGCTGCTCCAACAGCTCCGGCAGCAACTCGAGCACCGCCCACACCAGCTGGCCCGCCCGCCAGGGATCGTCCTCCTGAGCAGGAAGATGCAACACCTGGCGCACCAACTGCCGCAGGCGACTGCCCGGGAAAGGGAACCGCACCAGGGAACTGATGCCATTGGCCGTGGCCAGCTGTTCCCCCAACCATCGGCTGGTGGGCCAGGTGTTGACCATCACCTCCACTGTCTCAAGGGGGCCCGGCTTCTGCTCGATCAACTGACGGGAGAGCAAGCGAGCCAGAAATTCAGCCCTGTTGCTTCGGTAAACCGTCAGCAAGGGCCAACTCCAGCCAGCACGGCATCGGTTGCAGCTCCTTCCACCTGAACGACCGCATCCGTTTCCGGGCAGTAGGCCGACAGACA
The DNA here is from genome assembly GCF_014280075.1 of Synechococcus sp. A15-62. Lineage (NCBI taxonomy): Bacteria > Bacillati > Cyanobacteriota > Cyanophyceae > Synechococcales > Synechococcaceae > Synechococcus > Synechococcus sp. A15-62. The sequence continues at coordinate 1,412,828 of NZ_CP047950.1, forward strand.
ACCGCCATAGACCGCTCCGGTGTCAATCAGAACGATCGCGCCGAGGCGCTCCACCTGGGGACGGGGGGTGTGGCCCACAACAACCTGTCCAAAACGACCGTCATAGGCCTCCCAGAAGGGATCACGAATGGAGAGATCCGGATGACCTGCTGCGTCGAACCCGGCATGGGTGGCGCACCAACCGTCACCGCGGTAGACGAGCGGAAGCTGTTGCAGGCGCGGCAACCATTGGCTAGCGCTGCTGTCGCCCAACTGGGCATAGGTGGCGTGTTGACTCAAGCCATCCCGGGATTCCAGGGCATCGATGAGGTCTTGCTCATGGTTCCCGCGCAGCCACGTGGCACGGCCTGACTGATCCAGATCCCAGACCAGATCCATCGTTGCGGGAATGGCTTCCCCACGGTTGATCACATCCCCGCAGAAGACCAGATGGTCGTTCGGCGGCAGGGTGGCAAGCAGATGGCACAGGGACTGATGGCAGCCATGCACATCTCCAATCACCCAATGCCGGCGGCTGCGCAGGTTCAAAGCAACAACCTGGAGATGAGTCAATTCTGATGCTCAGCCAGGCACCGCCAAAGCTTCGGAATTCAGATCAGAACAAACCGAGAAAGCGCTTGCGTTCCTTGGGTTGGCTCGCATCTGGCTTGGGCTTCTCCGGGGTTTCCCGGCGGTAGCGGGGCTTGGCATCACCCACCGTGACCAGGGGGTCGTTGTTCTTGAACCAGATCCAGTCGCGAATCGGCGGTGTCTCCGTGAGGTCCCGACGGGTCAGCCCCAACCCCAGCTTGGCCGAAGCCCCCAGCAGGATGTCCACCATCGCGTCCCCGTCGGCACAGGTGGCCAAGGCCTTGTTGGTTTTCTCCGCACCATCGAGGGCCTGCACCAGGAGTGCGATGCGCTGCTGAACGGGAAGGGAACTGGGATTCATCAGACGGCACCGGCAAGGGCATCGGGAATCCCCGCGGACGGTGCTTCAAAGGCCCCGACAGCCACGTACTCCAATCGCAGTTTGAGGAAGGTGATGAAGGTGGGATCGGTGGACACCACAGCAGCAGCGGGCTGGGGAATGGTTGCCTTGAGCTCAGCCAGCTCAGGAGAAGAGAGGAAAGCCGGTTGCTTCACCAACCAGAAATCGATGGTCTTACCGGTTTCGGCGTAGTTGCGTTGGCGCTCCCGCAGCACTTCCTCCAGCGGCTCCTCCACGGTGAGGAAGCGCTCGCTGGCTGCAACGAAGTGATAGGTGGTCATCCAGGCGCCTGTCCGAAAAGGGGATCAAGGCGGGGATTCTGAACCAAGACCTTCATATCCCGCACAGCCTGTTGCAGTCCGATGGCCACAGAGCGGGCCACGATCGTGTGGCCGATGTTGAGTTCCTCCATCCCAGCAATGGCCGCTATGGGCTCAACGTTCTGATAGGTAAGGCCATGGCCGGCATTGACCCGCAGACCGAGCTGCCGGGCGATGGCGGTGCCTTCCTGCAAGCGAGCCAGCTCCTTGGGCTGGGTGCTCCAGTCGGCATCGGCATAGCGCCCCGTGTGCAACTCCACCCAGCAGGCCCCAGTGTTCTTACAGGCCTGGAGCTGGGTGGCCTCCGGATCCACAAACAGGCTCACAGGAATCCCCGCGGCCTGAAGGGTCTGCACCATGGCGCTCAGAGAGGCTTCCTGTCCGGCCACGTCCAGGCCCCCCTCCGTGGTGACCTCCTCCCGCCGTTCTGGCACCAGGGTGACCATGTCGGGCTTGATCCGCAGCGCAATCGCCACCATCTCCTCGGTGGCGGCCATTTCCAGGTTGAGGCGGGAGCGAACGGTTTGGCGCAGCAACTCCACATCCCGATCCTGGATGTGACGCCGGTCTTCCCTGAGGTGCACGGTGATCCCATCGGCCCCACCAAGTTCGGCCAGCAGTGCCATCGAGACAGGATCCGGCTCAACGGTTCGCCGCGCTTCACGGATGTTGGCGATGTGGTCGATATTGACGCCGAGGCTGGCCATGACGGGGCAGTCGTTGGCCGGATCCTATGCAGCTTTGCTTGGGGGCTTTAAGTTCGCAGGCGTCGAATTTGATCAGCCCGTTGCAAGCGGCCCTGGCAACCCGAGAAAGCGCTCTGAGTGTCGGGATTGACCGCTACTGGGCTCCCCTGGCGATGTTCACCACCCAGGATCTGGCGCTGCGCTTTCAATTCCGTGAACGCCTGGTGCTGCATCCGGAACATCTGCCCCATCAGGGTCCCGTGCTGTTGGCGCCGACCCATCGCGCCCGCTGGGATGCCCTGATGCTGCCGATGGCAGCCGGCCGTCGGGTCAGTGGACGCGATTGCCGCTTCATGGTGACCACCACGGAGATGCGGGGGCTGCAGGGCTGGTTTCTGCAACGGCTGGGCTGCTTTCCAGTCGACCAGGGACGCCCCTCGATGACCACTCTGCGTCTTGCGATCGACCTGTTGGCCGACGGACAGCAAGTGGTGATGTTCCCGGAGGGCAGGATTCACCGGCAGGACGAAGCGATTGAGCTGCGTCCCGGCCTCGTGCGTCTGGCCCAACTGGCCCAGAGCCGCGGCGTCTCCGTTCCAGTGGTTCCAGTCGGTTTGGGTTACAGCCAGGCCCCACCACGGCCCTTCAGCCGGGCAGCGCTCTGTTTCGGGGCACCGCTTACCGTGCCTGCCAAAGGCGAACGCGAGGCGACGCGGCAGTTCAATATCCAACTCGCTGATGCGATGCATACGGCTGAACAAGCGGCCCGTGCAGCCGTTGGCCGACCGCTGGAGAGCTTCTAAAGTCCGTCCACGTTTTCTGTCTGGTCTCATGGGTTGTCGCGCATTGCTGACGACGGCTGCATTGGTGGCAACCCTGGGCGTGACCGCCGCTCCCGGCATCGCCCAAACCTCATCCGACAATCGTGTTCTGGCCCAGAGCCAGGGTGGTTTCAACCCAACGGCCGTTCGTTCCATGCTGGCTGAGGGCGACGCAGCCGCCAGCCGTGGAGACTTGGCCGAAGCGCGGGCCGATTACGACAAAGCCCGCAAAGCCTCCAAGCAACTGCTGGCCTTCTACCGAGACCTGAGCGGTGCCTTCCGCGGACTCGATGCTCGAATCCCCCGCGAGATGGACACCAAAGGCCGTGAAGCCCTGGAACTGCTGGCGGAAACCAACCTCCGCCTGGCTGCACTCTTCCGCCGTCAGAACCAGCCTGAAGTGGCTGTTCCGGTGCTGGTGGAGGTGGTCAAGCTGATGACACCGGCGAAACCGCAAGGACAGAAGGCCTATCAGAGCCTGCTGGAACTGGGCTTCGTCGAAACGGAATTCCGCGGTGCATCGCCTGCCGGCCGATGAGCCGGTCTGTCAGCATCTGAGCAACTTTCCCCTTGCGCAACCACCGCCATGGTGCAGCCGGATGCTGTTGAAGCCGCGATCCAACAGGTCATTCCTGACGCCAATGTCACCGTTGAAGACCTCACCGGTGGTGGTGATCACCTCCAGGTGACGGTGGTGTCTTCGGCGTTTGCCGGCCTTTCACGCATCCGTCAGCATCAGATGGTGTACGGCGCGCTGCAACAAGAGTTGGCCAGCGAAGCGATTCACGCCCTCGCCCTCAACACCTCAACCCCTGCGGACGCTACGTCCGCCTAACGCTCAATCCACGCTTAACAATGGACCCTTCCACCAAAGCTCGAATCGAAACTCTGGTCGCTTCCAGCCCGATCTTCGTGTTCATGAAGGGCTCCAAGCTGATGCCCCAATGCGGATTCTCAAACAATGTGGTGCAAATCCTGCACTCCCTTGGTGTGGCATTCGAAACATTTGACGTTCTCTCTGATCCAGAGATTCGTCAGGGAATCAAAGAATTTTCCAGCTGGCCCACCATCCCCCAGGTGTATGTGAAAGGGGAATTCATCGGCGGTTCAGACATCCTGATCGAGATGTACAACTCCGGAGAACTTCGCGAAAAGCTGGAAATCGCTCTCGCCAGTTAACTCAATAACCCTGGGGATGGCGCATGTACAACGTGCTCACATCCCCGTCAGGGCCTATAAAACTGGAGGGATCCAGGATCCAGCGATCGATCAATTGCTCGAGGCGGTGCTGAGAGCGGGGATCAAGGGATCCAGACTTTCGCAAGGCATGCAGATAGCCATCGGAATACAACCGCAGTTCCGAAGGCGTGTGATATCGGGTCGTCAGCTCCTGGCAGGCATCGCAGAGCGATTGGAAATGACGGATGGCTTCAGGGTCGTCGAGTGATGTCATGAGATACAACAGCAGCCCCTGTTACCAGCCTGCCAGGAAATTGGGCTTAGCGTAGGCGCGCCCGGGCCGATCCAGTGACCTCCACTCCCCACGACCTCACGGCGGAAGCATCTGCAGCAAGCACCGATCCCGTGGTGATGCCAAGTTCAAACACCGGGCAGGAACCGTCCCGGGTGTTGGTGGTCGAGCCGCACCCCACCCTGCGCACGGTGCTGGTTCAGCGGCTGCGTCAGGACGGTCATCTCACAGCAGCCGTGGCCAGTGCCGCTGAAGCTTTGGAGGTCTGCCAGGAACAGTCGCCTGATCTGCTGGTGAGTGCAGAATTGCTGGAGCGCAGCTCCGCCCTGCGCCTGGCTGAGCAGCTGCGTTGCCCTGTGATTGTGCTGACCGCACGGGCCGGTGCTGAACCGGTGGTGGGCCTTCTGGATGACGGTGCCGACGATGTGCTGCGCAAACCCTTTGGCCTCGAGGAACTGGCCGCCCGCTGCCGCACCCTGCTCAAGCGGGGGCACAGCGGCCTGCAGGAGCGGGTCACCGTTGGGCCACTCGAAGTACACCTGCTGCTGCGTCAGGTGACACTGCGGGAGCAGCCGGTGGAGCTCAGCCCCCGCGAATTTGCTCTGCTTTGTGCGCTGTTGATGCCTCCTGGGCTGGTGCGCAGTCGGCAGGAACTGCTGCGGATGGCGTGGCCTCCCTTCAGCGGCGGACCCCGATCCGTGGACACACAGGTTCTGACTCTGCGCCGCAAGCTTGAGCAGGCCGGTCTTGGGGAGGGCGGTGGAATCACCACCGTGCGTCAGCGGGGCTACCGCTTCAGCCTCGACAACCTGCCAGCCAGCTGAGTCAAGTGCATTGATTCCAGTCAGAGACTGGAATTTTGTGGTCAGGGCCAATCAATATCCACCACGACGCAACTTGTTTCATCAGCTGCCTGTGGGGAACAGTTCATTCGTCTTGTGGTGACGAAGGGCCTGCTTCAGCTGAGCCTCTTTGGTCGGAACCAGATGGTGCGAGGTCACCCAACCCAATTCACAGAGGTGATTCACGCAGACCTTGAGCTGAACCGTTCCGCAGGGGAGGTTGGTGAGTTCAGTTGTCATCGCTTTGGAGCAGCTCAATCGATTTCAACTGCTACACGACAAATGGCAACACCAAACATCTGAACAGAATCAAGAGTTATTCGAAGAAGCAGACTTATTGGTCGATCTGGCAAGCGGGTCAACATCACGATGCTGAAACCGGGGAGCCCCCGCCGTGAACAGCCCTACCAAAATGGATTGAAATAAAAGGACAGAAATCTCCTCATTGATGATGCGTCTGTAGATGCTTCAAAAGAGCGGAAGAGCTAGTTGACGACGAAGTGGGTTGTCGAAACAGAAAGCACAAAACAATACAGCAAAAAGAATGTGCTAATTAGAGATAGCGGGGAGCTATGGGCACATAAAAAAAGCAAAAAATAGTTAATAAGATAGAAAGGCAGCAAACACAGAGAAATTGACAAAAAATGACTGAAAAAGAGAGAAGACAGTAAGATAGCAATTGAAAAGGGTAAGCGAACGGAAAAGAAATACCAAGATATTGTGATCAAGGAAACAAATACATTCCAACGGACGAAATAATTACATATGAAAAGACAACGGATAGGGAGTTCAAGCGACCCGTTATCAAAACAAACAAGGCAAGAAGATTTACACAGTAGATCCACAAAATAAACTCATCACTGGCAAACAGCGAGAAACACCACCAGAAATAACAAAAATATGTGGACAATGGCGAAGTTCAGAAGCAATTGAACGTCGGGAAGAATTAATTACATCTATACGGTATAAGAATTTCATAAGTCGAGGCACCAAAGAGGATGGAGCACGGGGAGGTAAAATGCAAAAAAAGAAACACAAACTGCTACTGGCTAAAGATGAGCCCACTTTAAGTAAAAAACGGCAAAGCCATGTAAAGCAATCGCAGAATTAAAAAAAATGATGTCTTAGAACTGAATCATAGGATCGGAACAAATTTGCTTTCTTCATAAGAGACAGTAAGATAAGCATTAACAAGCCTTCTACGCGCATGCTGAATGAAATAAGAAACAGATTTCACCCTTTGTGGAGACTCCGCAAACTGGCAATTTTTCGATGGATTCAGCAGAGATTGGACCCTGATTTCAGCACAAACATATATGAAACGAATGTGAGTGTTAAACTGATGAGAGATTTTGGTATTATTACAAATTTAAGGAATCTTGAGAAGGCAACAAGGGCTATATTTAAGAAAATATTATTAAACTCAAAAGTTGATATTTTTTTGGACGTGGGAGCGAATATTGGTATTTATTCATGGATGGCAAGAAAGTATTGCGTAGAGCAAACATTTATGTTTGAGCCAGATCAAACAAATTGTCGACTTCTTCTCAAAACAATAATCAACAATCGAGCAAAAAATATCTATTTAGTACCTTTTGCAGTATCAGATAGACTTGGAGTTACTGAATATTATCCAGACAATGCTAGCGGTGCAGCGGGCAGTCTTGTAAATCATGCTTCAAATAAGTCTTCTCTTCACTGCAACTATGGGATGAACGACATCACATCGGTTCCAACGATAGATCTTAACCACTTTAGCGAATACTGCGAGGGCAAGAATGTGATAATAAAAATAGATGTAGAAGGCTATGAAAAGACAGTGCTTACGGGTTCCATGTTACTTATCGAAAAAGTACTACCAATTATTATTATCGAATGCAATCAGGAAAATGATACTCAAATGTTGGAAGAAATTGGTTACAGAAAATATTCACTGGGCGAAAACCATAATTACTTGATGATTCACAGCACAAGTCAAATGCTATCTCTCCTTTAGAAGGCAAGACACATCGCTTTGAAACGATAAAAATAAAAAAACCAAGCACATAGGAAAATAAAAGAAGGAATAAGATGACTCAAGCAACTAAAATAGCTAAAAGACATTTTAAGATAAAATATAGACATAATAAAATGGAAATTGACTAGAACAGAATGTATCGATTGATAAAATGAATAACATATCTAATACGCTTCTGACGATACAAGAGTAAAAAAAGTAGAAAATAAAATTTCTATATCCAATAGCAAGCTCCATTCTCGTTGATACTCGAGATCAGCCATGACTCTGGCCTCCATCGCTGAGAGCTCTTTAGTTTCACCTCGAAATCCGCTGACTTGAGCTAATCCGGTCATGCCGGGCTTACAGACATAACGTTGAGTGTAACCAGTAATTAATTTTCGGTAAATTTCATCATGCTCTAAGGCATGAGGTCGAGGGCCAACAAGACTCATATCTCCTATAACAACATTGAAGAGTTGTGGCAATTCATCCAAACTCCATCGACGCAATAGTCGGCCTACAGGGGTAATACGATTGTCACCTTTGTGAGCCTGTTTAAGTGGAATAGTATCAACAAACGGATCCACATACATAGATCTAAATTTATAGCAATTGAAAACTTTCCCTTGCAATCCACATCGTTTCTGTTTAAAAATGACAGGGCCAGGGCTTGAAAACCTAACTAAAATTGATATAAAGAGAAGTAATGGAAAAAGAACGATAACTCCGGCAACCGAGATAAGAAGGTCAAAAAGTCTTTTAATGATACGTTCATCATAAGTCTGTCTTAAGCCCCATAGTTCGATACAATTCTGATAGCCAATAGATTCACTCTTAAAACTCATGGAATCAATACACCAATGAGGAGCATATAATATGCGAGAACATGTATTACCTAACAAATCAAACAAATTAGGTTGATTTGAACCATGAATAGTTGACGGAACATGACTAAATACGATGCAATCAACAACATTTTCATCAAGCCAGAGTTTAAGTTGATCAAATCCACCACCACATATGGGAAGTTTAGGATTTTGGTGAATATGATCAACATTTTCTGGAGAAAACCAGGATAATATACGATAACCCAACCAAGGATTAGATGAGAGTTGGTATGAAAAGTCAAGAAATGCCTGTGATTCACCCCAATACAAAATTGTTCGACTATTACGTCCGATCTTTCGAATCCTTCGTAAGTATAGTCGGGTGAGAATGTGGGAAGATATCAACCATATCCAGCCGGAAGCTGCCCATAAAGAGATTGCAATACGAGAATGAGTTGCACTACTCTTATTTAAGAAGAAGGCCAAAATAACAAGACATATGATTGCCAGCCATGTTGAATTTAACTTTTGAAATAAGCGGCTAAGAGATTTATGACGATAACTTCTATAGATGCCGGAATAAGGCAATACAAAAAGAGTTACAATAGACACTATATATAATGATGGGATATTAATAAAGTCTTGAGTCCAATTAACAGTTGGCTGAAGAAAGAAGAAAATAAAACTAATGACAACCAAGTCTAAAATCCGTTGAAATCTTGCAATACTATTTCCGTTGATATCTAACCAACCCGAAGATTTAAAATGATCATGTATTTTATAAAGCACAAATAACTATAAAACAATTGATACCATATAAGACACAATGCCCATACAAAGAAGTATAAGTGACTACACTAAAGATGTTATAAAACTTAACTTATCAAAGCGATTAATTTTTCAGAATATGGTTTAGAGAATAATCATATATAGATAAGTATGATTGCAGGAAATCAGAGCGACTAAAACGTTTTGTATTTTCATATCCCATTTTAATCTGATTTGATCGTCTATCAGAACTCCAGTTCAATATTTCATTCAGAATTCGAGCAGAACCATGTATATCGCTAGGATTAATATAAATTGCACTTTCACCTCCAGCTTCTGACATTGGCTCTCTGCCGGTTGTGACAACAGGGCATCCACATGCCATTGCCTCTACAATGGGCCATCCGAAACCTTCGCTTATTGAAGGGAATAACAGCAAACTAGCTAATGAATAAAGAGCGTTAATTTGCCTGTTCGTCGGTGTCCTTAAAAAGATTATCGGCAAATCGATATGTTTGTTAATGTATTCTAAAAGTTCGACTGATGGTGGAGTACCAGCTAAAATAAGTGGTATTGGAAGTTGGCCTAACTGTGATCGAAGTCTATGTAATGCTACATATATTTGACAAACACCGATGCGGTTTTTATACCACTGATTACCACCAACATGCAGAATAAAACCATGACTAAGGTTATCACGATATAAGAGTGGTATATCGTGGATAATATCAAGTGCATGATTTCCATTAATATTAGAAAAATCATAATTTAGAGGCTGAAGGACCGTAAAAATTTTCACCATTTTGTTAGATATAATACTACGAAGTTGAATTTCTGTATTCCGGGAAACACAAACAATTATTGGTGAATGATTAAGTCCTATAAGGATGATCTTTTGAAGAAGCCTACCAGTGAACGAAACAGGATTTTGAGGTACAGCACCAAGCATAGATTGAATTGCCAAGACGTCGTGGCAAGTAACTACTTTGCCCCTACCGAGAAGGCATAAGGAATAAATAGCATTAGAATGATCCGTTATGTGATATATAATGTTATATTTTCGGCTCATCCAGAATGAATAAATGATCAATTCGATTGTGAATACAAAGTATTTATCAACATAACTTAACCACTTATTTATTAGTGGAAAAAAAATACGAAGCCTCCCTACTCGATCAATGGGCCGAATTAATTCACAGCGAATGCCTGCCCCTTCCGCAATCTCCTTATACAACAAGGACACTCTCTGCATGCTCTCCTGTTTATCCGGAAGATAGTTTCCAATAAAAACAATGAAGTATTCCAATTAGAGAAAGATCTAATTAAAAGCATAATAATGCAAAAAACCGAATTGGTATTTGATTTCATAAAAAATTCGCAAAATACAGGGACAATGATCACTACGAAATCCTTATTCTGATAATTAAAGCAAATTTGAAAATCAGTAGGAAATGGGGAAGTAAATATTCATTAAGGAAAAAGGTTGGGAAATACTAAAGTAGTTCGTATTACAAGAGTTTTTAAGGCTTGATGTCTTCAAGAAAGAGGTAAAGTACAAAAGAATTATAAATATTGAAAGCTACTATGGAACTACTGGGATGGACAGACAGGGCGAAATTGGTCCCAAAAAAAAACATATTTCTGAATGGGTCTTTTTTCGAAGCAACCTGATATGATTTTAAATATATTGGTATGTACAATTGAAACGTCACACAGCAATCAGTGGCACTGGAAGAGCTGGTACAACGTTCCTGGTAAGTCTCTTTCATGAGTTAGGTCTTGATGTTGGAGACATCAATCCAAGCAATGTATCGAAATTATCATATGGTGGTTTAGAGCTTAATATATTTGATGAAAATGCCCCATATATCGTAAAGTCACCCGCACTTTGTGACCAAATAGAAACAGTGGTGAACTCCTCAGAAGTATCACTTGATCTTTTAATTATCCCTATTCGCGATCTGTACGAAGCAGCTGAAAGCCGGCGCCGTGTAACGCGACTAGGAAATTTTTATGGTGGAATGTGGGGAAATTTTTCATTAATACCAGGTGTTCAAGAAAATTTACTTTCTAAGAAACTATATAAGCTTCTCTATTTTGCATCTTCTGCTTCGGTCCCGATAATCTTTTTGCAATTCCCCAAATTTGGAAAAGACAAAGATTATCTTTATTCAAATTTAAAAAATTTTTTTGAGGATAGCAAAATTGATTATCATAAATTCAGCACAGCATTCGATAAGATGTACAGGGCCGACAGGATTCACAAATTTTCATCTAGTGCCAACATAATACAAACACTTTGCGATTTGTACCTGTCAATTGTTTTGATAATTAGAAATTGTATATATCAACTTAGAATTAACCTCAAGATAGGGCAGAGAATGAAGAGACTTTTGAATAGAAAATAATTAAATTTATTGACACATGAAGGGTTAACTAGCGATTGAGTTTACCACAAAAAGATAGTATATTACTATTTTCTAAATTGAAGTAAACTTGTTATCTACGTCTTTGGATCGTACCTCTCCAAGCCAGACCAATAGACGATCAAACTTATATAACCAGTTTTGTCTTAGAAATATATCCTTTAATTTAATATTAAATTGATGAGATAGAGATGCTAAATAAAACTCATTTAAGATGCAAAGAGCTTTCCGTGTAAACATTTCACGCTTTTGCTCGGTAAATTTACCTCCCTTGTACCATCCCCTACCGGAAAATAACCATTCGACTAATCTTAGTCTAAGAGATAAGCTTAATGTATCTGCAAAGAAGTCTTCGGCAGTTGTACTGTGCTCATTGATATGTGATTTCAATTCATTGTAATAATCTAGTTGATAATTTAATTTTTTCAAAGCTGATTTGTCCATAGAGAACAAATAGGTACTGATATAATTAGTTATGCGAAGTATTTTGTTATTCTGCTTATTTCCAAGGAAAAAGAAGTTTTTGTTCTTGGTGTTTAAAAGCGTACCTATATATGCGTTTTTATTTCTCGCAATCTGATAACAGAACATGAGTAAGCGAAACTTAGTAAAACATCTATGTATATTGACAGTATCATTGGCAAAAATTATACAATCGTGATCCAAGGATTGTTCAAGAATATATGCCAGACCTTCTTGCCAAGCAGAGAATTCACTATTACTATTAGAACCTAATAGAATTATCCAATTTTTGAGTCTATCATCGAATCTTAAGTTGTTGATTATAGCTGAATTATTAACTACCAATATATTTGTGGTTGTGCCTATTTCTTCGATAATAGTAATTGCTTTGGTAACATTTTCAAATGTATAACCGACTAATATACCAATGGAAATAATATCCTTATTGCATAACTTAAAGCTAAGATCAAATGCTTGTGTCATAGTGCAGTAGAATGATAGAGTGTTTATTGAATGGAGTTAGTTGGTATAGAATATATCGAAAATGATTTCATTTGAAAGAGGAGTACTAAAGAAATAATTGACATATCATGCTTAAAATATTTTTAATATATGGGAACAGATTTATATTAAGGGGCAAAAAAAGTATTGGCTTCATTCTGAGTAATTAAAATGAGTTGGACAACGTATTCGAAGCTGTTCGATAGAGACTAATGTCTAATTGTTGTATCTCAGTAAGCTGTTCTAATTCAAGGGAACTGAGATCATTTATTCTGGGTCTATTCATTGTTTTCTTTGATGTGTCTCTAATAAGATCATACGGTTTATTATAGGTTAGAGACCACTGTTTGCAAAAACTATTGTAGTTATCCAATATACCGAAAAACTTATACTGCTCAGTTAAACGGCGCTCAGCCAAACGAAGAAGATTTTGTCCATGTCTGCCAGGAAAATAAAAATTTGAATATCCTGCAACAGCTCTGACTTGCATGTTGGAGTTCATCTTAGTAAAATCAACAAGCGAATAATTTAAAGCTTCCTTTAATTTAGGATGTTTATATGTTGGACTATTACATTGCCTAATGAAGAAGTAATATGATATTGCTTGATCAATTGGATTTCTTAAAAGTGTAAAATACTCACATCGTCTTCTTGTTAAATTATGTATGCCATAATTGAGATGACCATCTACAAACTCGTAGTTATTAAGTGATGTGAGACAAAAGTGTTTTAATCCACGATAATTAAAAATAGATTCAGGCCTAAAATTCTTATAAATACAAGATCGCTTAAACGATGTACCTCCGGTTTTGGGTATATGTACAAATATCTGGAGTGGTGAATGATTTGAACTAAGCATTTGATCCAGACAACTCCTAAGACATCTTATCATGAGAATATGAGTTTTAGACGATTCAGTAAATTGATATTGTGGCTAAAAAATTAATTAATCATTTGAGATAAGTATTTGAAGAGACATTTGAACATATTGCCTACAAAAACTTGTTATAGTTCATTCGCTAGGAGATCTTTCTGGAAAAATCACTGTTGATAATCTCAACAGAGGATAGCAAAAAAAGGGCAAATAAGAAGCAAAGATATACTAATTTATAGATTGAATGGGTCATATTCTTTTTGAAAAGCAATTTTTCCTATAGGACAAATACTAATGCTTATAACGCGAGTATTCCTTCATTAAAGCTAATAAACAAAAACAAATCTAAATCCAAAACCGGCTTGTAGGTTTATCGTTGGATTCTACTGCTTTGCTTTGCTTTGCTAACACTTTGGTTGATCACGCCAAGTCGGTCGCTAAAGTAAAATAAACAAGAGAAAACCATGTCAGCAAAAAAACTATCTGTATTGGATAAGAAAATATAAGATAATGGCACCAAATTCAATAATATTCGAGGGTTCTTCATTGCTGTGCTAAGTCTTACAATTGCAATACCTGTTCGTAATGAAGAGAAAAATCTTGGACTTTGTTTGCAAGCAATTGGTAATGGGTTTGCAGACTCCGTCGTTGTAATTGATTCGACAAGTGATGACAAAACAGCAGATATTGCTAATCAGCATAACGTGAAGATAATTGATTTTAAGTGGAATGGCCAATTCCCAAAGAAGCGGAACTGGTTCCTTAGAGAACACAGGCCGAGCACTGACTGGGTATTGTTTCTTGATGCGGATGAAATCCTGACGCAAAAAGTGAAGCGTGAAATAGCAGTGGCCTTACCAAGATCAACACACCAAGGATATCTACTCAGCTACACGAATTATTTTCTAGGAAAAAGACTCAAAGGTGGTTATCCATTACGGAAAATCGCACTTTTTCGTGTGGGAGAAGTTGAATATGAACGTATCGAGGAAAATCGCTGGTCTCAATGCGATATGGAAGTACATGAGCATCCGTTGCTGACTGGAACTATGGGTGTAATCCAAAGCCGTATTGACCACCGGGATTATCGAGGAATAGATTCATACATAAATAAACATAATGAGTACGCTACATGGGAGGCAAAACGTCTTTTTCATTATCGAAGAACGCAACACACGAATTCAACGTGGAAGCCCCACCAGCGCCTTAAATACAGTCTCCTCACTTCACCATGGGGCGGACTTGCATTTTTTTTTGGGAGCTTCTTTGGAATGGGAGGGTGGCGTGATGGGTCAATAGGTTTTGCCTTTTGCCTTTTGAAAGCCTCCTACTTCACTCAAATCGCCTGTAAATTACGCGAGCTAGAGTTAAAAGGAAAGGAGATTGCGTAGTGAAAATTCTTCTATACGGCATAAACTACTCACCAGAATGTGTTGGCATCGGTAAATACAACGATGAATTAACACAATGGTTATCAGCTAAAGGCCATGAAGTTCGTGTAATTACAGCTCAGCCTTATTTCCCTGCGTGGAAATTAGCAGTTGGTTATCGGAATCGATACAAACGTGAATTGCATAATGACGTGAAAGTACAACGCTGCCCGCTATGGGTGCCGCGTCACCCAAATGGAGTGAAGAGACTTTTGCATTTATGTAGCTTCGCACTATCAAGCCTAGGTCCACTTGCATCACAACTGGCATGGTGCCCAGACGTAGTTCTTACCATTGCCCCTGCCTTTTTCTGCACACCAGGTGCTCTTTTACTAGGTAATCTCTGTGGCAAACGTACTATCACATGGCTGCATATCCAAGATTTTGAACTGGATGCTGCCTTCGAACTTGGATTGCTAAAGGGGCGGCTCTTGCGATACATGGCAGAAGTATGGGAACGTCAAATCCTTCGAAGTTTTGGCCATGTCAGTAGCATTAGTACTGCTATGGTGGCTAGGCTTAGAGATAAAGGTGTAAAACGACCTAACAGTTATTTATTGCCTAATTGGGTAGATCTAGATTTTATAAAACCACAATCAGAGACAGACAGGGAAAAGAACACTTATCGACGTAATTTGCTAATTAATAAAGACCAGATAGTGCTGATGTATTCGGGTTCAATGAACAAAAAGCAGGGTCTTGATTTGCTGGTAAAGGCAATTCATCAACTTTCCGATCTCCCAAATCTTGTCTGGCTACTTGCTGGAGAAGGTCCGACAAAAGAAGAATTGGTTACTGCCACAATTGGGCTGCCTCAGGTTCACCATTTGCCCTTGCAACCAAAGGAAAGCCTAGACGAATGGCTAAATGCCGCAGATATTCATTTGCTGCCCCAGAAGTCTGAAGCAGCTGATTTAGTTTTACCGTCTAAACTGTTAGGGATTATCGCCAGTGGGCGGCCTGTTGTCGCTACATCCACACCGGGTAGCGAACTTGCCTGTATCGCTGGCAAAACTGGGTTTTGTGTCGAACCTGACGATGTAACAGCATTTTCCGCATGTATTCGAAAATTAGTTACTGATAGTAAATTAAGGCTACATCTGGGCAAATGTGCCAGGAATATCGCTGAACAACATTTTGAGAAAGATATAATTCTTGGGCACCTTGAGCAAGAACTAACAAAATTAATTTCATACAACCAGGCCAATTAACACACCATATTTTACAAAACGATGGATATGCAAATATAACAATACGTCTACATGCAGGAAATAAGGCCGCTGAAGAAAAATTTAGTATAGCGGAATGTTCACAACTCAACGAATAAATTGACAGCAATTATGAATAGTGATTGGTATAATCAAAGGTGCAGAAGTGAAGGCCATCAAAAATCAGTATAATTGGAAGATTAAAGGAAAAAAACAACGATAAACAAAAGAGACAGAGAAATATAAAAGATAGATAAGCTCACATAGAAAACAAGCGAAGTGGAAAGAAAGAAAGTAGATGATATGAAATTCCTAACGACGAAGCCTTCGCATAAGGCTTCTCACAAAAGGCATCATGGACAAAGGTATAAGTGAAGCAATGGAACGAGTGACAATTGAAGAAATTGAGGAACGTTGTAAATATAAATAAGGATGGACACAATTCATAAATTCGATATGATCAATAGGATTGATACCTGCTTGAACGAGTACATTATGAAGAGAACTAGAAGTACTTACATAAAGAAATGTATTTTGACGGTAGCAAAAGTCAACTGATGAATTGCCCCAGAAGAAAGGGCGGAATAAATCAAAAGGAACAAAACCAAAATGAAGAAATTTGAGGGCCCAATAGCTGTGGAGTTGCTCATTTATATGATTGTCCCCACCTTGATTAGAAAAAGCTGCACTGAAGAGTACAACATCTGAAAGACTGGTTAAAAACTCGACAAAATTGTCAGAGGATGATTCTGGTAAATGCTCAGCAACCTCGAGGGACATCGCAAGGTCCCAATCAGAATCAACAGGAAAGGAAGGTTGGGATAAGTCAGTTGGATAGAACTTAATCGTATTAGAAAGCATTTTTTTCTGTGAATTCCAAACTCCGTCTAATCCGACACATCTAGTTGCACCATGCTCTTCAAAAGCTTTAAGCCAAGTACCACGACCACAGCCAACATCAATGATTGAGGAAGGCCTAAAGTATTTTAATAAATGGAAAATATAAATATTTGCAGACTCATAAGATCGAGCAACTTGATCATCATAGAAAAATTCATCGTAAAGAAAAGAATTGTTCATGGTGGAAATTAGGAATTTAAGATACGAGCAGGGTTACCAACAACAGTTGATCTTGGTGGAACATTTTTGCTTACAACAGAGCATGCACCTACAACAGCTCCTTCACCAATAATGATACCAGGAAGAATAAATGCTCTAGCACCTATAAATGCACCAGAGCAAATAGTAATGGGCCTAGTGAGAAGAGACATAGAGGGATCATTGAAATCGTGAGTAGCAGTACAAACATATACCTCCTGTGCAACACAAGCATCGGAATGAACCTCAATATGACCTAAACAGTACAAATGAGAACGGTCGCCAATGCTGGAATTGGAATGCAAGATTAAATTCCAGGGATGCTCAATTCGAGCACGTTGATGGACAAACGGTCTGCCAAAAATGACCGCTCCAAAACAGCGCAAAACGAATAGACGCCAGAGGTAGAAATGTTTTGGAGTCCAACTGCACAATAGAGGCCAACAATACTCCCACAAGAGCATTCTCAAACGATACTGAAAAGTCCAAGGGCTGGAAAGTCTCGAAACCTGAAAGTATTTTTTAGTCATCAAAGAAATCAAATAAGTGGTTGATTAAGCATTTGATCAAAACATTGCAAGAATTCGTGAGCAACATTTTGAGGGTGATGTCTAATCGTGGATAAACGTGCAGATGTAGCCAAAGTAGATAAATACTCGGGACGATTAGTAAGAGAAATGATTGCTTGGGCTAATTCAAGCACTGGATCTGATACTTTATGATTAAAGATAATCCCATTTTTAAACGGCTCAATATAGTCCCGAAAACATTCTAAATTGCTAACAATAGGAACGGCACCGTTAGCCATTGCCTCCAATGGTGCAACAGGTAAAGCTTCACCATACTCCGCGAGGGAAGGATATACAAATATTGCCGACCGTTGATAGTGAGCTATCAATTCATCTTGATCATAAATAGGGCCGAGCCACTCAATAGAAAACTTTGAGGAGAAATAGGGATTGATTAGAGATTCAAGCCAGTGTTCGCCTCCTCCACCCGAACTAATTTCAGCTGGACCTACTAAGCGAAGAGACCAATCGGTGAGCCCTAATTTAGAAGCATGAATAAAAGAGTCAATCAAAAGCGAGATACCTTTTTCAGGGTGCATTCGTCCACAATATAGAATAACATTTTCCTTTGGAGGAACAGGAAATTCAGAAGGAGAAAATGGAAGTGGATTAAGTATTTTTTCGACCATATTTAGCCTATCAGGCACTTCATTATTAATGGCGCGAAACACTGATGTACTACATGCACGAAGGCAACAAGAATTCCTGTACAAACGCATTTGCCCCTTGGGCATTCGTTCCACACTCACCATTATTCGGCCAAAACGGGATTGATTGGAAGAAGCTAATAGTGGCATCCAGAATGTATTGGTAATAAGAATATCAGCATCTGGAAGTTTACATAAAGCTCTTCGCGAATAAAGAAAATCAAGAGCCTTTAATCGCAATCTACCAGACGGAATATCGTAACCCTTAATTCGAATATGATGCACACCATCAATGTATTCATCATCTGGGAGACCTGGAAAGGAACGAGATATATGAAAAACATGGTGACCAAGTTTACTGAACTCTTTACCGAGTTGAAACCATAGTTTTTCAACTGCACCACCACGTAATGGAGGTACAGGGAGAAAAGCACCTTGCAGTATTGTAATTCGCATAATTAGTTAAGTTCTGCTTTAAGGATAGAAACAAGATTGCCTGCAACAGAGGCAAAGTTAAACATAGAGTCAAATAAATCGATAGAATTGCGACTCATCTGCACACGAGAACTGTATGACATCTGAAGCCAATGGTGGAGAGCAGCTTTTGTCCCTTCAACAGTCGGAGAGTGAACGATTCCTGCACATGCAGAGGCAACATCAGGTGCAATATTCACAGAATCAGAAATAGAAACAGGTAAGCCACAGGCCAATGATTCAGCAACCACAATGCCAAAGTTTTCCTGATATGACGGCAAACAAAACAGCTCAGCACTGCGAAAGGCACCCCACTTAAGATCACCAGATAACATCCCAGTCCAAGTAATACGATCAGCAATACCTAATGCATTTGCTCTGAGAGTTAAGTCTCCCTGCAAACCAACCTGATCGGGTCCAGCAATAACCAGATGCAATGCCGAATTGCTAGAAGCAACGGAGGAAAAGGCATCCAACAAGAGATCAATACCTTTTTTGGGGTGGATACGGCTTAGAAATAGCAAAAGACGCTTGTCTGATAGATGAGGAAAATGATTAAGAAACACTTCTCGTTGTAAAGCTGCTTCAGAAGGGGGTATTGACGTACCAAATCCCACAACCTCTTCATTAGCTCGATACAGGGAGAAAGACTGTTTTGCAAGAAGCCGCTCTTGTTCAGTAGTAAAAAGTACCGCTGAGGCATCCCGTAAAACTCGATAGTCGGCCCAAGGCCAGTAACACCATTTCTTCAGGTGTTTAAGCGGATAAGCATGCTTAAACCAAGGATCAAGCATACCGTGCGGATAAACAAAATAAGGAATACCAGTAGATCTCAGCGCCCTCCACGTGGCAAACGCGTGATATTGCCAAAGCCCCTCAATGATGACGCAATCGTGTTGTTGCGCTATTGCGCGAATGCAGTCTGGAAGATTTCTACGATACCCATAGCTACCCAAAACAGGGCCTAGACCCTTTGAATGGAAAGTCTGGCCTTGCAACCAAGGAGAATCAGGCGAATCAAGACTTGCAACAGTGGTATCAATGCCAAGTGCCGTAAGGTGAGATGTGATTTGACGAATTCCCTCAGCTGGCCCACCACCAATCGGATCTAGCGAGCGAATTATGCGGAGAAGCTTCAAAGGAGCATAACTTTATATATCAAGATAGGCCATATTTACGATGCAACTGTTAAAAAAATATTGACATGAAGGGTGCTGGTTTAAGCATATCAAAGAAGAAAGAAAGCAGAAAAAGAAGAATCTCTGTAAATATCAACCGATCACAAATGAAGGGGCACCCTCAATAAAGAGAATAAAGAAATGAGAAACATAGAAATAAGCACTATAACGAATCAAATAATCTAAGATTTAAGGGCTGAATAGAAATAATTGACAAAGAATTAAGGGCTATTTATCTGTAAAATGATTGATGTAAAAGCAATAATATATCAACAGCTGGCAATGCAAGAGCAGGGCATTAATCGGATTATAAGGTGGCAAGAAACGGTAACATCCGATAGATTGACGGAAAACCTAGGAGAGGGAATTGATTCTCAAGCAGAACTAAAGGCAGATTTTGCAAGTACTAAATAGAGGAAAAGCCATAGAACGATTTACAAGCATCGATCAAAACAGATAAATATTGCCCACCAATAAAGTTCGAGGTATGATGTAATAAATGATGTTGTACATTAGAACGTAATTGTTGTCTAAGACTTTCATCATCAACAAGCAACTGAAGCTTTTGATTCAAATCATTTTGATTACCCTTTATAAACTGAAAGCCAGCTGATCCGATAGCATCAGGCAACCCACCACCATCAGAAACTAACATCGCACAGCCACAAGCCATTCCCTCAAGAGCTACAACACCGAAAGGTTCATTCCATCGAGAAGGAATAACCATTATCTCATGTTGATTTAATTCTTCAACCAGAATGTCTCCTTTTAAAAAGCCCTTAAAATTGACATAAGGTTCTAGATCGTAGCTTAAAGAAAGATTTTCAAGAAAGGTTCTTTGGGGGCCATCTCCAATAATCGTTAAAGACCAGTCTCTATTTTTCAAAGTTGAAAAAGCATTCAGAAGCATGTCTGCTCCCTTATCAGAAACTAGTCGACCTAAAAATACAATAGATTTTTTCCTAACAGCATCCGAGGTTACACGAAAGAGTTTATCATCATAGGGATTACCAATAACAAGGGATCTTGGATGGGAATCCTGTTTTACAGCATCACTACAGGCAATAGTCCGTGTAGCGAGACGAAGGGACAGTAATTTTAATAAGTGAATAAATGATCTTTTTGAATCAATAGAACGAATCCACGTTTGTAAGCCAATAACAACTGGTTTCTTAACTAGCAAAAGAGGCCAAAGTCGCCTAACCTCCAAGTTGTTCTGTAAAATAATGTCAGCCCAACTATAAATATGCAGAAGATCTTTATTAGATGGATTTCTATGCACCGAAAAATTAAAATTGTCATCAAATTCATTACATACTGAACCCGTAACGACACGGACTTGGTGACCTTCTCCAACAAAAAAATTGGCAAGGACCTCAGTAATTGTCTCTATACCACCTATGTCAGGATAAAAACGATGCGACGTGATAACAATATTCATGATAAAAAGAGGTCAGTTTAATAAACGCAAGGCATAAGTTTAATAAGTCCATAATTCAATAAAGCAAATACTGGTAAATATAATTGGTAGAATATCATCATCGGAAGCACACGAATAAACTGATTAGAAGCACATTAAACGAAATTAAAATCCATGCGCGGAAGAAAATAAAAAATTAAACCCTAGCATAAAAATTACTTATATACACATCGAGTCGGAGTAAGACAAGTGAAAACATATATCAGATTTATATTAACTCGAAGTAGTGCTAATTAGAAAGATATATAGGGGCTGACGTGAGATCTACTTCACAGGAACGAAAAAGAAATGATAAGGCAGAGTTCACTTATTAAAAGCATTAAAATCAAGCAAAAAAAACAAATAATTAGAACGATGATAGATTGACAAGCAAAGAAGTCATAAATAATGCATGAAACAACGAAGGAAAGTCCATTGAAAGAATAAAATATCAGAATTAACGTTGATAAATTACACAGATATATCAAAGATGAATTGCTTTGAAGTCTCCCTTAACTGATCTACATTTGAATTGTAAAGATTTTGAATGGAAAGTCTTTCTTCAAAGAGTTCATCCATCTGAATATAGTGATGAGCATTATTCTCAATGTGACAAGACTTAGACAACTTTTGAGAAATATTTGTGATTATTATCGGAAGATTATGTGCAACCATAGCCGCAACTCCACTACTCTTATCTACAAGATGGTCTGGCATTGTAGTAACACCAAAATTAGCCAATTGAAGAAAACGTGATATTTGAGATTCATGAAGATAGCCATAACGGATAAATTCAAAACAAAAAGGGATTTTCTCTTGTTTGAACTTTAGCCACAAAGCATCAGCAAATTCACCACAATTTCCCAGTAAACAGAAACGACACAGTTCAATGCCATATTTAGAACGAGCCAAATTGACCCTACGAAAGAATTCTGAGTATCGCCAAGATGGAGATAAAGTACCAAAGAAAACAAAATTCCAAACATTATCATCCTTCTTAAGGTTTAAGATTTGAGTTACTGGTATATGGGAAAATAAAGGAAGGACGGTAGATGAAATGCCACAAGCCAAAAGCATATCCCTATAATAGAAGTTTGATACATGAACAACTTGTGGTCTTAATAGTTTAAGTAAATTGATGGTGATTAGTTTTTGAAAAAGAGATACAAGCCGCTTAATAAGTCCCTTGTCAGGCATTGTCCAAAGCTCATGGGCCATTATATGCCACTTAGTATGATCAACAAGTTGCATTACTGTCAAAAAAAGATGATAAGGAAGACCTTTGTCATCAAACGAATAAGGAACATATTGCAGAGAAGTAATATTAGGCTTAAAATCATTTATGATCTTCTTTAATTGTTTCAGCCTGAATCTCCAAGACAATGAGGAGGAATATCTATAAAAACTATAACCTGCTGATTCATTTACGCAACATGCTGTAAAACTTTTGCGTGAAATATACCTATCATTAATTGCCACACATAAGCAAATATGTCCATCCTTGCTAAGTCTTTCAACAAGCAAATGTACATAGTCAGATACGCCACATTTAGATTGTTCCAAAGAACCTACTAAAAATAATATTTTTTGAGTTGACATAATTTCAAAGATTTGAAAAAAAAGGACCATCAAAGTTTGTATTTTATACAATCAATGAGGACGGAATCTAAGAGCAAATATAATTAAGATCTTTAATATTCTATCATAGAAATGACCATAAACAGATTCAAGAATAACTAAGGCTCATTGCCCTTTGCCAACACAAGACTTCTGAAGGTGGAGTTATTCTCGATTAAATCTTCGTAACAACCTATACCACTTATTATACCTTTATCCAACACCAGAATACGGTCACAGTGTAATATTGTTGAAAGGCGATGAGCAATTACGCACATAGTAACTCTGCTCCTTAATTTCTTTATTGAGTTCATCACGAGTTTCTCTGTAAAGTTATCTAAGGCACTTGTAGCCTCATCGAGTATCAATAAATCTGATTGTTTGTATAAAGCTCGGGCAATACCAATTCGTTGACGTTGACCTCCACTTAACGAAACTCCTCTTTCACCGACAGAAGTTTGATAACCATTCGACAAACTACTGATATAGTCGTCTATAGAAGCTTGCTTAGCGGCTAGAAGTAATCTTGAATGATTAATATCATGCGGAGAGACACCATAAGCTATATTTGACTCAATATTAGAATCAGTTAAATAAATAGATTGAGGAACATGCGAAATACGTTGCTGCCATTTCTTGAGAATAGAATCATCACAATGAATATCAGTATTATCTACCAATATATTGCCATGGTATGGCTTTAAAAGACCAAGAATAATGTCGGAAAGAGTTGATTTTCCGGAACCTGTTACGCCAACAATTGCAATAAACTCACCCTTATAAATTGATAAATTTATATTCCGAAGAATCATATTATCACTATTTTTATATTTAAAGCTCACGTCTTTTAAACTCACAAGGGGAACTTCACCAGTTCCTTCTGAGATGTAACTTAGTGCATTTATCGAACTAGAAACAGTTGGATTAGGCGCGTTAATAAAATCTAGAAGTTTTTCAAGGGAAGATTGATTTGCTTGTAATACACCAAGGGTGGTGAAACATGCCTGTACTGGCTGCATTAGTTTGTATGCACCTAAACTGACAGCGGCTAAAGATGGCAATAAGTTATTCAATTCATTACCCATTAATACGTAAAATAATGCTATACCAGTAATTAATATTATCAGAAAACCTTCTACCAGATATCGTGGAATAGTTGCTTTAACAAGTATTCCTGAATCATTTAAAAGACGCTGTCTATTAAACGTATCATAAGTATCAACAAATAAATCATAATGCTTGCCCAGAATTATTTCGCGAATACCACCCAAGCTTTCCTGCAAAACTTTGACACTCTGTTGAAAGTTGTAAGTTCGATTCTTCCCTGATTCACGAAAAGCCCTACGAAAAACAATAAATAAAATTAGATAGAAAATTCCTAGAGACAAACTAGCTGCAAGCATAATTTGCAGAGAAGTAAAAAATAAAAAGCCACCTACAATACCTATAAGAATAGAATTTACACAAAGCATTAGAATTCCTTTGACGATAGCACCAACTCTTTCTACATCTTGGGTTAATAGACTGATGATTTTGCTACTTTTACTCCGCAAATGCCACTCATAAGATTTATTTAATATAATATTAAAAGTACTTTTGCCTAAGTCAGCATTTATTAATGAGCCTAGCCGTGTTTGGTTTCTAATGGTAAGACTTCTTATACTGGAACTCGTTATAATCATAAACATAAAGCACAATGCTAATGCAGGTAATATAAAATTAGTTGGAATAAAATTAAATATACTTCCCAAAAATCCCGATTGATATATGGTTTTGTCGGGTTCTGAAAGAATTCCTAAAAACGGAATCAATAGTCCTATGTTAGCAGTTTCACAAATTGCAGAAATAATACTCAATATGAATAGATAAAAAATTTGAACTCTTCTCCTACTTGACAAAATCTGAAATAGGCAAAAATAATGTTTGAGTGAAATTTTCATTTTCTATGTACAATAAAGCAATGAATATTGATCGTCAACAAGCATATGTAAGATATGTTCAGTATTTTCATGAAAATCCCCAAAACATGTTAATTGGAATAAATGAAATATATACTTGTGAATTTAAAATATTAGGAATTGTTTTTAATGCGCGATCAAGGAAATGAACACCATGTAGTCTTATGATGTTTAAACTATTTCCCACACTTTAACATGCCGTATAGGTAAATGGTAGCCATTGCGCGGGATATTACTGGGTTTGTATCTTTAAATACATTAAAGGCTCAAATACCCGTAAATACTATTGTTCATAAAAATGTGACAAGATAGATGTTCCAGATACTCGCTGGGTTAAATTTAACACAATTAAAAAAGCGTCTAAGAAGCATATAAGCCTGCATTTCTTAAAGCTCATGTCATAATTGTTGTTTATCCTTTATTGATGAAGCTAAAGTTAAACCAGTTGTACCAACTATGAACCCAAGTGCTGAGGATTGTCCAAGTTGTCCGTTCAAGATTCCCCACACAGAAGCTGCAGCAAGTATTAATGTTATTCTATTGTTGTGTTGAAAAGATTCCCTTAAAGAAATTTTTATAACGTGTATTGAAATTGCTATTCTCCATAGAATAAATAACGTACCAATAAATAAACCTAACTCATCCATCTGTTTTCCCCAGGACGATTCAGCCAAAAGGAAACCTTTTGTTCCTGTTAATCTTACTGCTCCAATATTACTTCCCATTCCGATTCCACGGCCAAGAAGCGGGTAACTATCTCTATGTTTAAAGGGTTCTGTATATTGCCCTAGTACTCGACCTCTCAATTGACTTTCTACGATCTCAACATTCCCTTTATCAGTTTTAGCTGCGCCTGCAGCCAATTGCCACCTAAGGGAAAAGGCGTCTGCAGCTTCTTGGACAACTGGTATTCTTAAAACCATTGTTGCTATAAAGTAAACTACAAACAAACCAACAATAAGTGAATTAATCTTTGACCTGGTAAAGATCAAAACCATAATAGTTGCAGCAAAAACAACAGCGTAATTTGCGAGTAATCCTCTGCTAATTGAAACCGGCAAGGCCACGACTAGAGAAATAATTGCTAATATAATTACAAGACTTTTTAAACCATTATATTTATTTTTATTTGAATTAAGTTTGATTTTTGGTGAGTTTGCTGATGAAGTGCCATACACAACTGCCATTAGTGACGCAGCACTAAACGTGAAAAAAGTTGTTACTGAATTGGTAAAGCTAAAAATTCCAGAAGGTCTGAACTTTCCCCCAGCCCCATCAAATGCAGATGACCCGGTTCCACCTACAGCAATATTCAAAATGTGCGACGGTGGTGTAGAAGACTGTAAAGTAATTAATATCACCATAGGGATACTAATTATAATCGAAGCCCATAAAGCACGTAAAACATCCTTTACAGTAAATACCAGTGGGAATACGAAGATAAGCGGTAATTGAATCCAAAATATTCTTAATCCATAGAGTGCTGTAAACCAATCTCTATGGCCAACATATAATGTCAAAATGGTAGCGATTAGTCCAATAAAGATGATATCTCTAACCCTTGACCAATAAATGGATTTTAAAAGTAATGGCCAAGCCCAAAATAAAGCAAGTAGTGCTATGGGCTCGCGGACTAACAGCAAAGGAGTAGAAAGAAAAGGTAGAAACCACTTTCGCAAAGCGCCTTCAAATATCAATAGAACAAGATATGACCATAGAAGAAATTTCACTTTATCTCTTCTTGAACCTAAAAGCATTTTTATTTGATGATATTATTCAGAAAAGCAGACAATTGTTTTTTATATAAATCAAAACTTAGAGACTTCGACCGCTGAATGCATGACTCTTTCATATATTGGAGCTTTTCTCTGTCGTTATCTAATTCATCTAAGTGTGAAATGATAGAGCTAGTATCTCGTATTGGCACTATAAAACCATCTATTCCATGACGGATGCATTCGGGACCTCCTGAGTTCATAGTTGTGATAACAGGTATCCCTTGTGACAAAGCTTCAGTTATAACAAGGCCAAATCCATCAAACAAAGTTGGAAAAAGCAAGACGTCATGATTCTGCATTTGTTGCAGAATCTGATTATGAGGCAAAGATGAAAACCAAGTATGCTTTTCGAGAGCTTTATTTAATGGCTCACAATCCTGAGTTACTTTTTGTCCAATAATTGTAAGTGTGAACCTGTCATTTAATGCATTAATGGCATCCAATGCATAAGACAGACCCTTGCGTTGCGTTAGTGACCCGACAAAGAGAACACGCAGTTTTCCCTTATTATATTTTGGCTTATTCAATATTTTATTTGAAGGTGTGCAATATGGAATTACATATATATTTTTATCAGCAAGAAAGTTATTTCTTAAGGTTGTTTCCACAAATTTACTTGCAACCACAATTGAGTCAGCTAATTCGAGTTCGTCATCTTTTCTTCTTAGCTTATTAGCGCTATCCTTTAACCCAGGTAATGTATTAGCCCATTCTGGATTTATTTCCGTCTCTTCCTCAAATATTTTTCGAGCAGTTTTCCAATATCCAATTGGCAGTTCATAAATACATTGTATGCCTTTTTTTTTCGCCTCAATAAAAGTTTGTTTGGCTCCATCCTCGTAACAGTAGACTGCTTTTGCATAATTATTTTTTTTGAGTATACGGGATACCTGTTGATCAAAGTTTTTATAGAGTGAAAAATCAGACATAGGATGAGTCTCTTTCATATCTCGAATTAAGCCTGATCGAAAGCAGACCTGCCTCAAAAACTCTCTCTTTGGGTGGCTGACTTGTTTTGATTCAGGTATTTCTGTGAAGACTCGCCTAAAATATTCATCTTTAATATTGCCACCAAGGAAGTCAATAAAGGGATTATTTTTTGGAAAACTAATGCAAGTATGGAATTCCTCCAATAGGCCACATTCGTACAATGCCTTAGAAGTCATTCGTACATTAAAATTACCGGTAGGATGAGATAGAATAATCATTCAATTAATGCACTAAAATAATAATTGAGTAAAAATAAAATCATTGTCAATGTATTATGTTCATAGTAGTTGACTTTTAATGTGATCATTATGGAGCTCCACTAGGGCCTTCATCTTCCCTGTCAAACAGAACAAAATTTTCCTTAAGTTTAAGATTAAAGGTATCGTCAGCCATATTGTATAGAGAAATTGCCGTCATAATATCTGTCATTGGTCCTGAGACCTCGTCTAACACATCTGTCGATTTAGCAAAAAGGTTTCTTTTGACTCGTATAGTATCCCCATTCTTTAATATTGGATTTCTTTCGGGAGATACTCCTTCCTTTAAATTCAACTTATATCTTTTTAGAGTTGCAGTTCCACCTCTACTCATCCTAACAAGCTCGATCTTTCGTTCATTTGCTCTATATTGATGTGTTCCCCCTGCAATCAAGATTGCCTGTGTCAAAGTTGTATTTGAATTAACCTTCAACCGCCCCGGTTTCTCAACCTCACCGATTACGTTGACTTCGATAGTTTGTGGTGATAAATTAATTGCTGCAATTTTAATAATATCGGCTGATAGTTTTTTGTCTTTAGGTATCTCAATCACATCTCCATCATATAGGAATAGATTTTGTGTTTGATTTCCATTCATCATTAAATCAACCAAGTCGAGTGTCTTTTTACTGTATTGATCGGTTTTATTTTGAGTTCTTCGTTTTAAAATAACTCCGTTTAGCTTTGCCTCTTGTGTAATTCCTCCACCCTTTTGTATTGCATCTACAATTGTTGGTAATCCATTGACCGAAACTCTCACAGCACCTTCTGTACCCAAAGTCTCTCGTGTTCCCAAGGTATATAAACCAGGTTGTTCAACTTCGCCAATTAAAGCAATACGAACGGGCCTTGGTGTCATGAGAGTAAGGGTTATATCAGGTCTGAGCAATATTTTCCCTAAATTTAATCTGATTTTATCTATAACCTGATTAATTGTTAGCCCCTCAACATTAATAGATCCTACAAATGGCAAAGATATGGAGCCATCATTTAGAACCTCTAGTCTTCCCGACAATTCTTTGGCATCAAATACTTTCAAATTAAAAACATCACCGGGACCAGCTAAATACTGCCCTCTCTCAAACGTTGCTGAAGTTAAACTAACATTGCTCGTATTGGTTGGTACTTGACTTTTACCCTGGGCGAATGCCCTTATTTCAAAAACAAAAGTATTTGTTGCTACAATTGAAAAAGCTAGGATTCCCCTGGCAAAATCACTTCTCGGCATCGAATGGACTTTTGAATCATATCTGTTAATATAGCAAATATATTTATTGTGGTCCACACGCAATACATTCGCCGATGAGCACGGATATTCCCGAAGAGGATCTTGGCAAGTCTATTTCTCTATCAGAAATAGCATTTGCATTAAAACGACGTTGGAAGGTTGTTGCTATATCATTCAGCTTTCTTTATATATTGAATGTAGCATACACACTTTACAATTGGAACTTCAATCGAATTTATAGAGGTGGAGTCAAGCTACTTATTGTTGATCCTTTCGGAGAAAATAGCGCTGCTTCAGGGGGTTTACCTAGTGGAGGAGGCTTAGATAATCAATTTTTCGAGGAACTAGCGAGAAACGACACCGCAACTAATATTCCTACATTAATTGAAGTGCTTAAAAGCAAATCCGTACTTGGAAAATTATCAGCTTCTAATGATATTTTCTATGAAAAATTAGTAAAATCTATAACAATCACGCCTAAAGGTGAAAACTCAGGTGGTGGTGGGCTTGCAGCAATGCGTGGAGGCGGTGGTGATGCTGGCATTTTAGAGATATCTTTAAATTGGCATGATCCATCTGAGGGCAAAAAAATTCTTGGGTTGTTCACCGATACTATACTGAATTTTTCTCAAAAAGAAAAGCAATTACGGCTAGTCAAGGGTATTAATTTTCTTGATAGCCAATCGCCAGAATTAGAAAAAGATGTAGAAAAGATGCAATTAAAGCTAGCTGAATTTAGGCGCGTTAACTCTATGGTTGATCCTCTTAGAACAGGTCAGAATCTAAAGAGGAATGAAGATAAAATACGTGATGAAGTTTTGGAGATTGAAAAAACTAGAGATCGACTTTTGCAAGCTCGCTCTGAAATTGTTGCTGGTAATGTTTCTGCTTTAGGCTATCAAGAAGGTATTACGGACAGAGGCTCAGGTGCTCGTCTAACAATCTCTGATGTAGACCAAAGCCTTTTAAAAGAAATGCAGAAAGTTGAGTCTCAATTGGCTGCTGCAAGATCTACTTACCAGCCCGATTCGTTAATGGTGAGAGGCTTATCAAAGCGACTAGAAAATTTGCGCCCGTTGTTGATTTCAAACCAGCTAGATGCTGTCGATGCTGCTCTAGCGCTGAATAAAGGACGACTGATGAATGCTAAAAAACGTGCAGAAGATGTTGAAGAAAAATTTCTCTTTACTCAAAACATCATACGAGAATATGAAGGTCTGCAAGAACGCTTAGCTCAAGCAAGATCTAAGCTTAGTGGGTTGACAAGTGCTCGAGAGGCATTTGAATTTGATAATGCACAAAATAGTGTTCCATGGCGCATCATTTCGCCTCCAGGAATGTCGAGCATCCCTTTTTCACCCAGACCAAAGCGTGACCTTTTAGTAGGTTTTGTTTTTTCTCTGGTTTCCAGTGCAGTAATTGCATATTTCCTAGATCTACGCCAAAATGTATTCTACTCTTCAAAGTCAGTATTTTCTAGCATAAAACTTCCGGGCATCATTCACATTCCGTTCTTGCCAGTCCTGAATAATCTCAAATCCTTTACTTTCTCAAGAGTTAAAATTGATCAAGATAATCTAAATCAACGAGTAATGATCAACCTCTCTGATTTACCCGAAGATGTTGATTCATTGGTTGAGTTTGAGAACTCCTTCCGAAAGCTTTACAGCATTATCAAATTCGTACACTACGACAAGGATTTAAAGTCAATTGTCTTTACAAGTTCAGTAACTTCAGAAGGTAAATCGCTACTTGTTTCATCATTTGCAATATTTCTGTCACAACTAGGGCGAAAAGTCTTATTAATTGATGGAGATTTACGAAAGCCTCGGCTTCATACTTTATTGAATCTAAAATTAGAGAAAGGTTTTTCCGACTTATTAGATGATGACAACTACAACTTAGCGAAGGTTACAAAGAAGATCGGGGATGTTGAGAACCTTGATTTTATATCGGCAGGATTATCATTGACTGAACCAACCATTTTGTTTAGCTCTCCTCGCCTTCAACTTTTAATCAATTCGATTAATGAATCTTCCTCATATGATTACATCCTAATTGATACACCTCCCTCGCTAATTTGTTCTGATGCTTCCCTGATCACACGATGCTGTTCAACCTCTCTTTATATTGTATCTCTAAGGAATGTCAAAAAAAATATGGCAATCGAGGCCTTAAAAAGTTTTACAGAATCAAATGATAAATGCTTGGGAATAATTTCTAATTCCACTAAATTTGAATTAAATTCCGTTGATAGCTACTCGAAAGCCTATTCCAGTTATTATAATAATTCATCATTGTT
This sequence comes from Synechococcus sp. A15-62, assembly GCF_014280075.1. Taxonomy (NCBI): domain Bacteria; kingdom Bacillati; phylum Cyanobacteriota; class Cyanophyceae; order Synechococcales; family Synechococcaceae; genus Synechococcus; species Synechococcus sp. A15-62. The sequence goes on from NZ_CP047950.1 coordinate 1,443,988, forward strand.
CAATGCACCTAATGCCAAATCTGTTTTGACTAAAACTTCTAAATTTCCATCAATCCTGAAAAGCCTGGTTTATAATAAACGAACCCCAATAATTGTCAGAAAGGCTATCGAATCATCATCACGATTCTACTATAATATCAAGGAGTGGTTTATTGACTAGTTGATATATTTGCTGGGCAAATATCTTCTTAATCTTAAAAATAACTTACCTTCCTTGATTCATTCAAATTTCTAGCAAAGTATATTTTGCACGAGTACAAAATGAACAATTAATGAGCCCATACAAAATTGGCATTTATTAGTTGAGGCAATACTGACTTCTTGATAGGTAGCTGATACTAATTATCTAAACAGGGTATGCGTCAGTAGGTTTAACGTTCCGGTCAAGATTGTAAATCCACCCGGAAATAGCGAGGTTCTTCTCATCCTGGATAGCCCGCCGGCAAACTAATCCAGCCATGCGCAAGCGCTAGGGACGTCAGCAATTCGCCGGCGATCATGAGAACGGCCAATCCGGCCAAGAGCTGATACGTCCAGGGCGGCGTAAGTCGGCCGATGCCATTGGTCGACACAGTGGTGTTAGTGGCCAGAAGCTCCAGGAATCGATCGAAGCGCTCGATGCGTTGAGGCAGGAGCTGGTGGCGCAGATCGACTGCCTTCACGTAGTACACCGTCCCCCCCTGACTGGTGCCAACGGGAACCAGAGCCCGAATATCCTGCCAACGCATAGTCCAGCCGCGCCGCAGCAACCAGCGAATCCAGGCGGGGTACAGCACTTGGATGCCTTCAGCATCGGTCTCCACCCGTTCACTCAACAGACCGATCACCAACACCAAGCCCAGAAGCAAACCTGCCACCATCAGCCAGCGCGACTCCGCAGGGGCGAGCAACGGCAAGGGAAGCACCAATGCCCCATACAGGCTGAGCAAGGTGAAGCGGATCAGGGGCGATAAGCCAAAGCGTTCGATGCCGTTCATCGGTCGTCCGGAGAACCCGGCAGCGGTTCAATCAGTTCAGCCGGTTGGTAGGTGCCACCAAAAACCTCCTGTTCACGGCCTTTCCAGAACTGACCGAGCCGCATCAGATCGGCATGGGCTTCCTGCACCTTCTCGAGGTACAGCTGGGGATCCATCGAGTCCTTGGCTTCCTTGAGCTTCTTGAGCCGCAGCATCTGCAGATTCCAGGGCTTGGTCAGCTCGCCCCTCTGCTCGAGGTAGCGGGCCAGATCGTCCGACGACGGCTGAAACTCAGGCGGCATCCCAACTCCTAAGGACCATCACGCTAGGCAGAAGATCAGGCCGGCAGCGCCCAGGGGTTCAGGCCCAGGTCGGCCCCAACCCGATGGGCACAGGCAAACCCACTGAAGGCCACAGCGTTGAGGCCCTGGCCGGGGAAACAGGAATCACCAACGCAGTAGAGGTTTTTCAGGCCCGTGCGGTTGAACGGCATCGGCAGCAGTCCCGGAAGCTGCATCGCCGGAATCGGGCCGTAGCTTCCCTGAAAGCGGCCCAGAAAACGCCGGTGGCTGCGAGGCGTGCCTATCTCTTTGTGGGTGATGGCATCGGCGAGGCCGGGAAGGATGGCCTCCAGGCGCTGAATCAACCGTGCCGCATCCGCCTCCTTTTTCTCGCGGTACTGACTGGGGGTCAGACCTTGCCAGGCCTCCATCGATGAGGGCGTGAAGGTGTGAACGATGTGATGCCCCGCCGGGGCCAGATCCGGATCCAGCAGCGAGGGCATCGACACAAAGATCACCCCCTGCTCGTCCTCCATCCGGTTCCAGTCTTCGAGCAGGAGGTGATGGCAGTGGGTGCCGGCCGGAATCAGGTCAGCCCGAACCCCCAGATGCAGCGACAGGAACGAGGGGGAAGGCACATAACGCTTGCGCCAGAACTGCTCCTTGCCAGGGGTGTGGGCGGCATCCACTAGGGATTGGCCTGAGCGGCGCTGCTCATCACCCGCTCCGGAGAAGGTGTCCCAGCGGGTGGCATTGGAGATCACACGCTTGGCGCGGATGATCTCGCCATCGGCCAGCTTCACGCCCACCGCCTGATCGTTCTCGATCAACACCTCGGTGACTCGGGCCTTGTAGCGGATGGCGCCGCCGTGGCGTTCCAATCCCTTCACCAGCTTTTCGGCGATCACGCCGACGCCTCCCTTGGGGTAGTTGATCCCCCCCGCATGCCGATCGGAAAACACCATGCCGGCGTTGATCATCGGCGTGCGATCCGCCGGCATAACCGACCAGCAGAAACACTCTATATCAATGAACTTGAGCAGCTGCTCGTCCTTGATGTGCTCGCGGGCCACCGCCCCGACGTTGAACGGCAGCCAGCGGGCCAGCCCCAAACAGGCCAGTGGTGCCTTAAAGAACACCTTGGTGAGGTATGCCGGATCCTCTAGCGAGAGAAGCGGCATGGCATCGAGGCAATTGAACACCTGCCAGCAGGTGTCGTAGAAGCGGCGGATCCCCTCAGCCTCATGGGGAAACCGCGCCGTGAGATCGGCGATGAACTGCTCGTAGTCGCGATCCACGGCGATGCGCAGCCGACCGGGCATGTGGTACTCGAGCTGGGCGGGGTCGGGGATGGTGTCGCAGTGCTCCCCCACATCAGCAAGGGCACGGGTGAGCAGGTTGGTGAAACCCTTCTTGCCAAAGCCGAAGATCATCGAAGCCCCCACATCGAAGGTGTAGCCCTCGCGTTTGAAGGCACCACCACTGCCGCCGGGGATCAGATACCGCTCCAAAACGAGGGTCTTGGCTCCCTTGGCCGCCAACTGACTGGCGGTGATCAAACCACCGATGCCGGAACCGATCACAACGGCATCCCACTGCTGGTTCTCGCTCATGGCATCGCTTCTTTGGGGGTGACGCTAAGGGGCCGTCTGCGGCCTTGGATCCTGGCGGTGAATCGGCGGCATCACCGTGAGGATCACCTCAGAGCGCACCGGACGTCCGAGTTCGGCACTGCAGCGGGCATCGATGTGATGGCGCAACCCATCAATCACCCGACTTTCCTGGGGCTGCAGCGGATTGATATAAACCACGACAAAGGCCGTGCGGCCGAGCTGCTGCACCGTGAAATCCATCATCTGCAGCTGAAGCCCCACCAGCTCCTGCATCAACACCATGCGGGTGCGCTGGAGCACATCCGGGTCAGCAGCACAGCCCGCGGCCTGGGCCATGGCATCCCGCAGCGCCGCCAGCGGTTCGCGCAGCAAGGCCAGGCTCACCGCCAGCACCAGCAGGGCATCGGTGATCGGCGCAAGGACAGACAACGACGTTGCCAAGAGCAGCGGCGACGCCAGCAAGGCCAGACCCGTGGCCAGGGTGATCACCGCATCGATCAGAGCATTGCGGGCCTCTGTGAGCAGCAGCAGCGAAACCCGACCCGTACGGCGCCAATCCCGGCGGTGCCGCCAGGCCAGCAGTCCACAAAGCGCCGTCATCAAAGCGGTGTAGAGCGCCACCGGCTCCAGATGCAGCGGCGCAATGCTGTTCCTCCGCCACCAATCGATCAAGGTGGAGCAGGAGCTGCCGACGCCAAAGCCGATCACCCCGAGCAGCACCAGGGAGCGAAACAGCACATAGAGGGCTTCCTGGCCTTCGTAGCCGTAGGGCCAGGCTCGATCCGGCGGCCGCACCACGTTGCAGCTGATGCGACTGGCAATCAAGGACGACCCCACCAACACGGCGGAATAAAGGCCGTCCAGCAGCAGGGCCGAGGATCCGGTGAGCACATGGGCGGAAAAGCCAGCCAGGGCCATCACTGCGTTGGCTCCAACACCGAAGCGCAGGGAGCGCTGTTCGATCCGGCGAGCCTCCGCAGGGATTGTCATGGCGTCACGGTCTGGGGTTGGAGGGCCCGCATCGGTTCCAGATCCTGCAGGGCACGATCGCGGTAGGCGCCATAGCGCGCTCGCTTGTCGCGAATGCGTTCCGGCAGCTCCGGCAACAAACCGAAATTGGGGGGCATCGGCTGGAACTTGGCCGTTGGTGCCTCGCTGACGAAATGGGTGAGGGCTCCACTCATGCAGGTGGCCGGCAGATCAATGGGCTCCAGGCCCAGGGCCAGCCGGCCCGCATTGGTGCCGGCCAACCAGCCACCGGCCACGGCGGCGGCATAGCCCTCGGTGCCTGTGATCTGGCCGGCCGCCAGGAGGTTGGGGCGCTGGCGGAACTGCAAGGTGGGCTGCAGCAGCTGCGGCGACTCCAGGAAGGTGTTGCGGTGCATCACCCCGAAGCGCACGAATTCAGCCTGGCCCAGCCCGGGAATCATCTGCAGAACTCGCTTCTGCTCTCCCCATTTGAGGTTCGTCTGGAAGCCCACCAGATTCCAGAGGCGCCCGTCCTTGTCTTCCTGCCGTAGCTGCACCACCGCATAGGCGCGCTTGGCCCGGCGTACATCGCGATCGTTTACATCGCCCCAACGGGGATCCCAGAGCCCGATCGGCTTTAGGGGGCCATAACGCATGGTGTCTTCACCACGACGCGCCAACTCCTCTATCGGCAGGCACCCCTCAAAGAAGGTGGCGTCGTTCTTGTCGAAGTCTTTGAGTTCCGCCTGCTCGGCTTCCAGCAGGGCCTGGCGAAAGGCCAGGTACTGCTCCTTGTCCATCGGACAGTTGATGTAATCCGCATCGCCCTTGTCGTAGCGGCTGGCGCGGAAGGCCACCGACAGATCGATGCTGTCCCCATGCACGATCGGGCTGGCCGCATCAAAGAAGTGGCAGTCGGCGCGGCCGGTGAACTGGCGCAGATCTTCCGCCAGCGGTTCACTCGTAAGTGGCCCCGTCGCCAAAACGGTAATCGCCTCCACCGGCGGCAAAGTTTGCTGCTCGCGCCGTTCAATCGTGACCAGGGGATGCTGGTCAAGAGCCTCAGTAAGGGCAGCGCTGTAACGACCGCGATCCACGGCCAAGGCTCCGCCGGCCGGCACAGCGTGGGTGTCAGCCGTGCCGATCACCAACGAGCCAAGCCTGCGCAGTTCCTCCTGCAGCAAGCCCGCGGCGCGGTCGCTGCTCAGAGCGCCAAAGCTGTTGCTGCACACCAGTTCAGCGAAATCGCTGCTGTGGTGCGCAGGGGAGCGCCGGATCGGACGCATCTCCACCAGGGTGACCGCAACCCCTGCTCGGGCGATCTGCCATGCCGCCTCAGTGCCGGCGAGACCGGCACCAAGAACGGTGACATGGCGAGATTGAGACAACCGGCAGCATCAAGCAGCCTTCAGCCTACGAAGCTGGCTTACCTGGATCAGGCGCGGCTGCGCTTGAGCATCAGCTGCAGCTGACCCACAGCCGCACGGCCGATGTTGAAAGCAGCCCAGCTGACGGCGGCCAGGATCGGGGCAACCACCAGGAACAGGCGGGCATCGATACCCAGAACTTGGCCCGTGGTGATCACGCTGAAGGCCGAGTAACCGACGATCACCAGGATGAGGACCAGACCGATGGCAACTCGGACCATTCTTGAAAACGGAAATCTGTGTCGCCGATCTTACGGACTTCTTCGTTGATCCCACGACCTTCCTTGAAAGCTGATCGAATTCGCAGCAATCAGAGGAGTGCGTTCACGGCCTGATCTGGGCATGGGATGCCGCCAATTGCGCGTAGCGCCGGGCATGGCAGCGCTGTTCATCAATCGCCTCAGGCGATAACTCCCGCTTCACCGCCGCTGGCGCGCCCATCACCAGGGTTCCGGGAGGCACATCCTTGGTGACAACAGAACCAGCAGCCACCAGGGCGCCTGCACCGACGGTGACGCCATTGAGAACGATGGCACCAATTCCCACCAGGCATCCATCCTCGAGCGTGGCGCCGTGGATGACAGCCCTGTGCCCCACGGTGACATCAGCACCGAGGCGAACCGGCTGCCCCGGATCGCCATGGAGCACGGCACCGTCTTGAACATTGCTGCCTGCTCCGATGCTGATCTGCTCGAGATCGCCGCGCGCAACCGCTGTGGGCCAGAGGCTGCTGCCCGCTGCCATCTGCACATCACCAATCACGACGGCGGATTCAGCAACCCAGGCGGCGGCATCGATCTGAGGATCGTGCCAGGGCTTGGAGCCAGTCATGGCCATGGTTCAGCAGCCACCAGTCTCCCCGGCGACCTGAGTGATAACCTCATTTGGTGCCGAAATGGCATGCCCAAGCGGGCACGGGTCGCTAGCTCAGCGGTAGAGCATCCGGCTTTTAACCGGCTGGTCCTGAGTTCGAATCTCAGGCGACCCATATCAACGAATTGATGTCGTCTCGTGACTCAACAGAGCCGACGAGCCAACGGCTGTTAGAAAGCCGTGAATCTCTGATCAAGCCAACAGTTCAGATGGCGTATTTCGCATTTTTTGGCGTCACGATTCTTCTGGCATTGCTGGGTGGTTTGTTTTCTCGAGTGGCCGCAGAGCGCTACTGGATGTGATCAGCGGCGGTGGCTTCAGCAAACGTGGCTGAGGTTGATCTCGCCGTTATCGGTGCAGGACTGGCTGGCTGCAGCCTGATTGGCCGGCTCCAGCAGCTGGGATCGAATCTCAACATCGCTTTGATTGAGGCTGGCCGGGGGCCAGGTGGGCGCACGGCCACGCGCAGGAGACGGGAGCAGAGCGGCTGGCTGCTCAACCATGGAGCACCGGGCTTTGGCCTGAGTGAATCCATGTCGGAGGAAATGGAAGCTCTGCTTGCACCGTTGCGCTCGGCGGGTGTTCTTCAGCGTGACGAGCGAGCTGTGCTTTCTCTCAACGCTCAGGCGGATTTGTCTCCGGCCAACAGCCCCGACGCCTTTCCGGAAGGGGGCTGGTGGCATGGTGTTCCCAGCATGGCCAGCATCTGCGAGGCGCTGCTCGATGCAGCTGGTTCCGCGCAACTGAGCTGCAAGTTCGAAACCCGTGTGCGCTGGCTGGAGCGCCGCCGGGATCACTGGCTGCTGGAGAACGAGAATCGAACCTGGAGCCTCAGGTCCAAGCGCCTTGTGCTCAGTGGGACACTGCTTGCCCATCCCCGTTCCCTGAAGATGTTGGCCTGGAACGACGTCCCTCTGCGCACAGCCGTTGCAGAAGGCATGGATGACGACCTCGACAAGGCACTGAGCCTGCTGCAACACAGCCAAGCCGAGGTGCGCTGGAACCTGATGGTGGATCTGGGTGTACTCGCGCTCAACAGTGAACAGCTGCCGGCTCAGATCTGGTTGGACGACAACGCCAAGACACGCTGGAAGGTGGAACGCCTCGTGCTGCAGCCACAAAGCGATGGTCGCTGGGGGCTTGTGGTGCATGGCTTGGATTCCGGGGAAGCAATCACGCCCGAAAGCCAGAGGCGCCTGATGGCTCTAGAGCAACGGCGCCTGGTGGAGCTGTTGCCCGAACTGATGCAAGCCCTGCCGGTTGTTTCGGCTGCAATAAACCAGGCGACACCGCTGGGTGTGATGCGCTGGGGAGCCTCACGGCCCCTCAACAATCCCTTGCCACAAGAGCTGCAATGGTGCCCCACCAGCGCCGTGGGATTCTGCGGCGACTGGATCGAAGGGCCTGGCTTCGGGAGAGCAGAGGGAGCGATCAGCAGCGGCGTCAACCTGGCTGAACGTCTGCACGTCGACCGCTAATCTCTAAAAGCACCGGGGAGTGGCGCAGTTTGGTAGCGCGCTTGCTTTGGGAGCAAGATGCCGCAGGTTCGAATCCTGTCTCCCCGATGCCCATCAGTCCCCAGCTGATACCTGAGACCTCAGTCAATGACTGGGGTTTTTTATTACCTTGACATAGGCACAGCGTCCCTACTCACCCGGTCACAAATGGCCGAGAGGGGTCCCGTTTGGGCTGTTTAGTGTCGATTCTGGTAACGTTTGGGAGTCAGGTAAGCAAGACGTTCAGTAGATGAGCGATGGGCGTCCACAAATCAGGCGCAGCCTGGGAGGTTGCATTACGAGGAAAGGTTCAAAAGCTGAACCCACGACTGCGGATCCTGAAGGCCAAGTCAGGAAAGACACAGGTCCGATTCACCTTTGCCCCTGGTGACGTAGCCAGTGCAACTCTCAAAATCGACTGGGATCTCCTCTCTGATTCGTCGATCTGGGAAACCGTTCAGCGGCTGGACAGCCTCATGAAGGACGGGATGCCTCTAAAGACAGCAGCAGCGGCAGCGCAGGCAGGAGCCACCGGCAGCGGTACTGAGGCCTGCGGAACGGATTGGCTTTCAGGCTCCCGTGCTTTCGAAAAGCAGCTGGAAGCAGGTGGCGTTTCAACCACCACTTGGAATCAGCAATACCGGGCACCGATCAGAACAGTGGTCGAAATCATGACCAGTGAGCACCCAGCACTGAGCAGCGATGAGCTGATGGGCCGGGTTCTGGCTGAGCACGAATGGGAACGCAATACCCCACGAGCATTCACAGCCTCGAATGCCATCAACCGGTTCTCTGACTTCATGGCGAGAGAACAGGGGGCAGGGCCGTCATTCAATCGACTCTCACCTGCTGGTCTCGAGAAGCACCGAGGCAAGAGAAGAGAAGCTCAGGGGAACAAGTCATCAACCCTGGAAGACACAGAGATCCTTTGGTTCCTGGAGAAGCACCAAGACAACCCATACATGGAGAGCCTGCGGGTGATGGCTGTCTACGGGCTACGGCCTGAAGAACTTCGTCACCTCTCTGTCAAAACCCAGGGTGGTGAATCCTTCCTGTGGTGCAGCTACGAAAAGAAGTCAAGCCGGGGTGATGCCACCAAGCCACGCCGGGTGGAGCCATGCCAGCTGAGGGACGCTGAAGGGGATGTGGTCGATTGGAAGCTCCTAGCCCGATTGAAGTCAGGTGATCTGGAGCTACCGCACTTCCCGTCTGCCGGCTCAGTGTCTGACCGGATCAACACCATGCTCCGTGGATCAGCTGCATGGCTGGCTCTCCTAGCGGCGAAGCAGAAGGAAGACCCCAACGCAAACCTCACTGCCTACTGCTTCCGCCACAGCTATTCACTCCGAGCCCACCACCGTGGAATTGGTGTGGAGGATGCCGCTGCATCGATGGGTCACAGCCCGATCACGCATGTGAAGGCCTACCCGTGGTGCAGCCAGCGAAAAGTCACCAGCGCCTTTGCTAGGGCTAATGGATAAATAGGGACTAGAACCTGATTGAAAAATTGCTGGGTAAAAGTCTCACCGAATAACCACAAAGCTGGTCAGATCCAGTTACAGTTAGTCAAGCAACTCCACATCCGGGCGTCATTGCGCAGTGTCCCGGCTGCAAGTGCTGATAACTAAGCCAGTGACACAGCCGGAAGGCTGCTAGTCACAGCCCACTTACCTTTATCTAGAAGACCAGAAGTGCAGAAACTGCATGAGTTCGTCTCGCGTGCCGAGGCAGAAGCTCTTTTTTCCGTATCCACTAAGACCTTGCAGCGCTTGCGCAATGAAGGGTTCCTTCGCAAGGGAATCGAGTGGCGACACAAGTTCCCTAATCGGAAAGTTTCAGCAGTTATCTATCACCTACCGAGCTGCGAGAAGCGTATGCAACAACTGTCCAAGCAAAGGCCCAATCAAAGGAGGAAAACAGCAGAAAAGGGGATTCGCAGGGAAGGCACTGAAATTTGGTACACCAATTAAAAGAGGGCTACAAGGAGACACAACAGCCTTAAGACCAAGCGATCAGAGGTGGAAACCTTCTACACAAGCGATTAGTAGATATATCCGCGGATCAGGAACAGAACACAGCAAAACAGTAAATCACCAAAACAACAAGTACAAGTGAAAAAACAGCTTCCAAAGACAAAGAAAAAGAAAAAGCCAGAGATCAACTCAGTCATTTTGGACGGACCTCCACCCATACAAAGAATCATCAAAGACATTGAATCAGTATCTGCCCAAACAATTGCTGTGTATGCACATCTTTGGGAATCCGCCTATTGGGATCAAAATCTAGACAGGGCCGACAGAGAATTCTGGTCAGACAAGCGAGACACAGGTGGAATAACATATTGGAGCATCGACGGTCTAGCGAAACAACTGCACATCGGACATACAACAGCGGAGAAGGCAATTAACACCTTGATCAAGCATGGTTTTATTCGTGTACTCCATTTCATACCGACAAAAAAGGGGAAGAAAAAGAGAAAAATTCAAATCATTCATCCTTCTCAAATCAACAATGTCCGAGAGTCGCTTGAGATACTTGAAGAACCCTATGGCTTATGCCCACACACGACAGCAAAGCAGATTGTTGAACCTATTGACTTTGAGTTTGAATCATTTCTAGAAGCAGAAGAAGAGAAGTTCACACGCAGCAAATGGCCTTATGGACCACTCCAGATCGAATGGACCAACTTTACTCAGCTACTAAATAAACACTTTAAATACTTAGACCTGCTAGCAAAGGAAGAATGCCGATATTCCAACCTCGTTGAAGGCCATTAAGTTACTGATGTGAATTTAGTGAGCATGGCCACGCATCACTCTGCCCTTATAAAACCAAATATCTAAAATGTGTCTCTACAAAATAAAGGGAACCTTTTGGTTGTCACGCCTCGCAGAGGACAGCTCACATGGACACGATCTTCAACAAAGCACAAGGTGCTATTCAAGCAAAAAAGACTCTTGAGCCTGAGACTGATCTAGAAGACTAATATTTCTACCAAAACCCTAAAGACTTGGTATCAACACACCGTCCACACTCGCTTGCTCATTCGCTTAGACCAAACAGGAGAAATTGCTTCACCATGTTTGCCAGTACCTCAACCAGAAGATCTTAGAAGAAAAGAGCTTCCTGAACTCTTTGATGCATTGAACTATGTCTTGAAGAAGTTTAAGTTCAAAACAGGAGCGAATGATCAATACATTTACATGGTCTTGGGAGCATTGATGAATGAATACAAGAAGAGTGCCCAGAAAGAGAGTGATGCTACTTGGAAATAAGTTTGCCAATGAGTGATGGCTTATGACTTCAACTGACTTCTAATGGTTGTCTAGATGACAGAACCTTTATACCGTTGCAACTGAATTGAGGCACTTGCCATTTCTGGTCGTGAGCTATTGGGAACAGAACTGGAGAAAGAACCTGAAGCTCATCACTGTGGACGAGACACAAAAGGTTCAGCAGATACAGGTGTCTAACTGGTTAAAAGTTAGATGTGAACACTTACTGGATACATCCAGTGACCTCGAAGCAGAGTGCCTGTTTCAAGAGTTTGATACCTATGATTATCAAGACTCCTGTTGTTAGTCATGAGATTTAAGTTCAACTACAGATCCTTGCTATGGACTCTGCTAGCAGATGGTTTGGTGGTGCTTGCTTTAAAAGTTTTCTTCCCTGGCTACATGAGTGATAATTCCATTATTTATCTCTTCATTGCCTCTTTCATTCTCTGGGTTTGGGATTGCAAACAGAAGGCATAGGCCTGCATCCCCTCTTAGGGGCCTCTGTAGTTGTCTGCGAGGGGTCTATTTGTTGTCTTAGATAGTATGTAGTGTTGACAATAGTTAGGCCTCTTGTAGAGCCTTTTCCTCAGATTTTTGTCAAAAAAGTGTGAAACCTATTATTGAGGGTGCAGGGACGCAAACACCCCCCCATGGGGTTCCTTAATTTGTAGCCAAGGGCCTACCCAGGCACAGAAAAAAGCCTGTGTCTTGGTACCCAAGCAACAGAGAAGCCAGACACTGCAATTGCTCTGAGCCAGCCGGCTACCAAACTAGCTACCAAGAAAGATGCATCGACCACACTAACAGTGCAAATCAGAGGAGAGATGTTGTCTCAGTCAGCCTCACACAGAAGTCTCGCAGATAAACATCTGACCACATCTGTTCGTTTTTGTTTTCTCTCAAACGGTAAGGGGAGACAACAGAACAGACACACAGCCCATCAGCTCAGCCCGAGATCAGCGAACGATATAAGCAGCAACCAGTTCAGCCTTACGAACACGACGACGCGACCCAGTGAGTTGTCGGAGAGAGGCGCAGGTCAACGTCTCAAGCTTAGTGACGAGCATCTCCAAGTTCAACGAAGAAGATTAAACAACGACAAAAAGAGTGTTCACTTAAGAACCACCCTCCTTGCTTTTCTTATCCATCTTGCTATCAATCCATCTAGAGAAGACATAAACACAGATAAACATTGGCGCATAGATAACCCACATATTCTCTAACTGGTAACCACTATTGTTAACAAGCACTAAGCCTAAATAACTGAGCACCATATAGATGGACACTCTTCTGATTACTGGAAACTTGCCGAGCATTCATCCTTGACATCAATACTCACCATAGCAAGATCAATCGGATTTGATCTCTTCTCTAGTCTTGCTTTTTTCGAATGCCGCGTGCTGAAGGCGTAAAAGCTTTATGACTTGAATCCTTTGGTTGAAATTTCAATTCTTTTTTTGGCAGTCTTAACAGCAGGAATGACACCCGATTCATCCTTGAAAACTTTTCCTTCTATCCAAATAGTTAACGCATAGACAAGTATCAATGCTGGTACAAGGACAAGCCATTCATTGTCAAATTCATAAGGAATCTGTCTTACGCTAAAGACAGTCAAGTATCCAGTAGCAAGCGTGAGAATGAGCCGCCTTATTGTTCCGGAATTCAACTTCCCGACGCATGAAGACTCATTCTATTGAGAAAGGAGGGCGATGACAGACGACAGCGGGGAACTCTTAAGGCAGTCAAGACTGCTCCATTACCCGCTTCACGCGCTGAGACCCCTCAAGATCCAAGAAAGTCGAACACCTGCTGGATGCCAGAGACAGTCTTTTTATAGAACTCTGTGTAGCCGCACTCCGTGCACGAAACAGCGTTGTACCGCTTGTTGCCTACATCAAAGAAGCTGCTCCAGAAACCACCAGAGACACGAATCTGCCCCATTTCATAGGTTTGGCTTCCGCATTTAGGGCAGGTGTAAGTCTTCGGGAATGAATCAGGAAAGGCCATTCAAGCTAAAGCGATGATCTTCTTTAGCAGCGCTTGCCTGGGTTCGGTTGATACTGAGGGGTATGGCAGAAGGAAGTGGGCTCTGTTCCTGAGGCGAGCTAAAAGAACACAACAGAGAACAGGGAAATGGCAGCTATCCCCGTGAGGACAGTGATCGGAGCCGTTGTGGTTCTGGTGTTGGTCCAGACCTATTGCTCCTTCATGACGCCATGGATTGCTCTGCTCTTCTTGGCGTGGGTCCTGGGAGGCAGCAGGCTCACGTGAGCGAGCAACGCTTTTTCTTTTCTGAGCAGAGGGGGGAACACTCAAGCAAAAAGAAACCCCCGCCGAAGGCAGGGGCTGCACAAGCACTTTTCAGGGCTTGAGCCTGAATCAGGCACCCATCATCTCGAACAACTCCTTGTGGCATGCACAGGCTTCCTCATCGGTGAAAGCAGGCTGCATATCGAATTCAACGCCGAACATCGCGCGCCAGGGAGCGAAGTGCTTGAACAGAACCATGCTGCTTTCCGCTTTGCAGATCACTACGCCACTGCCTGTTTGAGGGCAGTGCGTGCGACTGATCAACTCGAAGCCGTCAATGTGATCACCTTCAGCGCCGCTAGCCATGTACTCAATCAACTTGGCGTAAGCAGCCTTTTGCCCTTCGATCTCGGGGAACTGCCAAGTGACGTTGTAGAGCTGCATCGGATCTCAAAAGTGAAGTCGTCTCCTAGCACTGAAACCCTGAACACCATGCAGCGCATGCGACCTCAGCCAGCATCAGGCGCCCAGCCCATCTCGTTCATGCTCTTTAAGAGCTGTCACGCAAGCCAACGGGTGATCATGGTGCCTTCATAGACATGCCCAGAAGCTTCAACAATTGGCTTGGTCTCTGGGTTCGTGAAGATGTTGTAGAGGACGTCCTCGGGTCCTTGAAACATCACTGTCGCTCTTTGGGGGTCGTCCTTGCAGACACCGATAAAGAAGGTCTTGACTCCCATCTCGGCAAACATCGCTTGCTGCTCAGGAGCATTCATATGTGCGCGATATTCCTCAAACGTGTTGCTGAGCTTGAAGTCCAAAACAGTTGTCTCGGTCATGGCTTAGCGGACGTTCATTCGTGACAGATCTCTTTTAGCCCGCTTCTGTAGTCCAGCCACTTGCTGCTGCCAGGTGGGTGCCCAAAGATTACAGCGCTACTTTAAGTGCTGAGCATCTGTGCTACCCAATCACTTCTTCAGTGGGTCGGCTTCCAACTTGATGCGCTGCTTTTGAGCAGCTTCAGGATTGCTTTCAGCCCATGCCTTCATGCCTGGGTTTGCCTCTAGATAGGCGTTCCAGTCGCACTCGAACGGAACCAGTCTCTTAGAGCACTTAGGGCGCTTGGCTTCGGCTTCAATAGCTCGCCAGTTGTCTTCAGCATGCTCACAACTGGAGTTCCAATCTTCTTGCGGGGCAATTGATGGACAGTCAGAAGTTTGCTCAACCTTGACGGTGGCACCAAGGCGCAGGATTCCAACCTGCAGCTCGTCCTTCCAGAAGTTGTAGTTATTCCCGCAGCGCCAGGTGGACTTACCAGCAACCAGCGGTTCGTGGTGACCTCCGCCCAGCCCAACCCAGTCGCAATAGACACGTTGGCATTTGCCTTCGCCTACGTAGGCGTGATTTTCAGGGCACTTGTTGCCGAGGTACTCAGGGGTTCCAGCCTGGGCTTCAACACAGCCGCGATAGTCAGCAGCCTGCAAGCACAGCTGATGAATGTCAGGGGCGACTTCACCAGCAGCAGAAACTGGAATTGCTCCAGCAATCAGAGCAATCGTTGCGAGAGACGTACGAATCATTGGCCAATTGTGGTCTCAAATCGCCTCAGGTGCAGAGCCCACTTGCTTCTGCCACGTCGGTGCCCAACGCTTGAAGCGCTTTTAGGCGCTGACCCTGCTGCAGGCGAAGCATTCGCCTACGGGTTTGCGGGACTGGCGGGCGGGGCGGAACCCAGCTTGAAGAGCGCACACAAAACAACACTCTCTGTAATCGCAGCAAAGAGTTCTTATTGATACTGCTTGACCAGATATGGGCCAAGCCATGGGCGACGTAAGCAAGGAGCAGGAACAAGCCATTGCTCGGTCAACGATGTATCTGGTCGCAGCACTCCTGAGCATCCTGATGATTTTCATTGCAGGACTGTTTCTTTCTGCGGAACTTGAACAGCAAGCCCTGCAGAAAGCAGAGACGGCACAGCAGATCGCACGTCAACAGGAGGTCACTCCTCAAGCCCAGCGGCCATGGACTCTGTGGAGAAGGCACGCTGATCAGGAAACCTAGGGATACAGCAGTAACAACCACCCCTCACCACCCGGTTTTTGTTGTGGTGGGGGATTGGTGGCGCGGTCTTTGTTCGCCATGGCGTGGAGTCTCTATTGATCCCACCAAATGGGTTCGAAGACCCACCCGTTCGCTGTGAGTAGCCAGTTGTACTGAAAACGAATTAATGAGAGATTGATGGAACGCTCCTCGTTTGGCATGGGCAGTTTCTAGCCAAACTGGTGAAGTTCCGAGGTTTCTGTGTTGAGAAGGCTGCTGCTGTTCCTGTGCCCACTGGTCTTGGCAGAAACAGCCATTGCCTTTGATGGAGGCGGCTATGAAATAGAGAAAAAAGCCGAGCTTTCTACCAATCAATTAAAAACAAAAACTCTTGCTGAATATTCAGAATTCCACCAATCTTGCATGGACACCCAGATTACCATGTGGGGAGAAGTTGCAGAGCTAATGGAAGATCTTGCTACAGCACATTGCTACTGCGAGTATACGAAACTTGAGGGTTTGGATGCTATTACCTGGGAAGACGAGAATGCCGCTGATGTTGCCTGCGCTCAGGAGGGAACGATTAAAAAAAAGAAGCTTTTATTTGGTGGGCTCTTCCACTACACCGTCAACGGCTCGATGACAACCAGCAATAGCCCCTGTCCACTCCACAGCCTTCATGATGACGTTTCGCGCCGATAACCAAGGCATATGTGCTTGGCACTATGGCCCGACTTTTAGCAACTACCGAAATTTGTCTTACTGGTGCTTGGGTGTTCCGATGGGACAATGCGAAACAGCCATTTGTCGCATGATTGCTGCTATGGCGCTTTGATTGTTGAATGCGCGATAGACAGCGAGTTGTTTGCTCAATTCGTGGCATTCCTTTTGTTGGGAGTCCATGAGTAAACCCTTGACATGGAAATAATGGCCTCAGCAAGCATGGCGTGATTGTGCCAAGTGCCACAAAATGACATTGCCATGAATCGAAGACCTGAACGACCAGCCTAAGCATTAATACTCCTAAAAGTTTCATGTGATCAATGATGCAGAGGCTGCGAAATCAGCCTATTAATATTTTATCGATACAGGAGATGACTATGGGATTTACTATTCCAGCGCTCTCAATCGGGATCGTTATGTATCTATTTTTTCACTTTTTACTGCGAGGCGTGTTCGTCTAATTAATGAAGCCTGGCTTATAAGTCAGACGTTGACTGCTGCCACGAGGTCAGCGTTGACCCAGTTGATGTTGTCTCATCGAGTTTCATCTTCAAGCCTGGTGAAACGTGCAGGGCGTACATCAGAGGCGATTAGCGCATAAAAAAGGCGGGTCGTGCATTACCCACCTGATCTGAATTCTCCAGTCGAGCAGTCCGGAGAAGTCGCAAACTTTGCGATAATTAAATGTAAAAAATCCTTTGGCACCACTGTGGGCTCAGCGCCCAAGATGAGAATTAATACCCAGGGCTGTAGTTACGCAGCGGCGGCGGGACCGGTTTCCGCCTGATGCACGGCCTTCCAGTTGCGGCAGCAATGCGTTAGGTGCTGCCCTTGCTGAAGCTGCACCTCCTGCAGGGCGCACCCCACGACTGTGTGGCAGTGACCGTCCATCCCGTAGGTGAACCACGCGCACGAGATGCAGACCTGTTCGGTGTACGACCTCTGCATCACCCGGTCATCAGCGTGCAGCCACACCTCCATTGCCTCCATCGATCCCCAGCAGTTACAGATGTACTTGCTGGGGAGTCGTAAAGAGTTCAACGGCACCGCCTGAAGAAAACAGGAGGCTTCGGCGCAGCGCTCAGATGGCAAGCGCATGTTGACCCTGCAGGCCAAGAGGGGTCTGTACCTGGGAGTCGAGGACCACTTGGCCTCTTCCCTAACAACAGGGGATCGAGGGCCGGAAGGACCCTTCCCCGCACCATTCAGGCAAACGTGGTCGAGTAACGGGGCTAGCGGTCCCAGCGGCGCCTTAGTTGCGGAATAACTAGAAAATCCATCACCGCAAAGCTGATAAGACACGGCACAAATCCCTTCTCCACGACACCGCACACCAGCCGACACGGATCCAACACGCAGACCACCAACTGAGCAATCCAAAAGATCGTCGCCTTCACAGCAAAGGAAGTGAGGGCGAAACGCCTTTCCGCTGCACTGAGACGAAACACAGTCAGCATTCAGCACGCCGGTCCCACAATCGACCGATTCACCCCCAGAAGGCAATGAGCAGGACAGCTGATTGCCTGATGCCCCACCGCTCCCGAGAGTGTGTGCATCGAGATCGGAGGAGCCCATGACGGCCGACACTCCACCTGAGCAAATCGCAGAAGCAGCCTGACTTTTCTGGCCCCTGCTCCAACTTTTCAACCCAACCGTGAGCGCCTCGTCTGTGACGACACTGATGTGCGTCTGATCAGTCGATACTCCTCTGCACCGTTCGTCTAGGTGCCCCGTAGGAGTCCCGCTTCACACCTGGTCCAAATGGCCCCAGGGTTGCCACAAGCCAGACGCTTCGACCTTCCTCTTTCAGTCCCATTGCCAAGGAGATCCCCAAAGGCAACACGTACTGACTAGGTCGACCGCAATGCATAAACGAGCGAGTTAGGCCGTCTTTCCACCGGGAAGGGCGGCCTTCCTCTTTGGCGGAGATTTAGGCATTAAGCCCTAACCATCGGCCAGAGAAAAAACAGCAGACTCATACGACTTATCGAGGCTGCATGAAAGGACTCCACACGAACGTTGCTTACTTCGGTGGCACCCTCGCGATTGCAGTCCTTGTCATGACTTTCATTTTCAAAGCGACGGCCTAAGAGCTTTACTTTCGGCAGGCGCGATCGTTAAGCCAACCAAGGATTTGTGACGAGAGGAACCTTTTGTCTCGAGTTACTCAGCCAGGACCCACCCTGCTGCCTACTTATTGGATTAGCAGGGATAACGAACATGAGAGCGACCAAACTCACCACGGCTCCACAGGGCATCGAGTACTACAGGGTCTGCAACCAACAGGGTGTCTGCCGCGTCGTCAGAGGTATGTGGGCAGCACAGCACCTCGTTGAGAACAGCCCCGACCTCAGCGCGACCAGGACACGGCTCTATCCAGCGGAATGGAGTTAGTGCCCTCATCAGCCAGGGCCTGCTCCAGCTGATCAACGCCCTTCCGCAGTTCCTCGCCCCGCTGTTGCAGCTCTTGCTCGCGGGCGTGCTCAACCTCATCCATCTGCTGGCGGCCAGCGTTCATCATTTCGGTGTTTCGCTAAGCCAAACTTCAGTCAAAGCCTCCGATCTGTGGTCATACTGCGGCAGTAAGGCAAAACACTGAAGGAGAACCACAGCAGTGTTCCGCCCAAAGAAGATTGGAGGCAAAGACTCGATAAACCTCAAGCAATTTCTTGTATGGATGGCTCTGGGTGTGGTGTTCGCCCTGCTCTGGGCCTTCATTGATCCAGCCTTGGCAATAGTTCTTGGCATCTTTGCTGTTGGCACCCTGCTGCTGGCGAAAAGCCAGCGCATTGGGATTGTCGAGGCAATGGGCGTGCCATTGGTAGGACTGCGTTTCAACCCACGCTGGATCAAAGCCTTTTGGGCGTGGTGCATCCGATTCGGTCAGGACCCTTATTCCATCCGTTGGTGGAGCTTTGTAGAAGCCGAAAGGCAGAGGGAAGTCGAAAGGCTGAGGGAGACAGAGAAGAAGGAAGAGAAGAAGGATTGATCACCTAAGAGTCAGGCCATCCATCAGTTCTGCACCGCCAGGGCTTCCTGCTCCAGCTCGTCCAACTGCAGGTTCAGCGTCAGCTGATGCAGGGCAATGAGGGCAAAATCGCGGGCAACGCCCTGCGAGGCATAACGGCCGATGGTTTCCTGCTAGCAGCCGACCAGTTCGTGGTCAGCCAGGTAGGTGAACTCGAGGGCCGCAAGGACTCTTCCCCGCACCATTCGCCTTGACGACGGGGCTAGCGGTTCATCGAAAGTCGGTTGTGATCAACCAACTTCTCGTCGGTAGTCAGTGATACCAGCGAAATAGAGGCACACGAAAGAAATTCTTGATCCCAAAGGGCTCCGAAAAATAGTGTGCGGTGCCACAGGAGAGTCTCTATTAATGGTTCCTGCGGCACTTCCTCATACGGCTGAGTGAGGCATCGCAGCAGCACGGGAGAGCGACCCGTTGGCTGGCAGACAATCCAGTCCCAGTACACGGCAAGCGTGATGGGGCTGGCTTTCTGCGCTTAACCCCGTCTTCCAACAACGGGAAAGATTTAGTGCATCGAACCGAAATACGTAACGCCTCATCAAAGTTATGGAACGGCAACCGCATCGCTCGGGGAGAACGCTGTTCTCCTCGCGGTTCCGTCGCCCCACATCATTGCTTCGGCCAAGGCTGTTGGAAGTCAGCCCGACTGATAGAAGGGGCTGCGCCGCATCAAGAAGACGAGCATCTCGGAAATCACCGCACGTAGCGTGCGTAGCTCGGCAGTCGTTTCAATCGAATTTGAGTCGAGTAACCCGTCGGCGTGATGATGTTGACCACTTCAGGAGCAGGGAGACTCAGCGTGTAACCACGATCGGTCAGCTTCTCCCAGGATTGTTTGAGCAGTTCAGTGTCCATAAGCTCTGGATAACACATCTCATCAGGATTCCGCCAATCGAGGACATTATGTGCCACTTGATGCATTTAAGAGCGGGTTATTAACCGACCATCAGACAAAACGGAAGTGAGATGATCCAAGAATTCAGCACAATTTCGCGACCTCCGCCGATGGTCCATCAGCTTGATGACAAGCGCTTTGTAGTGTGCGTGTCGAGTGGGCTTTGCCTGGAATTTGCTGACCGATGGGATGCCGAGTGCTGCTTGAAAAGCCTTCAGGCTTCAAGTGTTTTAGCTAAGTAGCTATTAATACATTGACAGACAAGGGTTAAGCATTTTTGGCTACTGCACAACTTCAGGATTGCGGCATTGTCGGTTGACTCACAGCGGGCAGATGTCTCCAGAAGAGAAGTACATCCTCTTAATGGAAGCTGCGTACACCGCCACAGACAAAGATACCTACTACAAATTGATGCAAAAGGCTGATCAGGTCTTTAAAGACACTCAGGTAACCGCAGACAACATTGAAGCAGAGGCTGCTTAAAGACCTCAGCGACCTTCCTCAAACATCAGAAACAGCTCACCGTGGGTCAGTCAGCTGATAGTTGCTGGATCCATTGGCTCCAGGGTTGCCTTAAGCCAGATGCTTCGACCCTTCTCTTTGAGCCCTCACTTGGTCAGATGGTCGTTGGCTCGAATTTCGACAACCCCGAGAAGGTCGCTGCCGCCCACCGGCATGTGCCAGTCAGAAACTCGGAATTTAGGCAATGAAAAAAATCGCATAATTCTCGCCAGCACTGACGACAGAGGAGCGATCACTATTCTTCAGGTATGGCTACCTGCTTTTAGCCACCAATTACGGACTGGCGCTTTCGATACCGCCCTTAAGTGATTTCTCAAGCCAATCAACATCCCTCTCCAGGTCTTCGACCCGCTGCTGCAGCTGTTGCTCGCGGACGTGCTCGGCTTCAGCCATCTGCTGACGGCCGCCGTTCATCATCTCGGTGTAGGTCAACGCTCTGGGCTTCATCGG
Source organism: Synechococcus sp. A15-62 (assembly GCF_014280075.1). NCBI lineage: Bacteria > Bacillati > Cyanobacteriota > Cyanophyceae > Synechococcales > Synechococcaceae > Synechococcus > Synechococcus sp. A15-62. The sequence continues at coordinate 1,464,789 of NZ_CP047950.1, forward strand.
CTCTTCTGGGGAGGGGATTGCTGGGTCAGTCATCAGAGCCCTTGCCAGCGGTAAGCCGACCAGCGACAAAACCAACGCCACCAGCAACGACTGCAGCCTGAAGTTGCCACACCAGACGCCTATGGCGCCATGTCATGCGGTTGAGCCAGAACCCAGCACCGACGGCCACAACCAGCAGGAAGACCAGACTTGTCTGGGTGAAGGTTTTCATAGCTTCCCTCACTTCTCCAGCGCAGCCTTCAAGGCGGTTAGTCCCTCTTCCAACTGCGAGTAGTTGTCTGGATCTGCATCCCAGGCATCGACCAACTTCTGCGCGATTTCGATGAACTCCTTCATCTCGTCGCAAGCCTTCAGAAGATCCATGGCGCAGAAGCCGAGGAGGGCGAAAAACTTACTGCCATCGCAAAGGACAAGAAAGCCCCCTGGAGGTTTCAGTTCCAGGGGTGCAGCTCTTCTCGCAGACCTCAAGTTGATGCACCCACAGGACCAGGGTGTGGTCAGAACGCTTGGGGTTGATGACCAGATGCAACTCGTTGGCTGACCCCACTTCGGGAGCCCAGCCCGTCAATGACGCATGATGCTTTTTGGCTGAGTATTGGTAGTGACCACCGAGCCGAAAACGCTGTTCAGCTGGAAGTACGCAGGAATCTTGGTGGGAGTCAAGCTTGCGGTGGTTGCCCTTGTCTTCGGTCTATCCCGTGCTGGCCTCGATCCCGGTTGGCTTTCGCTTGGGGGCTAACCCGCTTTGGATGCCCAACCAACTTCCTTTTGCCAGGTCGGCACCCAGAGCTTGCATCGCCGCCAGCCTGTTCTGAGCACGCTGGCCTCTTGCGCAGGAGACGTCAGCCGATAGACAGGTTCATCTGCGCATGGGCCGGGTGTGATGACCCGGCTTTTTTGTGCCTCTGCTCAGGCAATAAAAAACCCAGGCAGCTCTCAACACCACCTGGGTCGTATTCCTCGCTGCCCCGCCAGTCAAAGAGCTTTCGACCGGTTTGTTCTGAGGTTCAGCTGAGAGTTATGCGCTCCTCAGTCTGAGAGAGCAGAAAGCGTCAGGAAGTTGGTGATGTGACCGCCGTTGCAGTAGTGGACAGCAACAGGACGCTCAAGGAATCCAGGCTTGCCGTCCTTGTCGAGAAACTCAACCCCAGTCAGCTTGACGATGGCGTCTTCAGAGTTCTTGACGCAGTTCACGAACTCCTTGGACTGCTTGGCCATTGGGGCAAGCAAGACGAGGGCTCCAAGGACAGCAGCCCCAATCAGACCCTTCTCAATTTTGGAGTTCATGCTGTTTGCGCGGTTGGCTCAAAGGTTTTAAGGGACAGGAGCCACATTCGCCAGAGAAGATTTGGGCAGAAGTGACCACTGCAGCAGCTCATTTGATCGCTGCCATCGCGTCATTTGGAACGTCACTGCACCCATCGCCTCCGCGATGGTGTCACCGGAAGTTCAGTCGCATGAATTTTCCATCCAATGGAGCGAAACCATTGGGCGCTGATAACACCACTGACTCCTCTTTCATGAGCGATGCGAGGAGTCAGATCAGCGTTTTCAGTTGCCACAACATTCCTGCGACTCATTTGGTCGCCGCTGTCGCCTCATTGGAACTGGACTGCACGACAGCCGGGGTGAGGGTGTCTTCGGAAGTTCTGCCGTTAGGGCTTTCATTTCAATGGTCCCTCCAATGGCCATTGGGCGCTGTCCAAAAAGGCTGACTCCTCTTCTGACCGGGGGGAGTCAGTTCAGCGTTACCTCACTGGCGGCCTGCATCGCCGCCAGGCTGTTTTCAGCACCTTGTCCCACGCCTCTATGGCGTTGTGCCGAAGCATTCGTCTGCGGGTTTGCGGGACTGGCGGGCGGGGCGGAACCCAGCTTGAAGAGCGCACACAAAACAACACTCTCTGTAATCGCAGCAAAGAGTTCAAACTGATACAGCTTGACCAGATATGGGCCAAGCCATGGGCGACTTCAGCAAGGAGCAGGAACAAGCCATCGCTCGGTCAACGATGTATCTGGTCGCAGCACTCCTGAGCATCCTGATGATTTTCATTGCAGGACTGTTTCTTTCTGCGGAACTTGAACAGCAAGCCCTGCAGAAAGCAGAGACGGCACAGCAGATCGCACGTCAACAGGAGGTCACTCCTCAAGCCAAGCGGCCATGGACTCTGTGGAGAAGGCACGCTGATCAGGAAACCTAGGGATACAGCGGTAACAACCAATCCTCACCACCAGGCTTCTCCGGCGGGGGATTGGTGGCGGATGGGTGAGAGCTGGACCCGAGGCATCAGGCAACGGCCTACTCAGCGATGGTGATCTCTGCTGTTGACGGGATGCAACAGCTGAGCGGATGGCTGGCAAAGGAGCCACTCAGGGTGGAAGCCCGACAACACCCACCAAGGGGAAGCACCTAACGAAGCGCTGCAAGCTCCGGTCACCGACGTGGCAGAAGGAAGTGGGCTGGGCGCATTAGGCGAGCTGATTAGCGGGGATTACTACTGCACTGAGAGAAAAAAACTGCAATTGTTTCCTTGTAAACGAATACTTTGCCGCTTGGAAACAAGGTTGAAGATCTGCTGATTGCTAGGTTTACATCCATTAGACCTCGAACCACCTACAGAAGATGAGTTGTTGGCAGATAGCAATTCTGGGCATTGCTCAAATTTCGAATCAATAAGCGGTCCCACGCCATATTCGTCTATGTAATTGTGATACTCGGGAAATCTCTTATATGACATTGCGGTGATTTTTTCTTTGGGCGTCCCTTTACGGAGTTGGTCGCATTCATAGGAAGCCATATTGTACGCCCACTGTGGTCCAGCATTGATAGTGGCTGGCAGCAAAAAGGTACTTACCGAAATGAAACCAAATACTGAAAAAACTTTCATTTGAAAACAAGTCTTTTTTTATTTTAAAGCTTGGATTGATAGTTATGGGTGAATGTGCGCTAAGGAGATAGTTAGTGTTCTCTGAACACCCTTGGCTAAACCACGTCAGTAGTCCATGCCCCAAAAAGCAGGAAACACCTAAGTCAGTCACGCCGAAGCCAAGATCCGCGAGCAGCAAGAACCGACCCAGACACCTAGCCATAAGGTCCAAATCGCGTCGCACAAGCAGCACCACACTGGGCACCCAAGGCAATGGCCCTCGCCAATGACCAGCGCGCAGCAAGGGCAGTGACCACCCCGGCCGCAAAGCTGTCGCCGCAGCCATAACTCTCTACTAACGGCCCAGGCAGAGCTGCAGGGTCATAACGACCACCCGGAAGACTGATCCCCCCTGCGGCACCTTCCGTACGAATGAGCGCACAGGGAGCAGGGTTCAACTGCTCCGGCTCCACCCGTTCACCTGGATCAAGGCCACTGCCAATCAATGCATCGAGTTGCACCCCCGCCTGCTGAAGCACAGGCAAACGAACCCGCGGGGTCGCGGCCAAAACTGCAGCAGAACGGCAGGCTTTCAACAGAGGCGCATCGGCAGCCGTGACGAAGAGGCCGTCGCATTCGCCGAGGGCCTCCCAGGGCAGGTCATCATCCAGTGATGGGGTCAGTCGCTCGCCGATCACTGTGATCGCCCGATCCCCCTCGCCATCGACCATGCTCACGCCCCGACGGGTTGGTGCCTCCCTCCAGGCGACATGAACCTCCAGGCCCAGATCCTTGAGCCTCTTGACGCAGGCTTCGCCGACCGAATCACGACCTAAAGCCGTAAAGAACTGAACGGGTTGTTGCTGCAACCGTGCCATCTGCACAGCAACGACAGCACCACCACCAGCAGGTTCTTGCAGGGTCCGCAAGGCATGACCTATCGCCCCGGGACGGGGGAGCTGATCCACCGCAAGAAATTCAACCCACTCAACATGGCCAACGACGGCCAAACGCAAAGGCGGCAGTGCTGAAGCGGAAGACAACGGCTATTCCGAACGGCTGGAGTCCCATCCTCTCCACACGTCGATGGAAAGTTCCTCAAAGATTGCAGGGGCCTGCTTGATCGGATGGTGCTAACAGGTCGAACAGCGTCGAACTAAAACGACGCACAGGCAGCGTTCTGTTCAGGTCATCTCGATGGAGTTAGACAACAAAAACCTGAGGACGATCGGCGACAAAGACCCGATGACCCTTGTTCAATTTCTTCTGTTGATCGCTCTGGGTGTGGTATTCGCCCTGATCTGCATCTGGATCGGTCCAGTTCTGGAAGTTGTGCTCAGCCTTGGGACCACTGGCATCGTTCTGGTGCTGGTTCGGCGCTTCAGGCCCCGCTGGATCAAAGCCTTTTGGACCTGGTGCATCGATGTTGGCCAGAATCTCCGCCCACGCCCGTAAAAGATCTGATCGATCGCAAAAGTTGCCTACGGCTCGTGTGATGAGCCTGCCTTGTGGCTCTTCTTCAAGAAAGGAACCCACCGAGGACTGTCTGATGTGCAGTGCCAGCAACCTGCAGTACGGCTTGGAAACCAATCGTTGACTTGACCACATCCTTGAGGCTGATGCTCATCACATCACCAAGGTCTTTTGCAATGTGGGTGTGATTGCTCGCCTAGAAGTGCTGATCAGGCCAGCGTCACACCCTTGTTTCGGTAGAAGGCAAAGCGCTCGCGAATGGATTCAGCCTCAGGATTCGGGGTGTCGTAGGCCCACACCGCATTGGTGATGACCTGATCGCCCACCACCACATCCCAATAACGGGCCGTGCCCTTCCAGCCACATACGGTGCTGTGGCTCGATTCACGAAAAAACTCCGTGTTCATCGCTTCACGGGGGAAGTAGGGATTGCCATCCACCTTCACGATGTCATCGCTCTCCGCAAGCACCGTGCCGTTGAAGATTGCCTGCATGATCGCTGAATCGGGCTTAATCGGCACAGACCCTAAACAGAGCTGGGCTGCTCAGTGATCGAACGACTGACTCCTGTGGCCAGACCACTTGCTTCTCCCATCGAAGTGCAACAGTCATCAGCCCATCATTTTTACGATCACGCCACCGGTGAGGTCCTTATGAAATCCATCACCGGGACCGCGGGCACCTAGGGATTTTCAATGCATCCACTCGACCTGTTCGATCGTTTTCGACGCTGGTTTGGCTGGGCTTTACCTGGTCGTCAGAGCTGGGATCGCAAGCCTGAGCAAGTGGCTCCAGAGCGCCCTGATGACTGGCTTCTGGAGCCCCCGAGTCTGGAAGAAGCCCGTTTGTTGTTTCCGCAATTGGATGAGGAGCGGGCCCTGCTTCGCTACCAACAACTCCGCCTGGAAATGCGGGAGCGTGACGGACGTGGTTTCTGATTGTGAGCTAGCCAGCCTCAGATGATCTCTTTACGGCCAGCATTGATCTTGGCTTTGGCTGATACGAGACCAAAAATCAGCAGGATGAGAAGGCCTGCATTCACGCCAACGAAAAACAATGTGTCCATGACATCAAAATGGCTTTGCTCGTCATAAGGAAAGAGAGCAAAAGATCCCATCCGCCAAAAGACTTATTCAATCCCGGAGAAAAAAGAAGTGTTGGGCTGATTTGGGGCGATCTGGCGAAACCAACTACGACTGCAAACCGCCGTCACGATCGGTTAGGTCCTGACCTTGCTGCTGTCGAAGCCGTTCGAGGAGCTCAGGATCACCAACAATCTGACGACGGCATCCGTCTTCACCCATGTAAGTGAGACGTCCATCGGCATCGATGACCAGGGCCGTCATGGGGGTGACTGGAGATGACTCGTCGATGGCGAAATACTCCTCATTCAGATCACCATTCTGCGTCCTCTCAGCACTCCAGCCCGAAGCCATCTCCAAACAGGCAGGGGGGCAACAGCCTTATCGGCAGCTTTGCTCTATGAAGGGTGGGATGAATGGGATTCTTTCCAAACGCGTGACTGACCAACAAGGCAAAGACAAGACCTACTGGATTGATGAGATCGCGTTCCTCGAGGCTCGCTTGAACGGCAGCCAGGGTGACATCGACAGCGAAGACCGAGCGGCTTGCGAAGAAGCCCTGAAGGCAGCCAAAGCAAACTTGGCAGCATCGCGCTGAAGAGGGGGCTGCCGGATGTTCAGGCCAGACCTATGGTTTAAATGTGGGAGGGAGACCTCTTCGGGCGTGGTTGCTTGATTTGGTGGGTGGTGTCACGACCTACTGCCTCTCTCACACCTCATGCTCAAGGCTGAGCCAGGCCCCTCTCCTTGGCATAACTCTTGTAATGACTCGGAAATTCATCAGCGAGTCGAACCAGTGCATCGCTTGATGAGCCCATTTGCTCGTTGACTTCATCAAATACCGAAGCGAAACAGCTCTCACACCTGATTTCAAGACAGAGCTCTTCCCAGCTCGTTTTTTGTTGATTGAAACTGGCAACAAGCTCCTTAAAAGTCACGAGCAACAAACTCTTTGGGTTTGGGCAAGACTAAGGGCAATGGCATCAATCAATTTGAAGCCGAATGACGTCAGCGATGCCATCACCTGATGGTCCAAGGCTGTGATCACGCAAAATTAAAGGATGAAACGACTGCTGCAACTGCTTCAGCGGTGGGCTGGTCAACGCCAGAAGCCGCCATTGCACACGCCTGAGGAGCTGGAGTGCTTTAAAACAGACGCGATCGACAACCGCGGCAAGCACTACTGATGCAGGGGGCCACTGAACTAGCACTACTCGCTCTGGCGTTTGTTGGGCTCCAGCTCTGGTGGCTCAGCAAGGTGTTTCTGAATCGACCCCGTCAGCCAAAACCGCTGGGCAAACCCATGCGGGCCAATTCGCTCCAAAACGAACGAAGCACCCTGCAAAAGATTTTTGATCAATCCTGATCAGCGCCATCATTGACGGCAACTAGGAGAAAACACCGATGTCTGTTGTGATCTGAACGATCAGCGTGGTGCATCAGCGACAACAGCCATGGCCCTGATTTGTTGTGCGACCTGCGGTCACATGCATTCGAGCCTTAGACGGACCTGCCCCCAGTGCAGCCAGCATGGAGGCAAGGTCACCCTCCAGCCGCTGACGAAATTGAACAAGACAAAGCAAGGCAACATCAAAAGCAGAGAGCTGCGTTTTGGTTGCTAACTGTTGAGTGAGTGAAGGAGGCACCATGGCCCTTGAAGCCCCCCCAGCAGAGGGACGTCAGTGCATCAGCTGCGGTGACATCAAAACTCTGAATTTCTTTGGTTTGGATCAGCAGGAGTGCCGTAACTGTGAATCACGACGACGCCAACAGGTCATGAAACAAAATGCCAATGATGCAGTCGAGGAGCCTTGAATCAAATTGAGCCTTAATAAGCATATGCACCAATGTTGAATTGATATCCATGGGCTATCACATGGGGAGAGTTGCAAAGACGTGTAATGGGCAAGGTTCTTTCAGCAGCAAAATGGTCGCTCGATCTACTTGGCCAACGCATCACTGCCCTTCGTCTTACAAAGAGCTTTTCAGAATCAAGGATTTACAGCGACTGGGCTTATGACGAATCACAGATGAAAGAGGCCGATTTTGGCAAGCGTGAGCAGAAATCTCATCTTGAATACGATTGCTGAAGCCACAGGCTGAATCATCAAATTCAAACACCGTGGCTTAGAAGGCGCCAAACCATGGCCTTCAACGGCGAACTGATCACTTAAGGATGGCGGTTGGCAATTTGGGTCCAAGTCCCCTAGAACGCTGTTGAGCACCGTTGCACTGATGGCCTTGATTCCCCGCTGGCAGGTCATGACTGACAGCAGCAAAGCCATGGTGAAGCGATCTGCGATCACAATTGTGGTCGTTCTGATTGGATTAACACTGCTGCGCGCAATCTTTCCTTGGATCCTGCTTGGCCTGGCCCTCTATGGTGCCTGGTGCCTGGCGAACCGGAAATAACCGATGAGCGACGACTCAGCCCCAACCAGACGAACGCTCTATCTCTGGGCCTTAGGCCTCAACGTTGTCGCTTGGGGCGGATACCTGGTTCTGACCAAGGTGATGGGAATCGATTTTGAATCGATTCGGCAAGCCAGATTGGCTGGTTAATATCCCAGCCCCCATGATCGATCTGACTGTTCCGATCAGGTCGTTGCTCCAAGGAATCGGCAAGACCGGATAAGAATCGTCATTCCCCCTGCACAAATCAGCGAGATCACGTCATAACCTTCTCTTAACGAGATGGCTGTTTCGTGAATCGCCCCCTAACGCAAGGATCTGAGGCTCATCCGTCCTCAGAAGAGAGTCGATCCGAAATCTTGCTCAGGCAGACGACGGTGCAGCGCATCTGCGGCCAGGCCTTTGTGTGGTTTGGAGTCGTGGTTATGGGAGTTTCTCTTTATAAATTCATCAGTGCTTTCTGGACTGAGGCCTCCCCTTGGCCCGAGTTGCAACTTGGGGCTGCAGGTTTGATCGTGGTTGCGGCAGGACGCGGATTTCGAAGCTCGGCATTCATAACAACACTGCTTTCAGAAAACAGCCCTTCAGCACGAGCACGACGTTCCTTTCTCATGCTTGCTCTCGCATCCTTCATCATGGGCTGCGTTGTTTTACTGAAACTTTCCGTACAAGACATCTATCGCTACAAACGCTTGCTTGGAGAAGGAGGAATCCTTGAATATTTGCAAGCTCTGATTCTCTTTACATCCGCGTGGATATCGTGGCTCATCTCCAAAGATCTACGCAGGCGCTTGTTCATGCGCCTGCATTCAGTGGTTTATGCGATCATTTCCTTCGTGATTCTGTTTGTGGGCCTAGAAGAAATTGCCTGGGGACAAATCCTATTCGGGTGGAAAACACCTGAGAACATCGCTGCAGTTAACGCCCAAAACCAGACAACCCTCCACAACCTTGATTTCTTCCAGAATTACCTTGACCTCAATCTTTTCTTGGTCTCGGTCGTGCTTTTGGTGTTAGTGCTGTGGAGACCTTCAGTTCGATGGAAACGAACAACAACCCTTGATACAGATCAGATTTCCAACGGCAACTTCTTCATACCGAGATACTTCTGGCCCCTCTTCCTCTGCGCTGCATTTCTGTCTTACTTTGTGGCGACAGAGTCGGGAACAGAACTGGTCATCAATATTGATCAGGAGTGGGCAGAGTTTCTTCTCTACTTGGCTGCAGGACTGAACCTATTGAGAACCTACATTCGTCTTGGCTTCGCACAACCGCGACCAAACCATTGAAAAAATGCTCATTGCGCCCGGCCTCGGCATTGGACATCTCCAGGCAAGGGTTACAGGTGCAGATGCACAGCTGACCTGATCCAGCTGCAACGGGCTTGATCCACGAGTCACCAAGGGTATAAATCGTTCGGTGCAGACAAAAAACCGCCCCATCTCTGAGGCGGCTCAATAGCCAAGGCAATCCCCATCACCCGGCGATCTGCACCAATCCTTGATGCAATGAAAAAATAATACTCACACAACACCAGATGTAGTGGACGTCAACACTCACTTAAGACTCTGATGAACATGCGTGAAGAGCTCGAATGAAGCAACAGGGGCACTGCATCTAGTGCTTAGAAGCCTTAGCCAGCTTCATCACCAAAATTTCAAATCACGCACGCAACAAGCCTGGCGTGAAGGAAACACCACATCTGGAGCAAGAGGCCTAAAAACCTCGACATGGCGATGCTTCATGCTGAAGACATCCTTAAGGGAGAAGCCATGATTTCTGGCCCATCCTGCCCACTGCACTTGGGAGTTCTGGACAGTCCGGACTATTGGACTGATGACGCACTGATGTCTGCAGTGCGTCCATTGAATCCAGAGGAACTGCACAACCTGGCCATCGGATCTCAGCAACAAAGGACCCGAGAACGCGGTCTTCGCACCACCCTCTGATCAACTCCGGCGGCTGAACCCAGCCAGGAGTTGATGGAACGGCGCGAGCAGCCTGTCGAACCAGGCGCCTGAGCGTCGACCAGCAGGCCGCTGCAATGCCGAGGCATGCAGCATCGGCCCGCTGGGGCCATACCCCTCAAAGGCAATCAAGGCGTCTTGAGCTCCCTGCAGCTCCTGGTCGATTCGACGGGAGGAAAAGCAGCTGTGGGCTCGGTTTCGCGACGTTGACATGTCCGGAGCGGATGCACCTACCTCCGGTCTGGCCACGGACCAGGCTGTTTGGCAGCAGTTGGTGATGCTTCTTAGGGAGCCAATGCGCCACCCATTTACAAACCGTTACAAGAGCCTTAACATTTCGAAATCTCCAAGCAAGCGATGGCTTCTTCCACTCCCAACGACGACTGGTTCCAAAACGCTGCAGCAGCTCAAATTCGCAGCGAGCGTTTCGAGCGTGCAGAGCTCCTCAATGGCCGTGTCGCCATGATCGGTTTTGTGGTGGGCGTGGTGACGGAAGCCTTGACAGGACATGGGATCGTCAGCCAGATCACCTTTGGCCTGTTCGGCTGCAACTGAATCGGTCAGCTGCCAATGGCTTGAGGTGTGCGACTGAACCCTTGCACTCGAAGCGCATTGGCAGTTCACAGGTTCTGACAAGACTCCTTTTTTGGGTAAAACGCTTGATATTGCAGGCGTTTTGCGATAAAAGGTTATGAATCGGTTATGAAGAGATGAAGACAAGCACCGCCCATTCGCGTCTCGAGTCCCTCCAGCTCGCAGCTGAAGAATGCCTGACCCGTGATGAAGCCCAAAAAATTCTGAGGAAAGCCGACAAGGCCCACGCCAAGCTCGAGTCTTCTGCAGCCCCCTTCCACCGTCCAAAGAACTGAATAGGTCACTCAGGTCCACAGAAGATGCACAGATAATTCTCCTTAGCCCATATCAGGTGTGAGTTCACTCACTCCAAATTCCTCAAATCAACTCGGGATGCTCGGGATCACCCTTGAAGGGTCCCTGGATCCATGGGCTGACCCAGCCGCCATAAAACTCGCCGGGCTGAGCCAGAGCGTCCTCTCCATCCAACCTGCAGCGATCCATGCGACGGGGATAAACACTGATCCAGCCGGCCAATAGAGAGAAGGCTTCCGTTGGCTTCGGGTAACTCCAGCCAGCGCGAACACGGCGATCGGTGCCATCAACAGCACTCAAATCCCAGTAAGACGCCACTCCTTTCCATTCACAGAACGAAGGCCGTCCCGTTGAGGGGTGGAGCGTTCCGGGTTGAAACGCTGAAGGGTGCAGATAAATCGTGGGCGGATGGAAGGTTTCACAAACGCGCACGTAGCGCTGATCCTGGGCGATCGCCTGTCCTGCAATCCAAATCTCCACAGAACCGGACACCAGCTCAATCAGAGGAGGACGGGGATAGCTCGCAACAGCTTCAACAGATCGCATGAATCAACCCATATCGAGCAGGTAGTGCATGACGGCAACCCGATGGGACACAGCAATGCCTTCGGGGGAGTCAGGGCCGATCAACGCCTTAGGGACACGATGAATGCGAGTGATGGGTTTGATCTCATAGGCCGTTCCCTCGGGAGCACCGGTGCCGCGACTGCGGTCCCAGATCCCGCTGGCGTCACCCTTGTAGTGCCCCGAAACCTGCGACAGGTGCGCATAGACGTTGGGCCCCATGCGACAGACCACGATGGCCAGACAGGCATCGAAATCGTCGGACGAGAGCACATTGATCCCATCACGGACAGCGCGTTCGTCAACCCCGAGAACCATGTCCTCGAGAGCAGTTTCACCCGTCAACTGCCAGCAACGAATGGTGACGGCGTCGTGTTGACTCACTTTCTGCGGGTGAGGTCGCCGAAATCATCGTCGTTGGGCTGCAGGAACTGCCAAACAACAGGGACTGTGAGGGCGACCGTCAGGCCAATGGTGACCCAGATCGCTGTTGTGTAATCACCCATGCCATGTCCCCAATCCAGCGGACCTTAACCAGTCCGGGTTGAAGAAGCAGCGAACACCCGAGTCACACCTGGACATGCCTTTGCCACAACCTGCTCATCCTTCTCAGGGCCGCTGCCAGCACACTTGATTTGGGGGACGAGACACCCCTCACACATGGACCAAGGGCTTCCAGAACACCTGGAGGCCCTTTTCAATAAGCCTTGACGAGTCCAGCACGCCTCACCATGAGATAATTAAGCAATCCTTAAGGGCTGCCGAATGGGTCACTTCGCTAAGCAGCTCAGCGCGCAGGAGATCAAGCAGGGCTACTCCCTGCTCAACTTGATGGAACATCTCGACCGCGAGATGGATCTGCTCAATCAGCAGCGAATCCGCGTCGGGCCAACAACCCAGGAAGGGCAGCGACTCACCCAGATCAAGCAGAGCCATTTGCGCAAACTGCAGAGCTGCATTAGCGAACTGAACACCAGTGGCTTCAACGACTGGTTGCTGCACCAGCAGCCTGTATAACAAGGCCAACACTGGGGCTCTCCAGACGAGCACTCAGTTCTCGCGGTGTTAATTCGTCATCAAGTGTCGGCAGGTGTCAGCAGATGCTTGACACCTTTGGCACAGCTTTGGCACGCTTCAGGTGGCAACCGGCCTCATTCACTTGCCCCGCGTTTCTGAGACAGAAAGCTGGATCAAGCCCTTCCGCCGTCAGATCGCAGAGACCTGCGGAGAGAGCTGGTACGTCCGCAACAACCGCGGCCGGATTCGCTTAGTAGTCCGTGATGCGGGGACTGTTTCACTCCCGTTTGAGTGGACTGCGCGTGGTTCTGCGCTTGCGTTGCCCCGCATCCAACAGATCTTCAAGCGCTGGAACGGTGGACAGATCACCCTTGCCGCGGCCGCACAAAACGCCGACACCTCCAGCAGTCACCAGAAGCTGGATTTCAGTCAGTTAATCGAGACTTACCGGGAGTTCGTCCCCAACGCTGGCGACAAGACCTGGGAGGGCTTTTATCTGCCTGTGCTGCGCAACTGCGCCAAGGCATTCGAAGGCCGACCCCCAGTGGACGGTGAAGCGTTAGCGATGCAATGCCTGGCCCAATGGGAACAGGGCACAAGAATGCGCCAGATGTGCCGGCAGAAGCTCTACAGCTTCCTGAACTGGGCGGTGCAACGCGGACACCTAAAGCCCATTTACAGCCCCCCTGCGACGCTCCCAGAGACCCTGAAGCCAAAGCGCATCGGTTACCCCCTCAGTGATGCGCAGATCCTCCAGATCCTCGACAACCTGCCTCAGGGTGAAAAGCACAACCGCTGGCGGTTCGCCATTCAGCTCTGTTCCGTCTACGGCCTGCGCCCTGAGGAGTTGCGGTATCTCCGGATTAAGGACGGAGCAAACGGGGCAGAACTCTGGACGATTTATCAGAAGTCGATGGGGGGAACGAAGGGAGCCAAGACGCAACCGCGCAGGCTGCACCCCTTGTTGGTGCGCGATGCAGATGGGTCTGCGATCAACTGGAACCTACAAAGCCGATTGCAGGTGGGCGAGAAATTGCCGCCGTTGAACAGTGAAGGCAACGGCAGCGAGGCATTAAGTCGTTATCTGCGCCGGCGGACGGTTTGGTTGTCGATGCGTGAAGACGCCAAGCGACAGGGTGAGCAGCTCACCCCCTATTCATTCCGGCATCGCTACGCCAAGGGGATGCACGCTGCCAATATCCCCATCGCCAACATCAGCGAGGCAATGGGGCACACCATCGAAGTGCACCTGAAGAGCTACGCCCGGTTCAAGCCAAACGCGACGGCAGACCTCGTGGCAGCGGTCAACGCCTGAAGAAGAAGCGCAAGTTCTGGGCGCCGATGTGGCAGCAGGTGGAGCGTCTAAGCAATCGAAAGAAGAATGAATCCGTTTTGGAGCGGGTTCATCAGATCAAGGAAGAGGCACTCCGCAAAGAGGGGTGAGGGTCTTGCTTTAGGCGGTTAGCAATGCACGCCTCGAAGTTCTTGAGCCAGACGTTGAAATCGTCGTTCTGCGCCACCACCTCTTCGCAGTGGGCAAGCTTCTCCTCAAACTCTCTTTTGGCATCCACACCAGTCGTGGTGGCCAACAGCATCAAAACGAGGAGAGCGGACTTCACTGGTGGTCAAAGCTGTAGTGCCTCAATGGGTGTTGATCAGAGGATTCCGAGAGGACCCTTCTTCTTCTTGCAGTAGCCCATGCCGATGTTCATCCAGCCCTCAAGGCATGCCTTGCCGTGGGTTGGAGCTACCTCGTAGTAGATGGGCGAGACGCAGGTGTTTCCCAGCGTGTTGACGTAGCCCAGTGGGCACTGATCGTGGCCTTCAGCCTTGGGGATCTCCTTCTGGGCAAGCGCAGGTGAGGTCGACGCCAGCAATAGAGCAGCGGTAAGCAAAGCCTTCATCGTCATCTTGAGGAAACAACTCGGATGATCACACCAAGGATCGGGGCTATCAACCTGACCAGAACACCAATCACTCTGTGATCTCAGGCCAAACGGCTCGGCAACCAGGGCTCCGCTCTAAGGCGATTTTCTTTGCCTGTCTCGCGAGGTCTTCGCCGAGATAGTCACCCTTGATCAGCGCCATCAGCCGAAGTAGCGCCTTGCTGGCTTGCTCTTCGCTGAGCCAACCAATGTCGTAAAAGGTGCAGGTGGAGTTCAGCCAACCCTGAGCCTCACCTCGGAGTTCGATCTCGAAGTCATCGAGAGGCGGAAGTGCCATTGCCGGGGAGACTCCCCACAAAGCAGAGGCCGCAACTAGCGAAGCAAGCTGAGCTTTCATCTTCATCAGAAGAGGAAGTAGCCGATCAGCAAGCCAATGACGATGCCTTTCACCCAGACGAGAGCTGCCATTTGGTACTCCGTAAGGCCGAGCTTCTTCTTGATCCAAAGGAAGGCTTGCTCGTCAGCGAACAAGACTGCACGAATAGGCCGGACGATCCAATCCATCACTGACCCGCCAGGTTGAGGTACTTGCTGATGTCGCCGCCGTTGCACCAGTGAACGGCCACAGGTCGCTCGATGAATCCGCCCTTCCCGTCTTCGTCGAGGAACTCAAAACCAGACAGGTTGACGATCCCTGTCTCTGCATTCTTCACGCAGTTCATGAACTCCTTGGACTGCTTCGCCATCGGTGCCATCAAGACAAGAGCCCCAAGGACAGCCGCCCCGATCAGACCCTTTTCAACATTGAGCTGCATGCAAGTCGGCGATCGCTCCACAGGTTCTAGGGATTGAGTGCATGTATGACTACCTTCCTCTTGCCATGCGGAATTAACTGACACCACTCCCCAAAAGGCTTCCCTCAGTCGGGAAAGACTTCTTTCTCCAGAGCATCCAAGCGGTTCAGGTCGTCCTTAAGCACGCCTTTGGCAGCATCGGAGCAGCGTCTGTTCAGCCAGGAGTAACCCACCCAGGCATTTGATAAGCGCTTTGTGCCCCTTCGCGACGAATACATGAATGCGGCATTACGCATTCAAAAGTCGTCCGTACCTTGAACTTCGAAGGAAAATTTCTTGGCTGTGACCGAACTCTCGCCCCTGGTTTCAACCACCACGGGTTTTCTGGTGTTGTTCGTTGGTAAACGCTTGAACCGCGAACTCAAGGTATTGCGGGACTATTCGATTCCAGAGCCTGTGTCCGGAGGACTTCTCGTCGCCATCCTTTTGACACTGCTTCACGTAATGGGCGGGCCCGAACTCAATTTCAACCTGGATTCGAGGGACTTTCTTCTTGTTTATTTCTTCACCACGGTGGGGATGAATGCCCGCTTCAGCGATTTAAGACGCGGCGGCCCGGCACTGTTCATTCTTTTGGGTCTGACCATCGGCTACATGACGTTGCAGAACATCATTGGCGTCACGATGGCGGGTTTGTTGGGGCTTCATCCCGCCACGGGATTGCTCGTAGGCACGGTGTCACTGATTGGTGGACACGGCACAACGATTGCTTGGGCTCCCACCTTTGCAGAGAACTTCCAGATTGACAGCGCCCTGGAAATCGGAATTGCTGCTGCCACCTTTGGTCTCGTTCTTGCCAGTGCCAGCGGCGGTCCAATTGCCCAGTTCCTGATTCGTCGTTTTCAGATTCCCTGCCCCAGCACAAAGCCTGAAAATCAACCCCTGACGGACTCAGTCAAGGACAAGCAAGATCAGTTTTCTGGAAGGAAGCAGATCGACATGACCTCCTTCCTTGCAGCCCTCTTGGCCATCAATATCTGCATCATCTCCGGCATGGTGCTGAACGGCGGCATCGCCCATATGGGCTTGAAGCTGCCTTTATTTGTGCCCTGTCTACTGGTCGGCATTCTCTATTCGAATCTGCTCCCAGAGAAACGTTCTGAGCGAGCCGTCTTCCATTGGCCAAAACATTCCACTTCGCTGGATTTGATCAGCGAACTTTCATTGGGAATCTTCTTGGCCATGTCCCTAATGAGCTTGCAACTTTGGACCTTGGTCGGCCTCGCCCTGCCTTTGCTGGTCATCCTCTTGACGCAGTTCATCGTCGCTCTGGCCGTCAATCTGCTGCTGGTATTCCGACTGATGGGAAGGTCCTATGACGCAGCTGTCATCTGCGCAGGCTTTGGCGGGATCGCTCTGGGGTCCACACCAACGGCCATGGCCAACATGACCGCAGTGACGCAGCAGTACGGCGCTTCGACGAGAGCATTCTTAATCGTTCCCTTGGTCTCTGCTTTTTTCCTGGATCTCGTCAATGCAGTCCTGATACCCGGTTTTATCGGGCAGCTCTAAGAAGACGATCATCAATTAGCCATGCAGGCCCCCCGTCACGACACGGCAAAGCAAAAGCCAGTAATTGCAGTCGATTTGCAGAACTTCGGAAACGTTGAATTAAATGCCTGCTCTGATGGCAATGAGAGCAAGTTTCACTCTGTCTGTCTCGCCAACTTTTTGACGGATTGCTCGAAGGTGGCTCTTGCATGTCTCCTCTGAGATGAAAAGCTCTTCGGCTATATCGCTGTTGCCGAGTCCTCTGCCTACTTGAGTCAGCACCGCTCGTTCTTTGTCAGTCAGCTCGGCGATGGTGGCAAGAGCGCCTTTGTCGGCTCCGCTGTTGACGATGCAGCTCACGGCTGGAGATAGCCACACACCGCCTTGAGCAACAGTCGATATTGCCTGAAGAAAGCTGCCTTCTCCGCTGAGGCCGATACCGCTTCGGAAGACAAGTCCGTTAACTCCCGCATCTTCTGCCTCCATCACGAGGTCATTGTTTTCGCGTGAGGTGAGGACGAGCGTTTTCAGATGCCGGAACTCCATTGCAAGAGCGATGCCGCTTCCCGCTTCAGGAACATCGTCAGTGATGAGGAAGTCGGCGAACGTCTCGTTCAGCAGCTCCTTGGCCTCAGCCGTTGTCGTTGCTCCTCCAACCACGTGGTCTCTGATGGCTTCGACGTTGCAGAAGCTCGCCAGTTCAAGCTTCGAGCCGAGACACACGACGAGCTTCGAACTGCCGAGAGCCTCCTTCAGTCGTGAGGCAATAAGACCAGTTGTTTTGTCGTCGAGAGCGAGCTTCACCTTCAAGGCGACTGACACACCTCAAGGGTGGTGTTTCTTCCTCCTCACAGCCACCCCTTTTTGTGAAGGAGTGGCAGATCACCTCGCAGAGGTAGAGGCGGCCTTCAGAACCCCTCCCGAAAGGGTCGATGAAAAGGCTTTGCCGAAAGACATTGATCTCACTGGCCCCAGAGGGTCAAACATACCCAAGAGGTACTCGCCCATGGCCAACCCCCTCTTCACCAAGACCGCCGCTCACGCCGCTGCAGCTGCATCTGCTGCTTTGGCTCTCAGCGCAGGTGCTCTCATAGCCAGTGCTCCGGCCAACGCTGGTGTGGGCTGCTTCTCCAAGGTCGAGGACAAGCTGATTCGCAAGGGAATGACCCTGGCCGAAACCCAGATCCCAGCTCAAGTGATCTGTCATTAATACGCCCAGAGCTTTTTTACCTACAAGCACAAAGCAACTGACGAACAGAAGGAGGAGGTGCTGGCTAATGCCATCGAGCAGGCAAAGGTCAGCCACTTGATCGGTCCTTATGACCTTTCTCTTCGCGGATGGAACGAGAAGACATCAGACCCTGCTCCTGTGTATTCCGCACCGTCTCCCACCTTTGTTGCCGCTAGTCCCAGCGCCACCAAGACGGCATCTGCATCTGATAGCCGTTGCCCTTCCGGCACCCGCTATGCCCACATCCAGTCAGGTGGTCTTCTTTTCAAGAAGACGCACTTCAAAGGCTGTGCTTCTTGGGAGGAAATTAATTTCTACGAGGCTCAAGCCGATAGGGCAGATCGCAATCGTTGGGCTCGCGCTCGTGCAATCAACGACGCAGCTCAGGAATACAACAGCGCGATTCAACAAAGCCAACCACGCTTCTGCACGACGAATGTCTTCGGCAGCACTGCCTACACCAACTGCTACTGACTCGGAGACTGAAAGATGACCAACAAATTCATCACGATCGTCGGCTCTGCAGTCATCGGCACCGCCCTTCTGGCTGGTGGTTCTGCTGGTGATGCGGCAACAGTTGAAGTAGAGCCCAAGCGACAGCCGCTGTACTCATACCAAGAGGAGTCAGTGGTGAAGCAGGGACAAGTAATCAAGTTCACTGGCACCACCACGCTGCACAACACCATCGGTATGGGCGCTGCAATCGGCGGCGTCTACACCTACGGAGGTGGCGGCTCTAAGACCCTCCAGTTCGACTACACCCTGAGCTGCGCAAACAAGGACTTCGACCGCAAGGGCGACGCCAACTACGTCTACGAATACGGCTGGCGACCGATTACTGAAGACCCAACTGCTCAGGCAGTTCATGACCGCTACTGCTGAGAAGCCATGACAGAACTGCTTCAACTAGCTGCCAGGGCTCTCCTGCTTTATCTGTTCTGGTTGTTCGGGTCGCACGTCTGCTGGAACAACCGGCAATGGGTTCTGTGGAGCGTGATTGCGTCTTTATTGCCCGTGGTTTATGGAGGCTGATCGATGTTCAAGCAACTCAAAGCCTGGTATCTGAAAACCTTTCTGCCTTTTGAGGATCCGTCGCACCCTCTGTACTCAGACGGCTCCATCAAATACGACAACGAGCTGGAGCAAGAGATCGCTGACTTCGTTGACGAAGAGCTGGCCTTCGAAGACCTGATTGGTCCGAACTACTCCCGGCAGATGGGAGACAAGCCCGCGGAGTACGAGCGCTACGGCGACAAGTGGTACCGGAAGTCTCGTTAATCCCTCATCTCTCTTTATTCACCCCAACCCAACCCAAGAAAGATGTCCAACCTCTTCACCAAAGTCCTTTTCCCCCACAAAGAAGAGACCTTCCGCAAATCCTCCTCACGGATGAGCCATCTGAATGAGCTGTTCTGTGAGGGATGGATGTATCTCGGTGGCTCAAAGGAAAACCTGCCGACCCTCAACTGGCTCTCCAATCAGGACTCCAGCGTCAGCTTCCACTGGGAAGCCGAGCGGTACATCTCGTGCCACTACTCGATCAACAGGAGCAAGGTTTCCTGCCGGGAGTTCCCTGACGAGAACCTCGACATCGATTTCGAGAACGACCTCGGGACTGCTGTCCAGCATCTGCACATGATCGCCACTCAAGCGGTGGACGATTGCTGGCCCTTTGTGTTGACCGAAGAGGAGCGCACCAGGCTGAACAGGTTCATCGCTCGCCATCTCAACGCTGAGTTTCGTGAGCTGCTGGACTTCACTGAAGACGTCCTCCCCCTTAAGGAAGAAACTGGCGACCTCTCCGATGAGGACTTCGCCTCCATCGTTGAGCTGGCTGGCGGTCAGGAGTCCTACAAGGACCTGATCGTGTGGGCTTCTGAGCGGCTGCCTCAAGCAGAGATCCAACGCTTCGATGACGTTGTCGAGAGCGGCAACACCGAGGCCATCAAGATCGGCGTGCGTGCTCTGCTCCAGCAGCGCCTCGCCGCTCAAGCAGTGGGGCAGGGCTGATGGATAAATGTGCTTTTTACCTCGTCCGGGATCACTACAGCGGTGCTATGAAGATCGGCATCTCGAAGCACCCTCAGAAGCGTCTCTCGCAGATTGCGGCTCATTACGCCGTTGGCAGGGTCAGCCTCATCAAGACCACTTGGTTTACTACGCGAGATGCGGCGCGTAGCTGGGAATCGAACTTCCATAAGCGCTACCGGATACACCGTTCACCGGAACAAGGCGGACGCGAATGGTTTGATCTCACTGATGCTCAGATTCAGGGCTTCGTCGAATGGATGGAAGCCAGCACTAATCAGCGTGCAATCAAGATCATCAAGGTCCAGGCAAAGGCTGAGAAGAGCGAAAAGGAATTATCTGCTGATCGATGGAGCGGATTTTGGAGCGGTGCACTCGTTTCACTTTTTACCGGCATCGTCCCAGGCATTGGCTACGCGATAACAGGTGGGCAACCCGTTGGGATATTCCTTGCTCCTGCAGCTGTTGGTGCATATGCGGCCTCTAGGACCAAGAAGATCAAGACGCTTTCGCAGGCTTATCAACTCGACGGTCAACCGTTGGGTTCGGTCGCTCTAGAGCGCGAATACAAGGTGATGGGGCTCTGGGACGAGCGCACTTACGCACTTAGTGGAGTGAAGTCGTCCACCTGGAAACTCCCTGAAGCAACTACTGCTGAACAAGCCCAGCGTTTCTTCGAGAGCAGCAGGTGAGATTGCAGCCCTCATGGAGGCCGTCAAGAACTTCTACTTCTAAGGACTGAAGCCAATGACCAAGCCAAAGCAGCTCCCCTGCACCGTCTGCGGGGAACCCGTCACCGTCCCTGCCAAGTACGCCAGGGCCAAGTCAGCCACCTGCGAGAAGTGCGCAAGGCAGGAGGCAAAGCCTCAGCTAACGCTGAACTGACTCCCCGACCGGAAAGAAAGGGAGTCAGCTCTTGGATCAGCGCCCAATAGTTAAAACGAAAAAAACCATTGGATGGAAGCCCTAACGACAGAAACTTCCGCGGAAACCATCGCTACTGCGATGGGTGCAGTGACGTTCCAAATGACGCGATGGCAGTGGTCAGATGATCATTTCTGCCCATAAACGTCGATCCAATCAATCGAGCCCCAGCCACCCTCCAGCAGTTCCCTGGTGCGACGACGGGCCTCGCAGTTCTCTCGTTCTGAATGGTTGCGGGCCTGCAGTTCCGTCTGCTCCTGCAGCCCGCTCCAGCGCTTTTCACTTAAAAGCCTGTCTTCAATCTCCCCGCGGCATGGCTTGCGGCGGCGCTTGGCAGCCATCAGCGCATCCGTGTCATCAGCTGATTCATCAGCACCAAAAGATCCGCAAGCCGAACCTCAACCGGGTCGCCCATCCACGCCATTTCTGGAATGCGCTCCAGCTGTTCCCGCACCCGCGACATGGTCCGCAGATTGGCGCTGGCCCGTAGCAGTGGATCGTCGTCAAGCCGGCCAAGAAACTCACGCAGATCAGTCATCAGTGACCCCTGGCCACTCATCACGTCCCAGGCGCTCCCTTGGTTAGTGAAGCCAGCACTGCCCCCAGTGCCAGCAGCAGCTAGTCGCCAGCGGTCACGCCGACATCTATTGGAAGTACGCGCATCAGTGCACCTGGACGCGATAAATACCCCCACTGGGGCAGGACAACTTGGCGCCCCCCCCCTAACGGGGGAGGAGGCCCTCGAATAAATCCCTCCACTAGGGGAAGTGATTCCCAGCTGAAACGGAGATGGTGTGTTCACGGGGCGAGAGCCCCACATATCGCAGAAGCGAGCCAATGACTCTTATCAATTTCGACTACATCGCATTGCCGTCTCATTCAAATGAGGCGTGGCTCGAGCCTAAGGAGCAATTAATTCCTGCCAAGCCGCAACGAGATCCGCTTGGTCAGCTCTTGCGTGCTGCCGTTAGACCTTTCGCCTATGTGGCTGCCCTGTTCATCGTTCTTACCGGTATCGACCAATGACCAGCATCAGAGAAGGCCAGTTCCCCTCAAATCCTTCGTCAGGTGAACTGCGTAAGAAGTACGGCGAACTTCGTGATGCCGCTCAATTCCTGAGCCGCAGCCGAGGCCAATACAGAGGTCAAGTGGTTCGGCTCACCTCACGCATCACCGAGATGGAAGTCGAGCTGCGCCAATTCGCGTCAGCTGCTGAGATGACGCTTCGCCAAAAGGCTGAGCTGGATAACGTGCTGCTCAAATATCACGACGTCTTCGAAGGCTTTGAAATTGCTGGTGATGAGTTGGAAAAAGCTTGGGACACTTATCAGGGTCGTCAGTGGCGTGGCAATGCCATTGGTGACCTGCTCAACGCCGTGACCCGCTTCATTCATTCCTGGCTGTCGGCCAAGAAGGCCAAGCGAGAGCTGGAGGGAAACAATGAATCTGCGTAACGTCATCGAGCGCTCTATCGAGGCAGATCGCACCTTGGCTCGTCTTGTCGGTCAGCACATTGACGACACTGCGCGAGGCTTGCGTGAGCTGCGGGAGATCAGCACCCAAGAGGAAACAGCTGAGACTTATCAACTGGTCGGGGCCGCTTTAGGCCCTGCCTCTTATGACACTCTGAATTCGCTTACTGATAAACGTCTTCGTCAGATGCTCACTGCCCAGAAGATCCCTGGGCGTGGACGCAAAGGCATGAAAAAAGGCGACCGGATCCAATTGTTGATGGATCACAAGGCACCAATGCTTCCAAGTTATGAGCAACTCTTGCGCTTCTGGTATGACCACAGCTCACCACAAGTCACAACTGAATACCAGTAGCCATTTAAGCCATTCGCCACATGCTGAAGGGTAGGTGTGTCAGCACACCACCCAATCAATTGCGTCCCAGCCACACTCAATTAATTACCCTTTAGCAGCCTTGTGAGTTGAGCCTGAAGCTTCAAGGCACCAACGGCATTTGAGTGATGCTTGCTTCGGATGCTGGCTTCGATGATTTCGTCCAGTAGGGCTAGACGCGTGCCAAGGAAGTCAGAACGCTCCACGCAATAATCCGCCTTGATGATCTCTCGGGCACGTTGCAGGTACGTCTCGGCTTGTCGCTTCTGTACCCCCCATTCTTCCGTGCAGAATCGCAGGATGTAGCTGTTTGTTTTCGCCGACGACAGCAGTTTGACGACGGTATGAATCCGCCGATCAATTTCTGCTTTGTCTGACTTTTTCACCATTGCTTCATTCTGTCAGGGAACAATTAGGCAGCGCGGTTGTTTCCGATAGGGGGGGTTGGGGGGAAGTACAAAAAGTCTTCTCTGCGTATGCATATTTCGGGCGACCACCAGTGGAGGCAAGGGTCTGTCTGCTGAGCTTGTCCTCTACGAACAAGCCCTTCAAAACCCGATAGGCGTGCCTTTCGGCGCAGCCCAGCTCGCGCTGGATGTCCTCAACCTTCCAGTAGCGGTCACTCCCTGCCATCAACGCCAGCGCCTGTTCCGCGAAATGGCTTCGTTGCTTTGGAGTCATGTCCCCCTCATTCGCTGAGCCTTTCAGAAGGAACGAGTAGTCCTCTTCGTTTCCCTCCAGATTCCATGCCGTGCCGTCCGCGCAGGTGCGTCCTTTCACGCACTGCAACCGCATCTGAATGTTCTGGTCCGGCTGCTGCTGATAAAGCCTCCAAATCCCCCAAACATCACTGGCGGCCCAGCCCTGACTGGCTGCGCCAAAGACGGAATCCAGGGTGATGGCGTTGGTCGTTGAGTCCTTGCTCTGCTTCCTGAGGTGGGCGCTCATCACCACGGCAACGCGGTTTTCAGAAGCCCATGTGTTCAGTGGATAGAGATCGAATCCAAACTCCGCATCGTTCATGCTCGGGCCATCTGGTCTGCCAGCACCCAAAAGCGTCGTGATGCTGTCCAGGACGATCAGGTCGTAGTGCTCTTGCTCCTGAAGAGCCCTGAGCTTGGAAACGTCTAAGAACTCCCAGTCAGTGAGCAGATGGAACTCAGCTTTGACACCCATGACCTTGAGCTTGTCGGCTGCGTTCTCGGGGCTTTCGTCGGACTGGATGAAACAGACCTTGCCTCTCTTGGTCGTGAGCTGACCCATGAAGTCCGAGCCGTTGGAGACGGCTTCCGCCAACCCATAGAGAAGCGAGCTTTTTCCTGACCCTGAAGCCCCAGCAAGCAAGGTCAGCCGACCACGCGGGATGAACTGGTCAGCAATCCAATCCGTGGCCTCGCGCGTCTTCAGGACGTCCTTGGCGGACTGGATGGGGACTTTTTGAACATCCCCCTGACACCCCCCATCAGACAAATGTCCCCTGGAAGTTTGGCGCGCTGTTTGAAGAGTCTTGGAATAAAAGCCCTCTTGCATTTTTGAAGGCGAGAGGAGCGCATCAGCAGGCAACTTCCCCATCTCAATCAACGTTTGAAAAGACGTTCTTTCATCTCCCTGATCCCTCATGACCCTGCCCTCACACTCGGGTCATTGCTGAAGGTCTCAATGGAATCCTGTTTTTCCTTTCTGAGAGCGGCACGACGCTGGGCTTCAGCCGCCACCATTTCCTTGGTGCGCTGCGCCATTGATTCACGGATGGCCGTGACGTTGTAAGTGACGGGACCGTTGGGGGTGCCGGTCGCGTAAATCCAATGCGTGCCAGGTTCCAACCTGCGATCACGCCGCATGGTGCGGATGGTGCTGTTTTTAATTGCCAGAAGCTCTGCTGCTTCGGACTCAGCCACCCATTGCTGGGGGGTATCCATTAAGAGGGCTCAGTTAGATCCCTTCGCCTTGGCAGCCATCCTGTCCAGCGTTTCCATGGTCACCTTGTTGGCGAGCAGGAATTCAGTGGGCTTTGCGTTAGCTGCAATGCACTTTTCCCAAGTCTCCTGAGAGACCTGGAAAGTCACGCCTTCCCACCGAAACAGTCGGAGGGATTTTTTGTGGTGACGAGAAGGACGAGGCAAGTTCTGAGCTTCCAGAGAAGGGGTGAACAGAACCGCCTTTGCAACTCCTAAAGCAGAGCCAGCGTCTTTTTCAACGCACCATCCGCATGGCTGGCAGATGGGTAGGGACCAGGGCCAAGACCCCGGCAAGCCACATATCAGGGAGCTGCCTAAGCAGTGCTTTAAGCGTGGACTATCAGTGAACCCATCGTCGAGCTGTCGCGTAGACGTGTCAACAGGTGGCAGAAAAGTCGTGCCAAAGGGATCAATTCTTCCAGCGGATTTTGGCACTTATTTGGCACAAACGATCTGAGCAACTCATCAGATCTCAGCTGTGTACTGAGATCTGAGGCGTGAGATCTGTTGCTGCACCAGCAGCCTGCCTAACCCTTGAATGGGCTGAGCCATCCCGGGTGAGACAACCCTTTGCCGCTTCCAGTCGTTTATCACCCGCATTACTCCGCGCCGCTGCCGAGCACCCATCGCTTTCCGATGGCGAAGTTCCGGCTGCTGCATCAACTCCTGCTGGAGCAGGGGGTCGTCCAGGCCGAGGAGGTGCATCGGCCCTTGAGCATCGCCCGCAGAGATCTGGAGAGCGTCCATCCCCGCATGTATCACGAAGCCTTCAGCCGTGATCACCTGACCCGACCGGAGCAACGTCGCATCGGGCTTCCGGCCACGCGGCCTTTGGTGCAGCGCACCTGGCTTGCCGTGGGCGGCACCCTGTTGACGGCACGACTGGCTCTCCAGCGGGGCTTGGCCTCCCATCTGGCGGGTGGCACCCACCACGCCCACCCCGGCTTCGGCAGTGGCTTCTGCATCTTCAACGACTGTGCTGTCGCCGCGCGGGTGTTGCTGGGAACTGGGGAGGTGCGGCGAATTCTGATCGTGGATCTCGATGTGCACCAAGGGGATGGTTCGGCAGCCTGCTTTCAACACGACCCCAGGGTGACCACCCTTTCGGTGCACGCCGCCAGCAATTTCCCTTTGCGCAAAGTGGACGGGGATATCGACATCCCCCTCGCCGACGGCACCAGCGACGACGACTATCTCGCTGCCATTGCCGACCGGTTGCCCGATGCCTTGGACACCATCGCGCCGGATTTGGTGCTTTACAACGCGGGCGTCGATCCCCATCGCGATGATCGGCTCGGCCGACTCGCCCTCAGCGATGCGGGGTTGAAGATGCGCGATCGACTTGTGCTCGATGCCTGTCTGCGCCGCAGGATTGCAACCGCAACGGTGATCGGTGGTGGCTATGACGCCCTCGATCCCCTGGTGCAGCGCCACGCCATCGTGGTGCGTGCTGCTGCCGAGCAGGCTCGCTTGTTCGACCTTCCATGACTGAGGGAATCTCTGAAACCATCCCCCCCTGGAGACCTCTGCTGCGCGCGGCCATGCAGCGGGAGGGGCGCTCCGTTGCCGCCCGCTGGGTGCAACTGGCCACAACAGGACGCGATGGCACACCTCGGGTGCGAACCCTGGTGTTCCGCGGCTGGGCCGGTGCAGCCCAACTCGAACTCTTCAGCGATCAGCGCAGCGAGAAGGTGACGGAACTCGCCAACGATGGAGCCACTGAACTGTGCTGGTTGTTCCCCAAAGCACGCCAGCAGTACCGCCTGCGGGGAAAGGTGAAGCTGATCAAAGCCACCGAACAACCTGAGCTCTGCCAGCAGCGCTGGCAAAAGCTCTCCGATACAGGACGAGCCGTCTGGGGGTGGCCCACCCCGGCGGATCCGCTGGACCCCACGGCGGCCTTCCCCGATCAACTGGCTGAAACTGCACCGCTGCCAGAGCATTTCGTGGTGCTAAGGCTGCAGGTGATCAGCGTTGAGCGGCTCAACCTTGGCCCCCACCCCCATCAACGCACGCGTTGGAGTGCGGACACGCTCTGGCAGGAGCAACCGCTGAACCCCTGATCACCACCAACGCTCAACGCGACCAACCGACGGACGACCGGGTTCACTGGGCACTGTCACCACCGATAGCCGCTGCAGGTCTCGGCGGTAATCAAAGCGACAGAAGCCAACGCCCGTACCGGAACAGGCCGAAAGGCTTTCGAGCCCAACAGAGGCCCAGCGCCGCTCCTCGGGCGTTGGCGTTTTTTCCGGGGCAGGACGCCAGCCATCGGCAATCAAGTGGCGATTCGCCTCGAGGATGGTTTGCCTGGCGCTGAGCTGCGGCTCAGGTCTGGCGAAGGCAGAGCCTCCCACCAACCAGGGCAGCAACAGCGACAAAACAACACAACGTGCCATGGAGGGGCCCATCCCTCTCTGACCTAGCCATGAATTGGAGCGCTGACCACAGGGGTCAGCCCGCGGTGAGCTGAGCGAGGGGCTGAATGCTGAGGGCGATCACCACACTCACCACAACACCAACGGCAGCTTTCCAGAGATCCGTGCCGATGACCTTGGCCAGACTGCCCCCCTCCCGGTTGGTGAACACGACGTCTGATGTTTGTTGCTTGATCCGCAAGGCCAACTCACGGCCGCCGATCAGGCCCAGAAACACCCAAGTGGTGCTGAGGGGGAAGCTGGAGAGGAAGGCCTTGTAGAGCAGGCAAAGACCGAACAACAGATCGATCAGCGTGGCCGAGCGCAAATCAGAACTGTTGGTCTTGGTGCGGAGCACGGCCTGAATCGGCCCACCCCCGGTGGCCACCAGGACACAAAGGCCCAAGCAGAGCACCAGCGTGCAGATGAGCATCGGAACGAGGTCCAACTGGCGCGGCAGGAACACAAAAATGTTGGCCAGGTCCTGCACCAGCCACATGCACCAGAGGAAGCCGGTGGAGAACCACTGCAAGCCGTACCAGACCTTGCTCGGGTCTTTGCCGTCTTGGGAACGGCAGAACACCCAGCGCTCCAGCAACCACAAGCCCAGGCCGTAGGCCGCCAGGCCTACGGCGAAGGCGAGTCCATACCCCGTCAGCGAGCTGCTGAGCAACATGCCGATGTTGATCGGCATGAACGATGACAACACCAGAAACGAGGTGCTCACCGGTGCTCCCCACTGGGTCAGGGCCACAACAGCGAGCGGTGGAAGCACGTAGACCCAGGTGAACGGCTCGGGCCAAGGAAACTCCTTGCCAGGCACACTGAGGCGGCCCCAGGTGGGATCACCGTTGTTGAGGGACCAGCCCAACAGCAGCACTCCACAGGTGACCGTGCAGATGAACAGCATCTGCGCGGGCTTCGACGTGCGTTTCCGGTTGGAGGAGAGATAGGTGCCGAGGGTCTGAAGCGAGTCGTTCGCCACCACGGAATAGGCCGCCAGCAGGAATCCGACGAGCATCCAGATGCTGACGTCCATCAATCCGATCAAGCCGATGGTTTGCCTTCCTTGTAAAGAGCCCTAGGAGGAACGTCGGTGCTCCAGGCCACTCGGACGTGTCGTGATTGAGGAATGTTGTGTGGTCGACGGTGATGCATCACCGGAGCGATTCGACCACGAACGTACGTTGACGGACGAATCGGTGTTGAGGGATACACACCCAAATGTCTTAAGAACGAACGGATTTGACCTCAGCCAAAGCCAAAGCCAAATCGCAGTTCCCGTCGGGCATCGCTCGGCCCGGCTTCCAAGCCCATTAGCGACTTGGCCCACGCATCATGAGCCGAAAAGAACGCGATTGCAGGGCGATCGGCAACGATTTTTCGACATTCACAAATTCCGTTCGAGACCGAATTTGGGACTGCTGCACGTCAAGGCTGTCCGATCAGTTCACCACCTTCAGAGTGCGAATCCCAGTTGCCTTGACCCAACTGGCGAGCGCATCGATATCAGCCCGCTCGGGAATGCAGATGCAACCCGTGCCGGGATAACAGCGGTGGATGCCCAGAGCACTTCGGGTGGTGTCGAAACGAGGGGTCAGGTCAAACCACAGATCATTCCCCCACGGTTCCGGACGCCCCAGGCTGTACACACCAACGGGCAGAGGGGCTGCATTGCCGGGGCTCCAGCGGCGATCAGCACTCTGGCGCCGGGCCACACCACTGGCCGCTGGCCAGCTGGCCAGCAAACGCGGGCCGCGATGCAGTTCAACCTTCCAGATGCGATTGCCATCCGGGAACAGCTCGGCCGTGCGACGGGTGCTGAGCTGCAGTGGACCCCCCTGCAGCAGCGCCGTCGTTGGCCCCTGTTGCCCAGGGAGATCAGCGGCCGTTGCCGCTACGCAGCTGCCCAGCAGCACAGGCACCAGAAGGGCGTGGCGCAGCATCAGGATCGTCATGAACGGTGCGCCCACTTTGGGGCTGCCACGATGGCCTGCAGCAGACCAAGCCTTGGTGGACGTTCTCGATCTGTTTCCCCGCTCCATCCTTCGGGGCACCCTTCCGGATCCTCTGCTCCAACAGTTGATTGGGCTGAGCGAAAGCGTGCTCGCCCATCCTGAGTCCAGCCCCGATGCTTCCGCGAAGCTGGCGGGTCAACTGCTTCAGCAGCGCGAACTGAGGCCTGATCAACCCGGCGTGCAAGAGCTCAGCAACAACCACCTGCTGCCGGCCTGTGATCGCTGGATCCGCCATGTGATGGACCGTCAGCCTCCCCAGGGTCGCGGCCCCTGGGTTCCCGGTCGCTACCGCCTTCAGATGATTGATCTATGGCTCAATTGCCAGACCGCCGGTGACTACAACCCCACCCACACCCATGGCGGCAGCTTCTCTGGAGTGATCTTTCTGAAGGTGCCACCGCAGATCAACGCCAACAGTTTTGATGGCCAACTCTGCTTCCACGGCCCGGAGGACTGGCACATTCAGTCGTTCCGCACCGGCATGGCGCACTACGTGCTGCCTGTGCCCGGTGAGTTCTATGTGTTCCCGGCCTGGCAACCCCATTCGGTGATGCCCTTCCGAGGGGATGGTGAACGCTGGTCGCTGGCGTTCAATGTGGTGGCTGCCCCCGGTGTTCCGCCCACAGCGATGCAGCAGCCCGCCCCACAGCAACAACCCCTGGGCAACGTCTCGCTCTCGAGTCAGCGACCCACGGCCAAGGGCTTCTGACGAGAACTGTCAGAGTCTTCCGATTGCATCTGTTCAGGATTCATGGGTGATTCCGAGCCGCTCCAGCAGGCCAAAGCGATCGCAGCGGCACTGGAGCAGCTGGCCGACCAGCTGCGACCTGAGGTGATTCGTGCAGCACGACTGGATGACGACGGACGCCGCGATCTCGACCGGATCGAATACGCCCTCGGGACCATCGGCAAGGCCTTGATCCTGACGGACTATTCCATCGACGAAGAGAAGGACATCGACAAACTCAAGGCCTTCCGCGAGTCGCAGAAGGGAATGGGATGAATTCAGACGCTGCTCCAGCGCAGCAGCCGGTGCTGAACGGCTCCATCAGGCCTCAGCTCGAGCAGCCTGCCCTCCGGATCATCAGCGCGACCCAAGGGGCAGGGCTGCACCGCTTTGAAACTGCAGAGAGTGGAGGGGCATCCGAGCAGCAGCACGTCAGGCCGCATGAACCAGGCCCCCTGCAAATGCTGATGGATGTGTCCAAACAGCACCGCCCGCAGGGCTCGATGGGGACGCAACAGCTCCTCAAGACTTGCCTGATCGAGGAGCCCGATCGCATCCATGCCGGCATCACCGATGGCGATTGGTGGATGGTGAAGCGCAACCACCAGGGGCAGATCACGGCGCTCCGAGCACTGCAGGCGCTCGGCCAGCCACTGGAGCTGAAGCGAGCCAAGGACACCGGCAGCTGAACCCACCCGATGGCTGCTCAGCAGCAGCACTCTCACGCCTTGCACCAACAGATCAGCGGGAGCTGTTGCCCACGTTCTGCCCAGCACCGCATCGAGCAGCAGCGGGTGATCGTGGTTGCCGGGCAGCAGAGCCACGGAACAGCGCAAGTGTTGGATCAGGGCCCGCCGCAGCCGGACATAACCACCCCAGCTTTCGTCTTGGCAGAGGTCCCCGGTGACCAGCACCAAATCGGGGTTCAAGGTGCCACCAAGCTGGAGAGCTCGCTCAAAGTGAGCAAGGGCCGGCCGACCGCGCACCAGCCCCTGATCAGCAGCCACCAGGTGTGGATCACTGAGTTGAAGAATCCTCATCGCTCTCCGGGATGGACTGCCAGCCGCTGCTCCAACGGGTTGGATCCTTGAGCTCACTCCAGAGCACCCGCTCGCGATGCGACGGGGCCAGCACAGCTGCCAACTCAACCCATCGCAGCGGGCCACGCCCGCCTTGCGTGATCAGCTCGAAATGGCGATAACCGGCCACCGGGCGCTGGCTGGTCCAGGCCCGGGCAGGACGCCAGGCCATCAGCTGGCGACGAACACCTGACTCACGGTGCTCTCAATCACGTGACCCGAAGCCGCGATCATGTCGGTGTTGTCGGCGATGAATTGCTCCATCACCCCGGGGGCGGCTTGCATCACCGCGCAAACCTTGCTGGGGTCGTCCTTGCTGACACCCCGGTAGAGCGAAGTGATGCCAGCGATTTTCTGAAGCGGCAGGGATGCGTCATAGGTGGCGACCCATTCGGCAAATGACTTGGTGATGGTGAAGGTGAGGACGTGGGTTTCCATCGACCAGCACAACAGCGTCGGTGGACGCTATCACCAACTTTCATCGTCCTCATCGGCGACCGTTGGGATCCGACGAACCTGATCCTGAGGGCAAGACAGCACTCTCATTAAGGCCTACTCTTGAGAATGAGCGAGGAGAAGCTGTGACATCGTCGTCTGCCCCTGCCGCTACGGACACCACCCTGCAGCAGGGGCTGCATCAGGACGGCCGCCGTCTAACCCCGCAGCGCAAAAGGGTTCTTGAGCTGTTCGAGCGCTGTGGGTCCGGCTGCCACCTCAGTGCCGAAGAGGTGCACCAGCAGCTGGCGGCCCTTGAGATGAAGGTGTCTCTGGCAACGGTGTATCGCACCCTGCGCCTGCTGGCCGACATGGGTCTGCTCCAGGAACTGGAGCTCAGTGAGGGGGGGCGACGCTTTGAGCTCGCCGTTGACGATCACCGCCAACATCACCATGTGGTGTGCATCCGCTGCGGCCGCACCGAGGAATTCGAAAGTGAAACTGTGCTGGAAGCAGGAGCTGCCGCCGCCACCCATGTTGGTTTTCAGTTGATTGAATCGAGCCTGAACGTTCGTGCGATCTGCCCCAAATGTCAGGGATAGATCGCAACACCTAAATCATTCAGCGCGAAATTCCTTGTCGTAAAGATCAGCCACCAGAAGCTCAATCAGCTCGACGGACACCAGTTCCTTTTCCCGTCTCAAGGTGTTCAACAAGATCTGAACCTGGCGGTGATGCATCAACGACACTTCACCCATCTCCAACCATCGGGCAGTGAGCAGGTTTTGAAGACGTTGGCGTGGCGACGATGGTGACATCAGATGCGCCCTGTTTCGCACACTGAAGCCAGCAGCACAGCCTCTGAAAAGGTGTGAGCAACACAAGTCTTCCGAAGCTTTTGTGAAGCGGACGCGCGGGCTGCTTACTGAGGATGCTCGTTGCAGGGCATCCAGTAGCGATCGCCCATGCGATGCACACCCTCACAACCCAATTGGCGCGCCTGTTCCTCCGCCTGTTCGCGGCTGGGATAGGCCAGATAGCGGGGGTTGGTGGTGGAGCGGATCTGAATCAAGCCCATGCTCATCGGGCCGGCCGTGATCACCCCCATGGTGTTCACACCAACCGCCACCAATCCCATCCCGACGATGGCGGCATTGATCACGCCCATCGCCACCACACCAATCGAAACCACACCCATCGGCACCACACCGATGCAGATCACCCCCATCGGCACGATGCCAATGGAGATGGTGCCGAGGGGAGCAACGCCGATCGCGATCCGCTTCGGCTTGCTGCCGCAATGCCCGCCTTCAGTCATGAATCAGTGAGCCCCGTGCTGGCCTGCATCACCGTGCTTGTCGCAGACCATCCACATCTCACCCATCTGGTGAGCACCGGTGCAGCCAAAGCCTGGGGCCGCCGCCTCAGCTTCAGCCTGCGTCTTGAACATGGCCTGCTTGGGCTTGCCGTGGGATCCGGCCATGGCCGTTGTAGCCGTGAGCATCAACGCGGCGACAGCAAAACAGATGCGTTGCAACTGAGTGGCCTCTTTACAGGTCCACCCACTATGCCCACAACGCGCCGATCAGCCCTGAAGTGCGCCGCCACAACTTGACCCTGCACCAGCAGTGCAGCCAAAACAATGCGGAGCCGTGTGGATGGACTGATCCAGCGAAACGGCCTCAAGGTGGACCAGATCACGAAGGTGACGCACCTGCCCGGGACAGGGCAGGCCGAGCTGCTGATTGAAATCACAGTCGTAGAGATGGCCCTGCCAATCGACACTGATCAGCTGACGGCACATCACAGCTCCCAAATTTTCAGGGTTGTGCGCATCCTCGAGGAGGGTCTGATAACGCTGCAGATCGCCGCTGCGTTCCAGTTGTTTGGCGAAACGCTGGATGGGCATGTTCGCCAACGTGAGCAGACGATCGAAGCGAATCCCCAATCCGCCCAAGACCTTCTTGTAATCCGCCTCCAAGGCTTGCTGGGGAGGAGGCAGAACCGGACCCAGCGGGTTGTAGACGAGATCCAGCTGCCGGTTTGGATCGCCCGTTCCATAGCCCAGGGCATTGAGCTGGCGCAGTCCGCTGATGCTGCGCTCAAACACGCCATCACCCCTTTGTTGGTCAACGTTCTCGGCGCTGTAACAGGGCAAGGAGGCGGTGATGCAAACCCCCTGCTCCGCCAGGAATAAAGCCAGATCGTCCTGGCCGGGTTCACTGAGGATCGTGAGATTGCAGCGGTCAATCACGGTGGTGCCGCGTGAGCGTGCCTGGCGCACCAACGCGCGAAAACCCGGGTGCAACTCCGGTGCTCCACCCGTGAGATCAAGGCAGGAGATGGAATGCTGTTCAAGGATCTGCGGAATCAACGCCAGCAACTCCGCACTCATCATCTCGGTGCGGGTGGGCCCTGCATTGACGTGGCAGTGGGCACAGCTCTGGTTGCAGCGGTAGCCGAGATTGACCTGCAACGTTGTGAGCTGTCCGCGCTTCAGGGGCGGGAAAACGGTCTCAACAACAGCCACCGGCTCCATGCGGATGAGGCTGATTCTTCCAGAAAGAACGCATCCAGGCTGGAGAAACGAATGCTCCCGCAGCTGAGCCGCTAATCAACCCACCCGGCGACGTTCAGAGAGCTGTCGGAACCAGGCGATGTACTGCTCCGGGCCATCAGGCATGAGCGCGTCAATCCGCAAGGGATCCTCCGGATCGGTGATGCCCTGCAAGCTGCCATCGGCATGGCTGGGGCGATCCACTTCTCCATGGCTGCTATCAACGAGAACAACGCGATTGGACTGACCGCACCAGGCACCGAGGTCCTGCAGCAGGTTGAGGAAACCGCGATCACTCCCACCCCGCAACCAGCCCGTGCCATCAGCCGATGGCGTGGATGTGACCGTGTCTCCCACCCCCACCAGCAATGGCATCCGTTCCGCGGAGATGCGCTGCTGCACCAACGCCAACAGCGCTTCGGGATCGTGGGGAGCCGTTCTCACGTTGAACTTCTCACCCAAGGGTGATTCACCCCAACGGCGCTGGATATGCTGATTAAGCAGCACCAGAAGTCCGGCCTCCTTGATCGACCCGGTAAGCATGAATTGAATGTCGGTGGTGCCCACATCACCTTCAGCAGCGGGCTTGATCCGTTCCTGGCCTTGCGCATCACGGCCCAGGTTGGGAGCCACATGCAGGAAGAAAGATTTCTCCAGGCCCTGGGCGGCAGCCTCGGCAAGCAACTGATGCATCAGCTCCGAGAGCATCGTCTGCAGGGCCTGCTGAGTGATGACATCAGCGGGGACGAGTTCAAATATCCCGTTGAGATTGATGGTGGGTGAAACCTGGGTGTCCAACACCGCGGCTCTGGCCACCTCGGCCAGGTCATCAACACCCACCTGAGGCAACAGGCCCGGCAATCGCTCCATCAAGAGAGCTTCCATTCGGGTTGGGGCTGCAGCGAGAAAAGCCATTTCCGCCGGCGAGACCCCGGGGTGGCTGAGGTCACCAAAGCGATCCTGCAGCTGCACCCCTCCAGCCGCCAGGCCTGGCAGATAACGGCCCTCACGTTTGGGGAGAACCGGATCCCCCAAAGCCTGCTCCACGAGGCGGTTCACCCCACGCCGCCCTTCATGCTCCCCATTGGTCAACACTGCGAATTGGCCATCCATGGCCGCAACAGCGTCCACATAGGACGGATCCATGCACCGCGTCAGTGGATCCTTCACCAATTGCATGCAGACACCGTCCAGGTCCTGCACGATCAGCAGGTCTTCAGCACCGGTGAGCTCCTGCAGCAATTGATCGAGCGTCAAACGGGGCATGGAGGTTCAAGGAGGTCGCTGCAGCCGAAGGAACAGCGGTGCACTTTCGTCGCGCAACTCATTAGTGCCAAACCCGTAAGAAGTCCAGTGGGGGGCGGCAGGCAGAACCACCGATGGCACGTGAAACACCGCAGCCATGCCATCCGCCCAGCGATCATGGCGGCCTTGATGCTCCTGCCATGCACCCCACCTGGACCGAACAGTGGTGGCCGATCAGCTTTGTGCAGGACCTCGACCCCAAAACGCCGAGTCGCTTCACGCTGCTGGAGCGGGATCTTGTGATCTGGTGGGATCGCGCCGCATCGAGCTGGCGGGTCTTCCCAGACGTCTGCCCCCATCGTCTAGTGCCCCTCAGCGAAGGGCGGATCAACGAGGAAGGACTGCTGGAATGCCCTTATCACGGCTGGAGTTTCGATGGCGACGGCCAGTGTCAGCGTGTGCCGCAGGCTCTCGAGAACACCCAGCCCAACAACCGTCGGTCCCGCTGCGCCAGCCTTCCCACCGCCACGGGGCAGGGGCTGCTGTTCGTCTGGATGGGGGCCCCCGATGCCGCGGACCCCAGTCAGCTCCCCTTGGTGCCAGCCCTGGAGGACAACCCCGACAGCTGGACTGTGCAGGACACCTTCCGGGACCTGCCGATGGATGCCGTGACCCTGCTGGAGAACGTGCTGGACGTGAGCCACGTTCCCTTCACCCACCACAAGACCGTTGGCAAACGGGAGAATGCCGCGCCTGTGGAAGCTTCCATCACGGGGGAAGACGCCAGCGGCTTCACGGCCTACTGGGAGGAGGGGCCGCGTCGGGGCAAACTCGGCGCCCAATCCACCACCTTCCATGCCCCGCAGCTGATGTGGCATGACCTCACCGCCCAGGGCTTCGGGCGAATTCTCACGGTGGTCTACGCCGTGCCGATTCGCCGCGGCGAGTGCCGCCTCTTCGCCCGCTTCCCCTTCCGGTTCCAATCCGCCGTCCCCCGGCTGCTGATCGGATTGCGGCCCCGCTGGTTGCAACACATCGGCAACCACAAGGTGCTGGAAGACGATCAGGTGTTCCTGCACTGGCAGGAGCGGGTGCTGGAGCGAGCCGGCGGCAGCCCCGCCGTGGAACGCAGTTTTTTTATGCCCACAACGTCAGATGTCTACGTGGCGGCGCTGCATCGCTGGTTGAACGGCAACGGTGGCGAGCCCTTTGCAGGACAACCCCTACCTCCGCGGCAAAGCACCACGGCGCTGATGGATCGATACAACAGCCACACGATCCATTGCCGCAGCTGCTCGTCGGCGCTGACGCGGATTCGTGCTGCCCGCCCCTGGGCATGGGCCCTTCTCTGGGGATCCGCCGTGCTTTTGGGGATCCAACAGGGCAGCGCCTGGAACAGCACCGGCTTGGTCACAGCCGCGCTCTCGGCCCTGGCACTGCGGCAACTCAACCGTTGGGAGCAAGGGCTGACGCTCGGCAGCGGCCAAGCCCCCCGCAACCGCTGATCAGAGCCCCGGCACAGGCAGCAAGGTCGGCTTCACCTTGCCCTCGATATCGACCTTGCCGCCGATCGTGATTTTGTCGTCGACAGACACGTCTGCCCGTACAGACAGCGGATCATCGGCTGTGACCGACACCTGCCCCTCAACCCCGCTGACCCGCGCATCGGCATTCACCGTCACTGCTCCCGCAATCGATTTCACCGAAACAGGGCCTTCAATCGCCAGGGGCGCATCGCCGCCGATGGTCACTTGCTCCTGAACAACAACCGGCAAAGGGGTGACGGAGCGGATGGTGACACTGGGCGGAAGCACCAACTTGTCGACCTGCAATCCGCCCTCAATCGCAATAGGAATGGGCCGACTCAGCAGCTTGGCGGCCGTGACCGCCAGAACCAGGCTGGACAACACAACCGCCGCAGGCCAGCGGTATGCCATCAGCAGATCACGGCTGGGCACAGGCCTAGAGGCAATGGTTTGAGCGCATTACAGCGTGTTTGAACCAGTTCTGCCCGTGATGACATCTGCACGGCCGCCCAAGGTTGTTATCAACGAGAAGTTTTTCTTGCACTCCGACGCAAAAGACTGAAACGCCACATTTTCAACACAACTGGATCACCAGCAAGTCATCCAACATTGAGATGAAGACTGACCAAACCTTGCGCAGCGCAACGACACCGGTTGATCCCAACAGATAGCATGGTGAAAGCTAACAATCAGTGATGACGTTTTATCTCTACGGCGGCCCCAAGACCCGTGTTTCGATGCCGAAATGGTACTTGGCAGAAAAGGGAATTTCTTACGAATACGTCAACATTGATCTGGCAGCTGGTCAAAATCTTGCAACCAGCTATCTGGAGGTGAATCCTTTCGGCAAATTGCCTGCCCTCAAGGACGACAGCAATGGTTTGGTGCTGTTTGAGTCGGGCGCCATTCTTCAGTATCTTTCCGAGAATTACGCCAACGAGATCAACGATGCCGCAACTCGTGCCTCGATCAGTCAGTGGATTCTTTTCGCCAACTCCACACTGGCGATCGCGCTATTCGTTCCCTCCAATAAGGAGCGGGAGTTTCCAAGGCTGATGGCAACTCTGAATGACATCTATACCAAGAAACAGTTTTTGGTGGGGGATTGCTGGACCGCAGCAGACTGTGCAGTCAATGCATATCTTGGCTACCTCCCTATTTTCTATCCCAACGAAGATCTCTCGGCTTATCCAGAAATCCAAGCCCTCAACGAGCGAACAAGGTCCAACCCGAATTACAGAATGATCATGGGCCTTTGAACCATTCAATAGCCATTAATTGTTGACTTCTTGCTTATTTCAATTGTTCAGCCTGCACTGCTTCGCATTCGCAGGCCTCTAAAAGCACCTGCAGCAATAAGACGCGATTGAGCTGGGTCAACTCAGAGGACGCCTCTGGGCGAAACTCCGCACTGCCCAAGCAAATGGCGTCTGTCTGCGGTGAGCAGTCCCCTCGAGAACGCTGCTTAGTCTTGCCCTCATGCGCAATTCCTTCTTCGATCAGAGCCTCGACGCCGGCGCAATCCGCCGGCGCGTTCAGGAGCTCTCGACCGGCAAGGTGGGGTTCTACAGCGTCGGGCTCTATCCCGCCTCGCTGGCCTACAACTGCGCCATGCAGAACGCCAAAGGGCGTCTGTTGCTGGCCCCTCGCCCTGGCCGGGACCTTCTGGGAGCGTTCCCCGAAGAAACGATTGCAACGATGGACGATGAGCACGTGGAGACCGTGCTCAACATGGGCGGCCACCGAAACGGCGACGAGCGGATCGCCAACACGCTGAGCGATCTGATCCAGCGCTGCGAACTTGTTGTGCTCAGCGCCAACAGCAATCACATCGAAGAAGACCTCCAGGAAGCCTGTCGCCTGCGCAAAGAGCTCCACCGGGAGCAGGTGGTGCTGGCCTGCCTGGCGGGATCCTTCAGCCACGATCCAATCAGCAACAGCGCCTATGTGCTGTGCGAACAACAGCCTGAGCTTGCGTTCTTCTCCGGCTTCCATCGCCATGGGGCTCTGCGCAACCCCTTCGACAGCTTCACGGCCAACTTCTGCCATCCCAATGCCCTTACGGCCATGTTGGGAGCCCAACTGATGGATCAACTCTCCCCCAACATCCAGGTCTCCGCTGGTGTTCACAACGTGGAGGGGCAATTCATCAAGGCCGCCAAAAACATGGCCTCGGTGTTTGCCGGCTTCGGCTATGGCTTCCATCAGGACAACCCCGGCGTGTTGCCCACGCTGCTGACCCTGCTGCTGAACCAGTGCCTGGACCAGGCAGCCACCGTGTCGATGGCACGCCCCGACCGACAACGGCTTTACCACCGTCAGCCCTTTCCCCTCACAGAGCTGGGCTACGCCGTCCCCAGGATTGAATCCACCCTGGTACGCGATGGCGACTTCGAGCGGGTGCGGGACCACACCTTCAGCCAGCTCACGGCGATGGTGGCCGATGTGCGCGGCAGCATGATGCTGCCGGTTTCCGGCAGCCCCACCCGCAACTTCCAGGCCGGGCAAGTGATGGCCGAAGCGATGCGCGATCAAGGCCGCTGCCCCCATTCGATGGAGGAGTTGGAGCAGTGGTGTGAAGCCGCAGGCCTGCGTAAAGGCGGACTTGAAGGCCTCAAGTCGCTGCGCTACTGGCCTCAGATCGCCCGCAAATACGCGATCC
Organism: Synechococcus sp. A15-62; assembly: GCF_014280075.1. NCBI lineage: Bacteria > Bacillati > Cyanobacteriota > Cyanophyceae > Synechococcales > Synechococcaceae > Synechococcus > Synechococcus sp. A15-62. Next base: position 1,503,939 of record NZ_CP047950.1, read on the forward strand.
CGGCCAACGACGCCTCGATGGTGAATCTGCTCTACATGGCGATTTATGGGCGTGCTGGCGTGAAAGAGACGGCTTACCGGGTGATGACGGAAAGCCGGGAACTCTCCAGCTACTGCCAGGAATCCGTACGACCCAGCCACAGCCGTCGCTACGCCGAAGCGCTGCAGAATCTCGATGTTCCCAAAGCCCTCGAGCTGGTGGTGAACGCCGTGATTGCTGACAACGCCAATCAGGCCATGGGCAGAAAGATGGCTCTTGACGAGAACGGTGAGACCGGTACACCGGCCTACCTAGAACTCATGGATGTGATCGAAAGCCAGCTCGAGGCCTGAGTCGGCTGTAGTTCTGCACACCTGAACGGGGCAGAGCACCGGAAGAACGGCAAGGTGCCTTGTGAGACCCATGCGACCGTTCATGACCGAGGCCCTGGAAGCCATCGCCGATCGCTTCCATCCTCGCGAGGGGATCAAAGCCATCCGCTCCCTTGGCTCGGGCAACGTCAACGAAACCTTCCTTGTGACCCACGAAGGGCAGGGCGGCGCCTTCGTCATGCAACGCCTGAACACAAACGTGTTCGATCGGCCTGACCTGGTGATGCAGAACCTGCAGGCCCTGGGCGACCACATGGAACGCCGTCTCGCCTCTCCACCCCCACAACTCAAGGGGCGGCGCTGGGAAGTGCCCAGGGTGGTTCCCTGCCGGCGAGAGGCCTCCCCCTGGATCGAACAGAACGGAGAGTTCTGGCGCTCGATCACCTACATCGGTGCGGCGACCACGAGCGACGTCATCCGGGACAGTGCCCACGCCCAGGAAGTGGGATACGGGCTGGGAATGTTCCACCACCTGATCAGCGATCTGCCCACCGATCAACTGGCGGACACCCTCGAGAATTTCCATGTCACGCCGGCCTACCTCCAACGCTTCGAAGCGATCGCCCCGGCCCCAGACCGCCTGGGGCCGGCCGAGCGTGACGCCTGCGCATTCATCGAGGCACGTCGCCAAGGCATCAATGTGCTGGAAGCAGCACTCACCCGCGGTGAACTCCATCACCGCCCCATCCACGGGGACCCGAAGATCAACAACGTGATGATCGATGAGGCCAGCGGCCAGGCGATCGGTCTGATCGATCTGGACACCGTCAAACCGGGGCTCATTCATTACGACATCGGTGACTGTGTGCGCTCCTGCTGCAATCCAGCCGGTGAGGAAACCCTCTGCCTCGACGATGTGAGCTTCGACATGGAGCTCTGTGAGGCGATCCTCACGGGCTACCTCTCCGTTGCGGGTGGGTTCCTGAGTGACTGGGACCTGCACTATCTGCCCCACTGCATCCGCCTGATCCCCCTGGAGCTTGGTCTGCGCTTTCTCACGGATCACTTGGAGGGCGATGTGTATTTCCGCTGCGATCGACCTGGGCACAACCTGCAACGGGCCCTGGTGCAGTTCCGACTCACCGAAGCGGTGGAGCAGCAGTTCAACGCCCTGGAGCAACTGGTTGCGCGGCTGAAGCAGCAGCCAAATCCAAACCTCTGAGATGGCGCGTTCTGCCGTGATGCTGCGTCAGGGCTGCCGCCTGATCCCCTTTGAACGGTCCATTCCAGCGGGGGTCCAGATCAGCGCTGAGCTGGTGTGGAGGCGCGAGGGTTGGCTGGAACTCAGCTATGGGGTTCTGGCTCGCGCGGCCAAGGGCATCGGCGTTCTGAAACTGCCGGCGGGGCTGAAGGATGGGCCCCAACAGGGGCAGCGCAAAGATGAGCTCTGGACCACCACCTGCTTCGAGGCATTCATCGCTGCCCCCGGAGAGCAGCGTTATTGGGAAGTGAATCTGGCGGCCAATGGCGATTGGGCGCTCTATCGCTTTGATGGCTACCGCAGTGGACAAACCCAACAGGAGCTGAGCAGCCCCCCAACGGTGCGGCTGCAACGCGGATTGCACCAACTGCGGCTCGACGCCCGGATTGCCTTGGAGCCCTGGTGGACACCAGATGTCTGCCCAAACCTGGCACTTACGGCCGTGATTGACCGTGGACAGGAAGGGCTGAGCCATTGGGCCCTCAGCCACGGCCCCAAGGCGGACTTTCACGACCGCAGCACCTTTCTTGCCGCCTGAACCGCACCGGTAGGGTCAGCACAGCGCCCCTGCCCCACCATGCGCAGCCGCAATGTGCTTGCTGTCTCGGCCATCACGGCAAGCCTGCTGACAGGGCTCTGGCTTAGGCCAAAACAGCCGCAGGCTGCAGCCGAAGCGGTTGTTTCAAAGCAAGCTGTTTCCAAGCAGGCTGTCTCTAAGCCACTGGTGACTGAGCCAGGGGTGAAATCACCTGTGCTGCTTCCTGCTCAGGCCAGCCAACCGAAAACCAAAGACGGCCGGCAGTACCCCCTTGTGCCAGCTGAGCCAGCCGAGCTGGCAACACTGCTGGCGGCCGTTGAACAGGCGCTAAGGGATCCCGCCACAGCGGCCGAGGCCCTGCCCGATCTCGGCCATCAACAACAGGTGATCTATCGGGTCTTGTCGACGGACCAACCCAGATCTCAGCAAGTGATTAAGGCTCTACCTCCGCGCTGGCGCAGCGTGGCGGAGCGCCACCTGGCAGCACGGCGTGAATTCGTTCGCATGAGCCGCGGTCGTGGACCGACGATGCTCCCCGCCTGGCGGATCATTCAGCCCGAACCAGCGGCGAATCTGCTCAGCTATTACCGCAAGGCCGAGGCAGCAACAGGGATCGAATGGGAGGTTCTGGCGGCCGTGAACCTCGTGGAAACCGGCATGGGACGCATCGACGGCATCTCCGTGGCCAATGCCCAGGGCCCGATGCAGTTCCTGCCCACCACCTGGGCCGAACCGGGGATTGGCGCCGGGAACATCCGCGATCCCCACGACGCCATCCAGGCAGCAGCGCGTTACCTGGTGAGACGGGGCGGACTGCAGGACATTCGCCGCGGCCTCTGGGGTTACAACAACAGCGATTACTACGGCCGCGCCGTGCTGCTCTATGCCTCACTGATGAAGGAGGACCCTGCCGCCTACACCGGCTTGTATCACTGGGAGATCCACTTCAATGCAGCGGCCGGTGATCTTTGGCTGCCGGTGGGTTACAACCAACCGCAGCCCATCACGGTTGAGCAGCATCTGCAAGCCAACCCAGCCAGCAGATCACCAAACGGGTGAGCATCGACACCTACGCTGAGACCTGGCGTGATCCAGGAAGCGGGTGTCCAAGGAAACCTCCCATCGCGGTGATGAACTGAAGGGTCTCGGTTGGTCCGAGGCTGATGTGGCTCGCTACATCGAGCTGTGGGAATACCGGCAGCGCTGGGGGGCCATGAATTTGGAACGGGAGGATCGCCTGTTCCTGCGCAAAGCGGAAAAAGCTCTGCCGGCGATTGTGACTGGACGGGCCGCCGCCAAGAAGTCAATCAAAGACAAGACCTACTACCGTTGGCTGCGCTTCCATCTCGATGCGATGACCGAAGCCGAGGCGGGGATGGGCCTTGGCGACGGTGAACGCGGAGCATGGCCAGTGCTGCTGGAGGCTGAACTCCGTTTGCTCGACCATTACGAGCCCGTGCTCGGCTTGCCCGACACGTTGAAGGCCAAAGCCCTCAGCCCTGTGCGTGAAAAGCTCACGGCCCAAGTGGCTGCTCTTGGCAACACCAAGGCCTACGACTTCCAGGCGCCTCTGATTGCGCTGAAAGCTGAAGACAGCAGCAACCGCTGGAAACATCTGCGCGAGGTGGATGCGAGTGATCGCACCTATCCGTTGCTTAGCGCCGATGGCGTGGCTGGATTCCGCAGCGAAGCGCACCGCGACATTCAGGCCGTGATCCGCAGCACGTTCCCTTCTTTGGCGGAAACCGACAAACCCGAGCTCTCTGACGACTAGAACTGGGGCAGTGGCCCCGCCGAAGACCATGTCTCACCGCTTCGAGACCCTGCAACTGCACGCCGGGCAGTCCCCGGATAGTGCAACCAACGCGCGAGCGGTTCCGATCTATCAGACCAGCTCCTACGTCTTCAATGACGCCGAACACGGAGCCAACCTCTTTGGTCTGAAGGAGTTCGGGAACATCTACACCCGCCTGATGAACCCCACCACCGACGTGTTTGAAAAGCGCGTCGCCGCCCTTGAAGGCGGGGTGGCCGCACTGGCGACAGCCTCAGGCCAGTCGGCTCAGTTCCTGGCGATCACCAACTGCATGCAGGCGGGAGACAACTTCGTTTCAACGTCTTATCTGTACGGCGGCACCTACAACCAGTTCAAGGTGCAATTCCCGCGCTTGGGAATCGACGTGCGTTTTGCCGAAGGCGACGACGTCGCGAGCTTTGCAGCACAAATCGACGACAACACCAAGGCGCTCTACGTGGAAGCGATGGGAAATCCCCGCTTCAACATTCCCGACTTTGAGGGTCTTTCAGCGCTCGCCAAAGAGAAAGGGATCCCCTTGATCGTCGACAACACCCTGGGAGCCTGTGGAGCTCTAATGCGACCTATCGACCACGGCGCTGATGTGGTCGTTGAAAGTGCGACCAAGTGGATCGGGGGCCACGGCACCAGCCTGGGGGGCGTGATCGTGGACGCCGGCACCTTCAACTGGGGCAACGGCAAGTTCCCGTTGATGAGCCAGCCCAGCGCGGCGTATCACGGCTTGGTGCACTGGGATGCGTTTGGCTTCGGCAGTGACGTCTGCAAAATGCTGGGCCTTCCGGATGATCGCAACATCGCCTTCGCCCTGCGGGCAAGGGTGGAAGGGCTGCGGGATTGGGGGCCGGCCGTCAGTCCGTTCAACAGCTTCCTGCTGCTGCAGGGCCTGGAAACCCTGAGCCTGCGCGTTGAGCGCCACACCGAAAACGCCATGGCCCTGGCCACCTGGCTTCAGGACCATCCCGCCATCGCCCATGTGAGCTATCCCGGTCTGGCCGGTGATCCTTACAACGCTGCCGCGAAAAAATACCTGACAGGCCGCGGCATGGGATGCATGCTGATGTTCTCCCTCAATGGCGGCTACGACGATGCGGTTCGCTTCATCGACAGCCTCAAGCTGGCCAGCCACCTCGCGAATGTGGGCGATGCCAAAACGCTGGTGATTCATCCCGCATCAACGACCCACCAGCAACTGAGTGAGGCTGAACAAGCCTCTGCTGGCGTGACCCCCACGATGGTGCGGGTCTCCGTTGGCCTTGAGCACATCGACGACATCAAGGCCGACTTCGAACAGGCCCTCGCCGTTCTCAGCTGAATGACGTCACAGCCCCCATGGCGCTGATTCTTCCTGGCAGTTACCACAAAATCGCGGAGGTTGAACGCAACCGGATCTCCTGGATTGAGCCTGAACAGGCTGAACGCCAGGACATCCGGCCACTGCGTATCGGCATCTTGAACATCATGCCGCTGGGCAAGCAGTACGAGTTCAACCTGCTGCATCCGCTGGGCCTATCGGTGCTGCAGATCGAACCGATTTGGATTCGCCTTAACTCCCACGCTTACAAGAGTTGGGATCAGAACCATCTCGACCAGCTCTATGTGAGCTGGGATGAAGCCTTGTCCCAGGGTCCTCTGGATGGCTTGATCATCACCGGTGCCCCCGTGGAACACCTGCCCTTTGAACAGGTCAGTTATTGGAACGAACTGGTCCAGTTGATCGAGGAAGCACGCAGCACCTGTGCCAGCACCCTCGGACTGTGCTGGGCCGGTTTCGCCCTCGCCTACCTTGCGGGCGTCGACAAGGTGGCCTTCCAACAGAAGCTGTTCGGGATCTACCCGATGCGCAGCCTTGTGCCGGGTCATCCATTGATGGGAACCCAGGACGACCATTTCGTCTGCCCCCAAAGCCGTCATGCCGGACTGCCGGATGCCGCGATGGAAGCCGCCGAACGGGACGGACGTCTTCGTTTGCTCGCCCACGGCGAACAGGTGGGCTACACCATTTTCGAGACATCGGATCAGCGGCAGCTGATGCACCTCGGCCACCCCGAATACAACGTGGGACGGATCCTCGGAGAAATGGAACGCGACCGAGCCCGCGGAGATGTTCCGCCGCCCGAAAATTTCGATGCGGCCCAATCCCAGACCCTCTGGCGCTCCCACCGGAATCTTCTATTCCAGCAGTGGCTCTGGTTCTGCTATCAGCGGGTCAGCCTGAAGGCCTGATCAGGCTTGGCTGCAGCAGCACCCCTTAACCGTGTCGTTTCGAAATGGATTCCAGATTGGCCGAAGACTCCTGAGCGACGGCATCTGGACGCTCAGCGGATTTGCGATTGAGTTCCCGCTCCAGCGAGGCGATGCGTCTCTCGCGAAGGCAATGACGGCATCCACCCAGGGTTTGAAGATGCTTTTCAGGTGTGATCGTGATCGGTTGAACCGGATGGGCGTTGCAACGGATTTGAACAGGACTCTTGTAACTGCGCCAGCGGATCAGGCTGTAATCGAATTGATCACCGAAGCGCTGTACAGCGCGCTTGAGGAATTCGTCTTGGGTGATTCGGGCTCCCATGCCACCGAATGTATGGGACAGTCTCGGGATCGAACCGACCTCGTCATCCGACGTCACGAATGACCATCCATCCAGCTGCAGCTGAAACGGACTGGTCCCTGCATGAGGGTTGGCTGAAGCCGGATCTTGCAAGGCACTGGCAAACACAGCTTGAACACCAGCTCCAGTGGGAGCAGCCCGTCGTTCAGGTCTATGGCAAGCGCCACCCGGTCCCCCGAATGACGGTGTTTCTTGCCGATGAAGGAATTCATTACCGTTACAGCGGTGCCATTCACACCGGTGATGGATGGCCTGCATGGTTCAAGCCATTGCTGCACCAGGTGAATGAAGCCTGTGAGACCAACTTCAACGGATGCCTGCTCAATTGGTATCGCCATGGCGATGACCGCATGGGTTGGCACGCCGATGACGAACCGGAAATTGATCAGCGGGCTCCGATTGCCTCCCTTTCACTCGGGGCAACACGGGATTTTCAGCTCCGCCACCGCAAAACTGCACACCTAAAAAGGTCTCTGCCGTTGGCCGATGGTGACCTTCTGGTGATGCACCAGGGCTGTCAGAGCCGATGGATGCACAGTGTTCCTCAGCGGCGCAAAGTGCAGAGCACCCGCATCAACCTCACCTTTCGCCGTTTTCAGAACTGAGACCGCAGCAGCAAACCCCACGCGGGCGCTGTGATCAAGGCCAACAACGTGCTCCAAAACACCAGCCCAGCGGCACGCTCCTGATCAGCACCCACAGACTCTGCAATCAGCAACAGAGAGATTGCCGTTGGTGCGGCTCCTTGCAGAGCAACCGCCTGAACCATCAACGGCTTGAACTGGAGCAGAGACGCCAGCAGCAGCAGAAACAACGGATAAAGCAACAACTTGGCCAGCAGTGGCCTCAGCAGCTGCAGAGGACGTGCCACCGGAGCAATGCCCTGACGATGAATGCTGCCCAGGCGCATGCCCACCACCATCAGTGCCAGCACAATCACGCAGCGGGAAGGCCACCACAACGCATCGGCCATAGACGCAGACCAGGGAGTCATCAGAACCAGCAGAGCGCCGATGAGCCCTCGGGTTGCCGGACTAGCAGCAAGGTTGCTCAGCAGCCCTCGCAGCCGTTGGGAACCATCAACCTGCCCCCCGAGCATCAACGGCCCCAGGCTCCAGGCCATCAGGGTCGCCCCCAGGTCGTAACCAATGACGATGGGCAGAGCCTCGCCGGGCAGGAAGGCCAGAGCGAGAGGAACTCCGAAATAGGCCGTGTTTCCGGTGCAGCTGCCAAGCCTCAGCGTGGGAGACACAAGCTCAGCCAATCCAGGCAGGCGAGCGGCTCCCACCAAAACAAGGCTCATGGCGAGCACTGCAAGACCCGCGGCCTGCAACATGTCGCCGCTTAGGCCACCCTTCAACAGCAGCCCCATCACACTGATCGGTACACCGAACCGCACCAGCGGTTCGGCCAAACGGGTGGACAAGGTTTGATGTCGTCGACCAGCCCAGAACCCAATCAGAAGAGAGGGCACAAGCTCCAGCAAAAACCGAAGAATTGGCACCTCCATCAAACGATTCGACCCTAGAAAGCTGAGGTGACTGAGGACTTGGCCCGAGACCTAATCTGACGTCCGATCGGCCGCGTGGATCCAGCTGATGCAACCAGCTTCACGCCATCGCATTGTGCGCAGTGATCAATCAGAAGATGGGCTGACACGGCAGCGCTTTGACAGCTACGACGCTGCCTACGATGAACTTGAGCGTTACTACGGCGATTTTTGCTGCTCTGATGATGATCGTGTCGAGTACTCGATCGTTTGTGAATCCTCAGACACTCCGGAGGTTTAAACCACTGAGGGGGCCTCAACATCAGCCCGTCAAGCTTCATCGCAGAGGGACAGTCTCAAAAGCCAGACCACAGAGACGCATCCCTAGATGGCCAGGTTTCAAACCACTGAGCCTTGGCAATATCGGCTCGATTGATTGACATCCAGCCAGCCAACCAGTTATGAACTATGTATTCATTGAGACGCATTTAAAATGCTGACTGGTTCCGAACTGCTTGCCAAGGTCAAAGAACTTGGAGATGTTTCCAAATCCGATCTGGTGAGAGCTTGCGGATACGTCTCTGACAAGAAAGATGGTGGTGATCGCCTGAATTTCACTGCGTTCTACGAGGCTCTGCTCGAGGCTAAAGGCGTCAATCTGAGCAGCGGTGGTGCTGCGATTGGCAAAGGCGGTCGCAAGCTGAGCTACATCGCCAAGGTGCAGGGCAATGGCAATCTGCTGATCGGCAAGGCCTACACCGCCATGCTGAACCTGGAACCCGGTGACGAATTCGAGATCAAGCTTGGCAAGAAAGCCATCCGTCTGATCCCCACCGGTGCAGCTGCGGAGCACAGCGAAGCTGCCGATCAGGTTGACGAATGATCAACTGATCCATCACTTCAAGGTGAATTCCTTTCAGCCCCTCCCATCCCAGGAGGGGCTTTTTTTAGGCAACGACGCACCCAGGGCCTTCCCGCAGGCACGCCGGGGCTGGCATCAATAATGCTGCTCGGTAAGGTGAGCCTGACTGGAGCGACAGAGTTGAAATCCATCAGGGCAACAATCGCTTCGTTCCTGAGCAATACGTTTCTTTTGGGGGGCTCAGTCGCCCTGTCCATCCATATCGTGCTGACCTTTTTTCGGATGCACGGACTGGCGCTGACCCTCGCTTTTGTGGCGTTTTGGCTGATCAGCGTGACGGCCTACTTCCAATGGCAGGAGAAGCAGTCGGTGCCTCGTACCGCCAGAAAAACGTCGACGCACGACAAGCACAGCCAAAAGCCCACTGAGGCTTGGAGAGAACGACAGTCAGCCTGAGGCTCTGCACGAGGTTCTGCAAGCCCTTTAGTGCTGCATCTGATTGAGGAACCTGCGGCTGCGTTCTTCCCTGGCATTGCTGAAGAACGTCTCCGGATCGGAGGTCTCCACCACCTGGCCCCGATCCATGAACATCACCCGATCCGCCACCTCACGGGCAAAGCCCAGTTCGTGGGTGACCACCACCATCGTCATGCCGCCTTTGGCCAACTGACGCATGGCATCCAACACTTCTTTCACACGCTCCGGATCCAAGGCGCTGGTGGGCTCGTCGAACAGCATCACCTCAGGATCTAACGCCAGAGCACGGGCGATCGCCACCCGCTGCTGCTGACCACCACTGAGCTGCGCTGGGTACTTGTGGGCCTGCTCTCGAATGCCCATCTGGTCAAGGAGCTCCATCGCCCGCTGCTCGGCAGCCGCCTTGGCACGCTGTTGCACCTTGATCGGGGCAAGGGTGATGTTGTCGAGGATGGAAAGGTGAGGAAACAGGTTGAACTGCTGAAACACCATCCCCACGCGCTTGCGAATCGCCCGCACCTGACGTTCCCCATGGGTGGCATCCAAGGGAACCCCGAGCACATCAAGAGCTCCGCCATCCAGCGACTCCAGACCGTTGAACGTGCGGATCAGCGTGCTTTTGCCGGACCCGGAAGGACCCATCACCACCAGCACTTCGCCGCTGTTCACCTCAAGGGTGACGCCATCGAGAGCTCGAACCCCTTGGGAATAGCTCTTGACCAGATCAGTGGCACGAATGGCGACAGTCATAAGGCGGAGCGGGCAGGGTCAAGCTGAACTTCCAGGTGGCGGGCCAGCAACGCCATGGCCGTACACGCCAGCCAGTAAACCGCAGCAAGCCAGAGATAGACCTCCAGATAGCGACCGATGAATGCCGGATTCGCCAACAGGCTGCGGCTGATGCCCAGCAATTCCACCAAACCGAGAATGGCCATCAGGCTTGTGTTTTGCAGCAGACCCACCGCCTGGTTGGTGAGCGACGGAAGCGCAACCCGCAGCGCCTGAGGCAGCACCACCAATTGCAGCGATTGACGGGGCGACAGCCCCAGCACGGCTCCAGCCTCCCGCTGGGTGGGAGGAATCGCCTGCAGTCCACCACGCACATCCTCTGCGATGTACGCCGCTGCAAACAAGGCGAAGGCCACAACCGCCCGCAGAACCCGATTGATCTCAAGCCCGGGCGGCAGGAACAACGGAATCAGCAGTTGTCCAAAAAACAGAACCGCAATCAACGGCACAGCCCGCATCAACTCGATGTAGGCGGCACTGCTCCAACGCAGCACCGGCAGATCACTGCGCCGACCGAGGGCAAGAAGAATCCCCAACGGAAGTGCCAAAGCACCACTGCCTCCCGTGATCAGCAGCGTGAGCGTGAGACCGCCCCAACTGCGCGTCCCGACCGGCAACAATCCCAAACCTCCGGCCAGAAGCCACAGTCCCAGCGGTGCCATCACGATCCAGAGCAATGGCAACCAGCGGCGAACCCAGCCACGCTTCGGACCGACGAGGGTCAGCAGCGTGAGGGTGATCAATGCAGCCATCCACAGCAGCGGACGCCAGCATTGATCCGCTGGAAAACTGCCCACCGCATACAGCGGCAGATTTGTGGTCACCACAGACCAGTCGGCCGCAACCAGCAGCCAATGCAGCATGGACCAGCCAGCCCAGCCCATTAGAGCCAGCAGCAGCAGGGTGATTCCACGGTCCAACCAACGGTTCATCAGCGGCTCCTATTCAGACGACCCAGCACGGCACGGTTGAGGGCAGCCATGCCACCGCTGATCAACAAATTCAGCAGCAGAAAGCTGAGCAGCAGCAGCAGGAAGCCTTCAATCGCACGGCCGGTTTGGGTGATGGAGGTGTCACTGACGGCGTAGAGATCGGCGTAGCCCACGGCAATCGCCAGGGTGCTGTTCTTGGCGAGATTGAGGTATTGACTCGTCAACGCAGGAAGAATCGCCGGCAGCGCCTGCGGCAAAACAATCCGACGCAGACCAAGCCCTTCCCCAAGCCCAAGGCTGCGAAAGGCCTCCCACTGGCCCTGTAGCACCGCATTGATCCCACCACGCACGATCTCTGCAATCGACGCACCAGTGAACACCGTGAGCCCAACAAGAACCGCACAAAATTCAACGCTGAGATTCAGACCCAACAGCTGAATGCCCTGATTCGAAAGCCGGATCAATCCACCGACAGGAACCGAAGGAAGGCCAAGGAAGGCAACGAAATACCAGAACAGCAACTGCAGGAGCAGAGGAACCTGACGAATCAAGGCCACATAGCCACCGGCCAGGCTGCGCAGAAGTCGGTTGCTGCTGCTGCGGGCTGCACCAGCGGCAACTCCAAGGACGGTCGCCAAAACCAGCCCCGCCGCGATCACCTTGAGGCTGTTCAGCCAACCGATGGTCAGAGCCCAGAGGTAGCTATCGGATGGGGCATAGGGGAGAGCTGTTTCCGCCAGAGCAAAACCAGCGGGTCGGCCCAGCCAGCCAAAACCCAGACCCAGACCCGTCCGGATCAGATTGACCGCCAGATTGTTGACCAGCAGAGCCAGCAGGCCGATCAGAGCGGCGGCGACACCAACCTGAACCAGGAGACGACGCTGCCGCATCAGGTGAATGGTGGGGAAAGCATCAAACCACCTTCACCGGCCAGGCGGTTCGCTCCCCGGGGAATCGCCACGGCACTCTCCGGTCCGAGATGACGGTTGTAGATCTCGCCGTAATTGCCGGTGGCACTGATCACCTGAACGACAAAGTCATCGGCGAGTCCGAGTTTGCGACCCAAGCCTGGATCCACACCCAGGAAACGCCGCAGCGAGGTCTGGGAGGGATCGGCTGCGGCTTGCTTCACCACCGCATCCACATTCACTTGGGTGATGCCCCGTTCCTCGGCTTCGATCAGGGCATTGACCACCCAGGTCATGGCATCACCCATGGGCTGATCCCCACCCACCACAGCTGGAGCCAGAGGCTCTTTGCTGATCCGGTCATCAAGGATCTGATGCGCTTGGGGATCACTGAACCCTGAGCGCGCCGCCGCCAGTTGCGAACGATCAGATGTCATGGCTTCGCAGCGCCCCTGGAGGTAGCCGCCCACCACCTGATTGAGATCCTGGTATTTGATCGGTGTATAGGGAAGCCCCTGGGAGGCGAAGGCGTCGTTGAGGTTTTGCTCGGTCGTGGTGCCCGACCCCACGCAAATGGACTTGCCACTTAAATCAGCCAGTGAACGCACTCCGCTAGCAGCATTCACCATCAGGCCCTGTCCGTCGTGGAACACCACAGGCCCGAAGCGCAGTCCATTGCCCCCCATCGCATCGCGGCTGAGGGTATGGGTGGTGTTGCGGGACAACAGATCGATCTCGCCCGATCGCAGGGCCGTGAACCGCTCGGGCGCGGTTAAAGGCCGGTATTGAACCTTCTCAGCATCACCAACGAAAGCCGCAGCCATGGCACGGCAGATGTCGACATCCAGGCCGGTGTAACGCCCATCAGGACTGAGAAAACTGAAGCCTGGAATCTTGCCGCTCACTCCGCAAAGCAACTCTCCGCGCGCCTTGACCAGATCGAGACGAGAGCCAGCTGCGCTGTCCAGAGACGCGCAGGAAGCAAGAAACGAGGACAACCCAGCCAACGCAACGATCAGAACACGCGAACTGGTTCGGAACATCAGTGTTGGGACGAATCGGGTGGGATTGTCCCAGATCCCGAGCACATCCCCCGCATCCGACCTACGTTCACGGCAATCAATAAGGCTGCAATGAAGGTCTGGGCCTGCCTTTTGGCCGGACTGATCGCTGGAATCACGGCTCCCGGTGCTTTCGCGTAGGACAAGCATGACCGTGGGACTTACAACAACAAGATGGCGCTGTTGAGCTTTCTTCTCGAGAGTGCTCAGCAACGGGCTGGCAGTGATGTTCAGACCCTTTGCATGTTGATGAGCATCAGCAAGGACGTCACCGAGCGGTACGTGGCGACCAACCCCGAGGACGTGCAGATTCAGCAGAGGCTCATGGCGATGCGCCAGGACCTCAGGGCCTGTCTCGCCAACCAAGCAGAGGCTCATGCATGGGCTGATTCCTGACCGCCGATCCGCTCGAACAGATCAAGGCTTTCCTCGTTCAGGCCAATCACGCTGACAACAGACCCACCGCTGCGGTACTTCCGGATGACCTGATCCAGAGCAGCCACGCCGCTCTGGTCCCAGATATGGGCTTGAGAGAGGTCAATCGTGATGCGCTCGGGATGGTCGTGAAGGTCGAATCCCTGGAGGAAATACACCTTGCTGACGAAGAACAGCTGCCCCTGCACGCGGTACAGGCGCTCCAGATCACTGACCTCGACTGCTTCCACCTGGATCACCTTGGCCACCTTGCGGCTGAACAGAATTCCTGCCAGCGCCACACCAGCCAGCACGCCTAGGGCGAGGTTGTGAGGGGTGGTGAGCATCGTGACGGCGAAGGTCATCAGCATCACCGAGGTGTCGCTCTTGGGGATGCGACGCAGGTTGCGCAGACCGTTGATGTCAGCGGTGCTGACGGCGATGCTGATCATCACGGCCACCAGGGCCGCCATCGGAATTTGCTTGAGCCAGGGCCCAGCCAGCAGGATCATCGCCAGCAGGCTCACCCCTGAGAACAGGGTCGACAGTCGCGTGCGACCGCCGTTGTCCACATTCATCACGGACTGGCCCACGAGGGCACAACCGGCCATGCCACCAAACAGGGACGAGACGATGTTGGCGATGCCTTGACCCCGGGCCTCGACGTTTTTGTTGGTGGTGGTGTCGGTCTTGTCGTCGAGGATGTCCTGGGTCAGGAAGGTTTCCATCAGACCCACCAGGGAGATGGCCAAGGCGGTGGGAAGCACCAAGCCAAGGGTGTCCAAGCTGAAGGGAACACCGCCTTCACTGAAGGGAAGACTGAAGGAGGGCAGACCTGCAGGAAGGGTGCCGAGGCTGCTGACCGTGGGGATGTCGAAGCTGAATCCCACGCTGATGGCGGTCAACACAATGATGGCCACCAGCTGTGAAGGCACCACCCGGGTCAACCGGGGAAGGCCATAAATGATCACCAGGCCCAGCAGGACCAAGCCCCAGACGACGGGAATCTGGACGCCATGGGGAAGCAACGACGAGGCCCCATGGTCACCATCTCCAGCGTGAAGGTTGAGGCCGAGCTGGGGCAGCTGGGCCTGAAAAATCAGCAAGGCCAGCGCATTGACGAAACCGCTGAGCACCCCTTGGGGAACAAAGCGCATCTGATAGGCAAGACGCAGATACCCCCAGAGGATCTGCAGCAGACCCGTCACCAGTCCCGCCACCATCAGGTACTGGACGCCCAGGCCTGGCCCCCGGGCTTCACCGGTGGCCACAAGACCTGTCATCAACAGGGCCGTGGAGCCAGTGGCAGAGGTGATCATGGCCATGCGACCACCCACGACGGCGATGGTCAGCGACAGGCAGAAGGCTCCGAACAGGCCAACTTTGGGGTCCACCCCAGCGATCCCCGAGAAGGCAATCGCCTCAGGAATCATCGCGAAAGCCACCACCAGACCCGAGAGCAGGTCTTTGCTGGGGTTAGCCAACCACTGATTTGCCAGGGTTGGTTTGGATCGCTTGGCCATCAATGGATGCCGGTTAGCGGCGACCGTAAATCAGAGCGTCGGCAGGGTGCCTGCTGGATCCAAGCGCTGTTTCAGATTTCGCAAGTCGGACAACCAAGGGCCGAACGCTGCCTCCAACTCCTTGTGATGGAAGGGCAGATGGTCATGAAACTGCGCCAGATGCACACCAGGGCAGACCGGCTTGAGGATCTGCCAGACCGCCTCCAACCAAGCAAGGCTGCGCCTTTGGCCATGGGCATCTCCCGGAGTCCAGGCGGCCGTGATCCATGGTTTCCACTCGGCATTGCGGTGCACGAACGAGCTGGTCTCCACGGCAGCCTTTTGCGTCGCGCCCCCAAGCTGCTGGCAGGCCAGGCTGCAGAACGGATGAGGACGGTGCTGCAGCAGACGGCGTAAATCCGGCATCAAAGCTCCCCAGAGCTCAGCAGCTGCCGGCCCCAGCAAACCAACCACCTCCGTATGAGATCGAGGAGGCATCGGGGCTGATCCCCGCAAGGGTGGGAGCTGATGCAGGCCTTCGATCTTCTGTGCATTGGTCCAAGGGGCATCAGCAATCCGGAGCAACTGCACCGCGTCAGCGCTCTCCCAATGCCACTGCAAACAGGCGCTAAAGTCGTTCTTTTCCGCCTGGAGCATGAGCTCAGGCAGTTGGTTGGGAGACACCACGCGTTGCTCCAGCCAAAGCGGCACGAGCGGCTGGGTGGCCATGCGCAGCGCGCTCACCACGCCCAGAAATGGCGCAGCACCACAGAGGCCCCTCCACTCCAACGATCCAGCATCGACCACACGAGACAACGCAAAGGGGCTGCCATCACCCCAGACCCCCTGGATCTCGAGCACTTGATCAACCGCGAGACCCACCTGCCGGCTCAGCGGCCCCATGCCGCCCGTGAGCACGTAGCCAAGCCCAGGCAACCCAGACAAACCCGCAGCCACGGTTCGGCCATGGGGAAGCAAAGCCTCCAACACCGCTCCCATGCGGCAGCCCGCTCCAATCCAGATCGACTGATCCGCGGGCTGCCACTGCAGACGTTGGAAATGGGTTTGAAGATCGAGGGTCCAGTGGTCAGCCACAGCGGCGCGAGATGTGGTGCCCCCGCCACAGATACGGAGCGGCCGGGGGCCGGACCAGTTCTGAACCAAAGCCGCCAACTCCGCTGGCCGGGGGGAGAGCAGACCGGATCGCCGCGCATCAGCCGCCTGCGCACTGAAGAAAACGGGACGGTCTGAATCCATTGCGATGCGACCGATATCGTCAAACCATTGGAACAGCAGAGCGACCTTTTGGCCGAACAGCACGCGGAAACTGGCAACGAGCGTCTTGGCGTTCTGATCTGCGGCCACGGCAGTCGCAACCGACTGGCCGTTGAAGAGTTCGCCCAGATGGTGGACGCCCTGCGACCTCGGCTCGCCCCGATGCCGGTGGAACACGGCTACCTGGAATTTGCCCATCCCATCCTTCGCGATGGCCTTGAAGCCCTGCGGCAGAAAGGCGTCACCAAGGTGCTGGCCATACCAGCCATGCTTTTCGCCGCAGGGCATGCCAAGAACGACATCCCCTCTGTTCTGAACACCTACACGGCCGAAACGGGTTTACCGATCGATTACGGCCGGGAACTGGGTGTAGACCGGTTGATGGTGTCGGCCGCCGGAGCCCGAGTTCAGGAGTGCCTGGATGCGGCAAAGCACGACGTTCCTCTAGCCGAAACCCTGCTTGTGGTGGTGGGTCGAGGTTCCTCGGATCCAGACGCCAACTCCAACGTGGCCAAGGTGACGCGGCTGTTGGTGGAGGGATTTGGCTTTGGCTGGGGAGAAACGGTGTACTCGGGCGTGACCTTCCCCCTGGTGGAACCGGGGCTGCGTCATGCCGTGAAGCTGGGCTTTCGCCGGGTGGTGGTGGTGCCCTATTTCCTCTTTTCAGGGGTTCTGGTGAGCCGAATCCGCCAACACACCGAGCTGGTGGCTGCTGATCATCCCGAAGTGGAGTTTCTCTCTGCGGGCTATCTGGGCGATCACACCCTGGTGGTGGACACCTTCAAAGAACGGGTCGATGAGGTGTTGCGGGGGGACACCGCCATGAACTGCTCACTCTGCAAGTACCGCGCCCAGGTGCTGGGCTTCGAACAGGACGTGGGACGTGCCCAGGAAAGCCACCACCACCACGTGGAGGGACTTGCGGAAAGCTGCACGCTCTGCGAACTGGAGTGCACGGGTGCCTGCCAACCCGACGGGATCCCGATTGCCCATGACCACAGCCACCCTTCAGACCACAGCCATGGTTCAGACCACAGCCATGACCACCACCATCCCCCTTATCCCCACGCCGACCATCCCCTGGGACCTACCACGCTGAGGCGGAACAATGGCATCCCTAAAGATTGATTCCATGGATCCAAAGAGAACCTGCTGCTGACTTGTCGCCAATGACACGGTTCTCGAAAGCGACAGCAGCGACGGAGCAAAGATCAGGCTTTCTTATCGAAATCGCTTCGCCAAGTTTCGCCCGCTTTTTCCACACAAAAAACGTCTTTTTCCACAGGCCGAAGTTGCATTGCCGGCTGTGACGGTCAGCCTGTGAATTTCCGAGGGAATCGCGCCACCGGGTTGACAGACCGTCTATCCGGCCTATATCAACCCAGCTTCGGCATTTTCCATGCGCTCAAACCCAGTCGCAGACTGCTGTCTCATCTCGTCTCACCTGCAATTCAACAAATGGCGACGGCTTTGACGCAAGCACCTGTTGTGTGGCTTTCTTGGTGAGCGTTGGACAGGGACAAGCTGTACGGAATGGATCGAAATCACCTTGAGCGATGCCATGAAATGGGGGCCACGGAGCGCGGGAGCGCTTCAAAAGCCAACTACGTGAGCCTCGAGACGGAAATCCCCGAGGTGCTCTATCGAGGCATGAAGGATTTCATCGGGGAGAACCCCACCTGGGACCAATACCGCGTGATGAGTTCTGCTCTTGCCCACTTTCTGTTTCAGAACGGCTGTGACGACCGCGCTGTGACCGAGCGCTATCTCGACGATCTGTTCATCCGCCCCGACCACTGAGGGCCAACAGGCAGGCCCGACGGCTTAAGGCCATCATCGTCAGCGTTGGGCTCTGCCAGGCCGACGTGGGCCAGCAGGCACCATCCACAACAAGAACGTTGGGAGCACGCCAGAGACGGTTGGAGGAATCAACGACGCTGCTGCCCTCGCTTAGCCCCATCGCAGCCCCTCCCACCTCATGGATGTAATAACCCGGAGGAGCTGCCCCTTCAGACAGCGCAACAGCACCTTCCAAAAAAGGCTCAACCAAGGGGAGGCGAAAGAGGTCTTTGATCGATTTGGCTTCGCCCCCGGCGGCGGTAATGCAGGCCTGGATCGAGGTGCGCATGTGCCTCACCATGGCCAATTCATTGCTGCTCCAACGGCAGGCAATCGAGGGGACACGCACGCCCCAGCGATCCGTGCGCTCACTCAAGGTCACCCTGTTGTCAGCCCGCGGGAGAACTTCGCCATGACCAATCAGGAACCCGGTGATGCTCGAAGGGCGACGCCGTAACCATCGCGGCGGATCAAATCGTCCAATGCCACCCCAAAGGCCATAGCCGCCCTGAAAATCAGCCGATGGCAAGTGTCGGCCAAAGGGAACAAAAAAGCTTCCAGCCCCCGTGAGCATCGGCTGTTCCCCCGGAACAGGCTCGGGGAAGGCAAAAAACTGCGATGTGGAGACATGGTCCATCAAGCGTGTGCCCAGTCGTCCAGAAGGGTCGTCCAAACCGTTGCTCTGTTCGCCACAACGGGAGCGCAACAGGATGGAGACAGTCTGAATGGTGGAAGCAGCCAGGACCACGAGATCCGCCTTCAACTCCCTGCGGTTGCCATTGGATTGGTCAACGGCAACCACACCGATGGCTTTATCTCCGCCGGCATCCATCAACAGATGCTCGACCAAATGCGCAGAGAGCAGCTGGGTGCGTCCTGTGGCCATGGCGCGAGGAAGGCTGCTGCCGCGACTGCTGGAACGGGGCCAGGCGGGATCCTCTCCCTGCGGCGCCGGACCAAACCCCCTTGAGGGAATCACGGGATACCCCAACCGTTGCCGCACAGCATCTGCAAAACGCTGTTCCGCCGGCGTCGCCGCCAGAGCCGGTTGCATGTCGCCATCCGGCAGATGATTCAAACCATCGCGCCCACCGTGTACACCCAGCCAGCGCTCCAGTTCGGAGTAGTGAGGAGTCAGCTCACCGCTGCGCAACGGCCAACTGACCTGTTCACCCTCCACATCCACACCGGCCAGATCCTCATCCGAGAGACGCAGGGTGATGCCACCCCAGGTGAGGCTGCGGCCGCCAACCTGCAGGCCTCGCGTCCACAGAAACGGCTGATCCGCCGGGTGCTCGTAGGGATGCAGACGCTCGTCGGCATACAGACGAGGGTTGGCTTTCCAATAGCCGGGATGCTGGGACTGCTGGCGATGACTGCCGCTGGTCAAGCCCACGATCCGCCGCAGCAGATTTCCTGGTTCAGTCCCGAAGGCTTGGGTGCTGCTGAGGTCAGGTCCTGCCTCCACCACGAGCACCCTCGCTCCTGCTTCGGCCAGGGTCATGGCGGCCACGCCGCCACTCGCTCCTGAGCCAACAACAATGGCGTCCCAGGGGCCATCGCAGTTCATGGAGCGACTGCTCATGGGGGTACGAAAGACAAAAAAAAATCTCCCGGAAGGGAGATTGTTGATTCAATCAGATTTGGTGGCGGGGGGGAGATTTGAACTCCCGACCTTCGGGTTATGAGCCCGACGAGCTACCAGACTGCTCTACCCCGCGACGACCCAAAAATCATACATGTCGGTGTCGCAGGTGACAGCAAAGTCACGCCTGCAAGGCACCGGACACGCTGAGTTTGACGCTTGGGTTCACGACCAGCACCTGCTCATCGAGCTCATCAAGCCCCATGGGTGTGAGCCACTCGAGTTGACGCAAGAGATGCAGCGCAACCGCTTGCTTGGCACGACGGGAGCCATCTTCCACCTTGATGGCTACTCCAAGACCTTCGCCAACGCGACTGAGGCATTGAATGCCCTCTGCACCGCCCTTGCTCAAGACCTGACCGTGGCTGCGCCGCATCAGCTCGGTGTCGAAGCGACCCTCACCGGCCACAATGTCGGGGTGACTCAGCATCGCACGACTGATCTGCTCGAGTTCGGCATGTTGTGAGGCACCGAGGTGGGCATAGAGCAAGGCCATCTGAGCCAACTGCAACACCAGGGTGGGAGCTCCACAGTCATCCCGCTCGGCAACCAATTCCTCAGCAGGCAAGCCGATCAGTTCAGCGACCCTGCGGTTCACCTCAACCTGCAGTGGATGGTCCTGCTGGAGATAGGTCTCGATCGGCCAGCCCATCTTTCGGCTGGTGGCCAGGAAGGCAGCGTGCTTGCCGGAACAATTGTGCTGAAGGGGACTATCAGCCCCATTCGGCACAGGGCATTGAAGTGATGAGCTGTCCAACTCCGCTTTCCAGAGCAACCGGAAGGCTTCGCGGGCGTGGGCATTTGTGCCCGCATGGGACGCGCAGCTGATGGCGATGCCCCGTTCATCAACATCCAGCTGGTCGGCTGTTCCACTGCTGAGAAACGGCATGGCCTGAAAGGGCTTCAGAGCCGAGCGAATGAAGCTTTCCAACCCAGCATTCCCCGCCGACATCAACACCCGTCCTCGGCCATCACAGACCACGGCATGGACGCGGTGCACCGATTCCGTGATCGATCCGCGCCGCAAGCAAACCTCAAGGGGGGCTGACCTGGACCGGGCTGCAGGGCTGAAGCCCGAGGGCAAAGTCATCGGAACCCCGATTGGTTCAGAGAGCCTGACAGAGACTGGCACCGGCCAGCATCAAACCCGCTGAGGTGGCCATGGCTCGTCCCAGACGACCCAGGATCGGACGAACCTCATGCCGGGCCACCAGCAGGTCGCGTTCCCGCCATGACAAAGGCTTTTCCCAGGTCTGTCCGTCGTACCAGCCTGATTCCTCATAGTCGACGGATTCACGCAGAAGCCGCTGCATTACATAGGTCCAGCCCAGCCATTGCCGCACCAGCAACAGCAGAGGGAGCACAAGAGCGGCCACAGCGGCTGCAGCCAGAAGCCGGGGCGGGTCCTGCTTCAGGGTCCAGCTCCCACTGGCAATCAGGCTGCACACCGGCAGCATCAGCAACCAGAAGCCCGCAAGGCGTTGCCCGAGACTAGGTTCCTGACCCGCTGGCCAGGAGAAGAACCATGACTCACAGAGTTGCTGGAACTCTTCAAGAGGCCGCTGCTCCGGTGGAACGGGGCAGGACACCGCTTCAGACATGGATCAAGCGGTTACTGCACCGACGGTAAGAAGGTTCGGCTTTCGCCGTGACTCCAGAAGGCCTCAAGGTCGTAGTAGCCGCGCTCATCGGGCATCAGCACGTGAACGATCACATCGCCGTAATCAAGAAGAGCCCAGCGCCCCTCATTCAGCCCTTCTTTGCGCAAGGGAAGCAGGTCTGCCTCAGTCTCCAGGCGATCTTCAACCGACCGGGCAATGGCACGCACCTGAACGTCGGACTGACCGCCCGCGATCACCATCCAATCGGCCAGGCTGGACACCTCATCGACACGGATCAGACGGATGTCGGTGGCCTTGCGGTCATCACAGGCATCGGCCACCAGTTCAGCAAGCTTTTCGCTATCCATAAACGTTCTCGCTGGTAACGGAGCTGCGTGAGCCCTCCTGCTGGGCCATTTCAGCTCTGGCCTTGCTGGCACTCTTGCGCAGCGCCTCCAGACGGTCTTCGTAGTAGCTGCGGCGGCGCTTCTTGCGGGTCTTTTCGACCAGCTCCTTCAACGCGCCCCCAAGACTGCGATAGGCGTTGGGCACGCTGTACCCGAATCGGCAGGCCAGGTCGATCGCCCGCTCGTCGGCACTGATGGCGTCTTGCAGGCGTTTCTCGGAATTGTTCTTCAGGTAGAGCCGATACCCCGCAAAGCCGGACAAGCCAAGAGCCATCAACAGCAGCAGGCCGTCTTGAACCCACAATTCACCGATAGCACCTCCTAGGCCGATGGCCAGAGCCGCCATCTCCCACCCATCCCGGGGAATCGTGTCGTTCTGGATCCGACCGACCTCATGCCAGAACAGCAAGTTGCGGTGATCCAACGCAAGGGCATCCCATTCATCGAGATCCACCTGGATCTCCACTTCATCCCTGCCAATCTCCTCAAGGGTGATGAGGGGAGGATCGACTGCAGCAGCTGATTCCACAAACACCCAGCTCTGCATTTCCGGTGGCAGCAGCCCCTTCAGGCGCTGGAGCTCACTCATTGCAACTCTGGTGCTGATCTCCCATCACCGTAGCGAGGCCAAGTCCCTCGGTCGCGGCAAGGCCGCGTGAGAGGCTTGATCTGTTTGGCCAAGGACGATTTCCCATGCCGAGGCGGTCTGATCTGCGTCGCATTCTCCTGGTGGGATCTGGTCCGATCGTGATCGGCCAGGCCTGTGAGTTCGATTACTCAGGAACCCAGGCCTGCAAGGCACTCAGAGCCGAGGGATATGAAGTCATCCTGATCAACTCCAATCCGGCGTCGATCATGACCGACCCGGAGATGGCGGACCGCACCTATATCGAGCCACTCACGCCGGACGTCGTGACGCGGGTGATCGAAAAAGAGCGGCCAGATGCTCTGCTGCCAACCATGGGGGGGCAGACCGCCCTCAACCTGGCGGTCACCCTGGCGGAAAACGGCACCCTCGAACGCTTTGGCATCGAGTTGATCGGTGCCGACCTCAAGGCGATCCAGAAGGCGGAAGACCGTCTGCTGTTCAAGCAGGCCATGGAGCGCATCGGGGTGAAGGTCTGCCCTTCGGGCATTGCCTCATCCCAGGAAGAAGCTGAAGCCGTGGGGGCCGCGATCGGAAGTTTCCCCCGGATCATCAGGCCCGCCTTCACCCTGGGGGGAAGTGGCGGGGGCATTGCCTACAACCCCGAGGAATACGCAGCAATCTGCAAGAGCGGACTTGAAGCGAGTCCGGTGTCTCAGATTCTGATCGAGCAATCGCTCCTGGGCTGGAAGGAATTCGAGCTTGAGGTGATGCGTGATCTGGCAGACAACGTCGTGATCGTCTGCAGCATCGAAAACCTCGACCCCATGGGGGTGCATACGGGGGATTCGATCACGGTGGCTCCGGCCCAGACCCTCACGGATAGGGAGTACCAGCGGTTGCGCGACCAGTCGATCGCCATCATTCGGGAAATCGGTGTCGCAACGGGCGGAAGCAACATTCAGTTCGCAATCAATCCCGACAACGGCGACGTTGTGGTGATCGAAATGAATCCCAGGGTGAGCCGATCATCAGCCCTGGCCAGCAAGGCCACCGGATTCCCGATCGCCAAGATCGCCGCTCGCCTCGCCGTCGGCTACACCCTCGACGAAATCCTCAACGACATCACCGGCAAGACACCTGCCTGCTTCGAGCCGACGATTGATTACGTCGTCACCAAAATCCCCCGCTTCGCCTTCGAAAAATTCCGAGGCAGTCCGGCCGTGCTCACCACTTCAATGAAATCGGTGGGAGAAGCGATGGCCATCGGCCGCTGTTTCGAAGAGTCGTTCCAGAAAGCCATGCGTTCCCTGGAAACGGGGTTCTCGGGCTGGGGAGGCGACCGGGAGGAACCGGGGCTCACTGATAGTGAATTGGATCGTCAGCTGAGGACCCCCTCTCCGGAGCGCATCCTCAGCGTGCGAACGGCGATGGTGCGAGGACGCAGCGATGAGGAGATTCATCGGATCAGCAAGATTGATCCTTGGTTCCTCGCCAAACTGCGTCGGATCATTGAGGCGGAGGCCAGGCTGATCAAAGGCAAAAGCCTGGATCAGCTGGATGCCGACAGCCTGTTTGAAGCCAAGCAACTGGGTTTTTCAGACCGACAGATCGCCTGGCACACCAACAGCGACGAATTGTCTGTGCGTCAGCGGCGCCATCAGCTCGAGGTTCGCACCGTCTTCAAAACCGTCGACACCTGCGCAGCGGAGTTCGCCTCTTCCACTCCCTATCACTACTCGACCTACGAACGTCCCTTGCAGACCCTGCAGGCTGACGGATCCCTCAAGCCCCTTCCCGCTTCATCTGAGGTGAGTCGCCGTGAGGACGGCCGCAAGATGATGATCCTCGGTGGTGGACCCAACCGGATCGGGCAAGGCATCGAATTCGACTACTGCTGCTGTCATGCCTCCTTTGCGGGGCAGGACCAGGGGATCACCACGGTGATGGTGAACAGCAATCCGGAAACGGTGTCCACCGATTACGACACCAGCGACAGCCTTTACTTCGAACCGCTCACCCTGGAGGACGTTCTCAATGTGATCGAAGCGGAGCGTCCTGATGGCGTGGTGGTGCAATTCGGTGGACAGACGCCTCTGAAACTCGCGATTCCCCTGCTGCGCTGGCTGGACAGTGATGAGGGGCGCGCAACGGGCACCAGCATCTGGGGCACCTCCCCTGAATCAATCGACCGGGCCGAGGACCGCGAGCAATTCGAAGCCATCCTCCGCGATCTGAACATCCGCCAACCTCGCAACGGATTAGCACGCAGCGAGGAGGAAGCACGGGCCGTGGCCACACGAGTGGGCTACCCGGTCGTCGTGCGTCCCTCCTACGTCTTGGGCGGGCGGGCCATGGAGGTGGTGTTCGACGAAGAGGAACTCAACCGCTACATGCGCGAAGCCGTGCAGGTGGAGCCAGACCATCCGGTGCTGATTGACCAGTACCTCGAAAATGCTGTTGAAGTGGACGTGGACGCTCTCTGCGATCACACCGGAGCTGTGATCGTCGGTGGGCTGATGGAGCACATCGAACCGGCGGGAATCCATTCCGGAGACTCAGCTTGCTGCTTGCCCGCGGTTTCCCTCGGCGAGGCGGCACTGAACACGATTCGTGAGTGGAGTCGCTCCCTGGCGCAAACGCTCGAAGTGCGGGGTCTGATCAACCTCCAGTTCGCCGTGCAGCGCAACACCGATGGATCGGAAGTGGTTTACATCATCGAAGCCAACCCCCGCGCCTCCAGGACGGTCCCCTTCGTCGCCAAGGCCACAGGTCAACCTCTCGCTCGCCTGGCAACCCGACTGATGGCGGGCGAAACCCTGACCGACATCGGCATGACCAGCGAGCCAAAGCCGCCGCTGCAATCGATCAAGGAGGCGGTGCTGCCGTTCCGGCGCTTCCCGGGGGCCGACACGGTGCTCGGACCGGAAATGCGCTCCACGGGAGAGGTGATGGGATCCGCCGACAGTTTCGGCATGGCCTATGCCAAGGCTGAACTCGGCGCTGGAGAAGCACTGCCCACCCAGGGGACAGTGTTCCTCTCCACCCACGACCGCGACAAACAGGCTCTGGTGCCCATCGCCGCTCGGCTGATCGAACTCGGGTTCGATGTGACGGCCACCTCAGGCACGGCTCAGGCGCTCGCCAACGCCGGGTTGAAGGTGCAATCGGTGCTCAAGGTTCATGAGGGGCGCCCCAACATCGAGGATCAGATCCGCTCCAATCAGGTGCAGCTGGTGATCAACACACCGATCGGCCGTCAAGCTGCCCATGACGACAAGTACCTGCGTCGGGCAGCGCTCGATTACGCCGTTCCAACGGTGACGACCCTTGCAGGAGCGCGGGCAGCGGTGGAGGCGATCTCTGCGCTCCAGCAACAGCCGAGGCTCAGCATCCACGCCCTGCAAGACGTGCACGCCATGCAGCGTTAGGCCACCGGTAGGGTTGCTGAAGCCACCTCACCGTTGTGACAGCCTCCGTTCCCGTTAAGCCTGGAAGCGACCTGCGTGATGACTTCCGTCGCGCCTACGAGAACCGCTACACCTGGGAGCCTGGATTCTCCGGCTATCGCGGCCGCTGCACATGGCAACAGGGCGATCAACGGGTCGAGGGCACGTTTGAGATCGGCGCCGATCTCAAAGCCAAGGTGGACGGCATTGAAAACGAAGAGATTCTCAAGGCAGTGAATTCCCAGCTCTGGGAAGTCGCGATCCATCGCGTGCGGCGCAGCTTCGAGCAGACCCACGGTGAGAACACCTTCACTGCCGGCGACACCAACGATGTGGGAACCGAAGTGCTCGTCGGTGGTAAGGGAGCCGGGGACAAGTACCGCATCAAGGATGACGTGGTGACCATGGTTCACCGTCACATCCACGGCACAGTCGTGACGATCTACACCACAGATGTCACCGACACGGGTGCGGGCTACCTCAGCCACACCTACACCAGTCAGTACGCCGACCCAGAGACGGGAGAAGCCCGGGGCGGCCGCAGCAGCTTCCAAGACAGCTTCGCTCCTCTGCCTGGGGATGGCCCCTGGGTGCTGACCGAGCGGGTCGTGAGCACCGAGGTCCATGGCGATACCCCCGCCGGAAGCCAGACCTTCCGTTTTGAAGATCTCGAATCGCTCTGAGTTGATTGCCGGTACAAGCCGGCTATGAGACCATCCGCCCAAACCTGTTGAAAGGCATGGGCGGAGTCGAGTCGACCATTCAGGCCATCAATGGCCCGATCAACAGCATTGTCTGGGGATGGCCCACCGTCCTTTTGATCGCCGCGACGGGCATTCTTTTGATGGTGGGCCTGCGGTTCATGCCGCTGCAACGACTGGGCTATGGCATCTCGATGATGCTGCGGCCGGCTGCATCACAAACGGAAGGGGAGATCACCCCCTTTCAAGCGCTGATGACGTCGTTGTCGGCCACGATCGGGACGGGAAACATCGCCGGTGTTGCCGGGGCCATCGCCGTTGGTGGACCCGGAGCCGTCTTTTGGATGTGGATCATCGCGATCTTCGGCATCGCGACCAAATACGCCGAAGCAGTGCTCGCGGTTCAGTTCCGCGAAACCGATGGAGACGGCAACCACGTTGGTGGGCCGATGTACTACATCCGCAACGGACTCGGCAGCGGCTGGAGCTGGATGGCCGGCCTGTTTGCCCTCTTCGGCATGTTGGCGGGATTTGGCATCGGCAATGGGGTTCAGGCCTTTGAGGTGTCATCTGCCCTAAGCCTGATCGGCATCCCGAAGCTGGCCACCGGAGTCGTTTTGGCGGCCCTGGTCTTTGCTGTCGTTATCGGGGGGATCAAGCGCATCGCCCAGGCGGCCTCCGCCATTGTTCCGTTGATGTCGATCCTCTACGTCGCTGCATGCCTGCTGGTGTTGTTGGCCAATCTGGGCAGCGTGCCTGAAGCCTTCGCCACGATTTTCTCCAACGCCTTCTCCGGCCAAGCCGCTGCCGGTGGTGCCCTCGGTCAGGTGGTGCTGATGGGCTTTAAAAGGGGCATTTTCTCCAATGAAGCGGGCCTCGGCAGCGCTCCGATCGCTCACGCGGCCGCCAAAACCGATGATCCCGTTCGCCAGGGCACGGTGGCCATGCTGGGCACCTTCATCGACACCCTGATCATCTGCACGATGACCGCCCTGGTGATCATCACCACCAAAGCCAATCTGATCCTCGATGCAGCCGGCGACAAACTCAGTGGAGCAGACCTCTCCATCGCTGCCTTCAACACCGGCATCGCCGGCAGCGGCGTGGTGGTGACCCTGGGCTTGGTGGTCTTCGCCTTCACCACCATTCTCGGCTGGAGCTTCTACGGCGAGCGCTGCACCACCTATCTGTTCGGCGACTCCGCAGTTCTGCCCTTTCGTCTGGCCTGGGTGGCTGTTGTCGTGATTGGTGCTGTTGCCGGCGACCGCGGCGTGATCTGGTCGATTGCCGACACCCTGAACGGTCTGATGGCTCTCCCTAACCTCGTGGCCTTGATCCTGCTGTCCGGAACTGTGTTCAAACTCACCAAGGCCTACAGCTTCAGCGACTGAGCACAGCGGCGAGCAATAAAAAAGGGGGCTGTTGAGCCCCCCTTTTTGTCGTCAGACGATCAACCCTGATCGGGCAACGGAGTGACGGACTTGAGCTTTTCATTGAGCTCAGTGGCCAGGCTCTGACGGCCCACCGCCAGAACCTTGAGGGTGTCTTCGTGCATCCGCAGCTGAGCGTCGGCAACCTGCATGCCACGCACAAGCTCCTTGAGCTCATTGGGAAGCGTATTCAGGTCGTAGCGCTTGCCCTCAAAGGTCAACACAGGGTTCTGGGCTGCAGAGTCAGTCATCGTTAATCGCCGGGATGGCGGTGTACCGGCGGCCAGATCGTAGAGGGATTCAGGACTTTTGCCGATCTCGAATGAACTGTCGTTCGCACAGTTCGCGGTAACGCCCACCACGCTGCATCAAGTCGTCGTGGGTTCCTCGATCGACAACCGCTCCTTTTTCAAGAACCACAATGCGATCGGCCTCCTGAACCGTGGCCAGACGGTGGGCGATCACCAACACCGTTCGTCCCTTCATCGCCTGCTTCAGGCCGAGTTGCACCGCAGCCTCCGCTTCAGCATCGAGAGCACTGGTGGCTTCATCCAGCAGCAGCAGCGCTGGATTGCCAAGCACTGCCCGGGCAATGGCGATCCGCTGGAGTTGTCCACCGGAAACATTGGTTCCCCGTTCCTCGAGCTGAGTGTCATACCCCTGGGGCAAGGCACGGATGAAATCATCCGCATTGGCCAAGCGAGCCGCATCGCAAACCTCGTCATCGGTCGCACGACGCCCGAACCGAATCGCCTCGGCAATGGTTCCAGAGAACACGGTGGTGCGCTGCGGAACCAGGGCCACCTGCTGACGCAGCTCACGGGACCTCATCAAGCTGATGTCCGTGCCGTCGAGACGAATCTCTCCCTGTTGCACCGTGTTGAACCGGAGCAGGAGCGACAGCAAGGTGCTTTTGCCAGCACCGGAGGGACCAACAATGGCCAGCACCTGCCCTGCATCCACCCGCAGATTGAGTTGATGCAGCACCGGCTGGGCTGGGTCATAACCAAAGCTCACCTGTTCAAAGACCAGATCACCCCGGAGAGCACCGATGGATTGCGCCTCGGCTTGGTCAGCGGCTTCCTGAGGCTCTCTCTCGATCTCCCGCAGACGTCGCAGCGACGCCTGACCCTGCTGGAATTCGTTGAAGTTGTTGGTGACGTGGGCAATGGGATCGATCAGCACGATCAGCCCCGTCAGGTAACTGCTCAGCCCGGCAATGCTCAGGTCACCGGTCTGGATCCGCCAGGCTCCGAGGGCCAGCACGGCAAACAGACCCACCACCTCGATGATGCCAACCACCGGATGCTGCAGCGCCACAAGGCTGTAGGTGCGATGGCGAGCCTGTCGGTGCTGGTCGATTTCTGTCTCGAAGCGGTCCTGCAACCAGGGCTCAGCAGCAAACGCACGCACGAGAGGCAACCCTTCGATGGCCTCACCCAGCAGACCAGCCAGTTCGCTCACCTTTTTCTGACTGCGTTCCGTGGCCGCCATCACGCGCGCACCAAACAGGCTGATCAGCCAGACGATCACCGGCGCCAGCAACAGGATGGCCAGCGTCAGTTTCCAATCGAGCCAAAGCATCATCCCCAGCACAGCAACCAGCTGAAGCACGCTGGGGACCGTGTCGTGAATGGTCTTGTAGAGCACCTCGCTAACGCGATCCGCGTCTTCGGTGAAGCGGTACGTGAGGTCGCCGGCCGAAAGCTTCTCCAACGCCCCGAGCTCCACGGTCTGCAGGCGGCGGAACAGATCGCGCCGTAAGTCCTGGCTCACCAGCAGTGCAGGCCCGGCAAGGAGAGAGTCCTGACCGAACTGGGCGATTTTCTGAACAGCAAAGATCAGTAATGCCAGCCCGATCAGCTGAAGCACGCGGACAAGATCACCCGATCCCAACGCAGGAAACAAATCTCCAGCCAGCTGGACGAGCAGCGGAAAGCTGCCGACGTAAATCACCATGCAGCAGCCCCCCCAGAGCAGTTCCCGCAGGTGGGGGCGAAGTAACGGCAGCAGCCGGCGGAATCCGGCCTGGGATGGGGTCAGCATCGCGGCACAGTATCAATGGTGAGCTCAGAACTCTCTCCAATGAAGCTGGATCAGTTCCTGAAATGGAAGGGATGGGTCTCTACCGGCGGTGAAGCGAAGCAACGCATCCAGATGGGTGAAGTGGAGGTGAATGGAAGCGTTGAAACCCGGCGGGGACGTCAGCTTTCCCCGGGAGATCGGGTTGTGCTTGCTGGTGAGGAGTCCGTTGTTGGGGATGAAAACGCGACCGGGCCGTAAGTTGGCTGCCACATTCCATGGGGAAGCAAGGCGTGCGCAGACCGGTGATCGCTGGCAACTGGAAGATGCACATGACCTGTGCCCAGTCGCGGGAGTTCATGGAAGCCTTCCTGCCATTGATTGCTGACACCCCGGACGACCGCGACCTGGTGCTGGCACCGCCCTTCACGGCGCTGTCGACCATGGCGGAACTCAGCCAGAACTCCCGCCTCTGCCTGTCGAGCCAGAACGTGCACTGGGAAGGCCAGGGAGCCTTCACCGGGGAGATCTCTCCAGCCATGCTCAAGGAGCACGGGGTGACCCACACGATCGTGGGCCACAGCGAACCACGGAAATATTTCAGTGAAAGCGACGAGCAGATCAACCACCGGGCCAGGTCATCCCAGTCCAACGGTCTGATTCCGATCGTTTGCGTTGGCGAAAGCGATGAGCAGCGAGAGCGGGGCGAAGCTGAACGGGTGATCCGCCGCCAGATCGAGCAGGGCCTGGAGGGTCTCGATGCCGAGAAATTGGTGGTGGCCTACGAACCGATCTGGGCGATCGGCACTGGCAAAACCTGTGCAGCTGAGGAAGCGAACCGCATCTGCGGTCTGATTCGGAGTTGGGTGGGCTCACCCGATCTGGTGATTCAGTACGGCGGCTCCGTTAAACCCAGCAACATTGATGAGTTGATGGGCATGAGCGATATCGACGGGGTGCTGGTGGGGGGTGCTTCTTTGGAGCCTGAAAGCTTTGGAAGGATTGCCAACTACCAAGCGGCTTGATTCAGGCGGCTGGCCTCAGGGTTGGCGCCAACGCACAGCCGTGATGGGGGTGATCAACGTCACCCCGGATTCCTTCAGTGATGGAGGGAGATTTCTAGCGAGCGAACGGGCCCTTGCTGAAGCTCAGCGGCAGCTGAACCGTGGTGCGGACGTGTTGGATCTTGGGGCGCAAAGCACCCGACCCGGAGCAGAGGAGGTGGGCGCCGAAGAGGAGTTGCGGCGGCTCCTACCTGCACTGAAGAGCATCCGGCAGCACTGCCCAGAGGCGCTGATCTCCATCGACACGTTTCTAGCGCCGGTGGCCGCCAAGGCACTGGACGCAGGTGCGAACTGGATCAATGATGTGAGCGGTGGCCGGCGGGATCCGGATCTGCTGCGGGTGGTCGCCGATGTGGGCTGTCCAGTGGTGCTGATGCACAGCCGCGGTGACAGCCGAACCATGGATCAGCTCACGACCTATGCCGATGTCGTGGCAGATGTGAAAGAGGCGTTGCTGGAGCGCAGTGAAGCCGCGCTTCAAGCCGGCGTTGATGAGAGCCAAATCATCTGGGATCCCGGTCTCGGCTTCGCCAAGACCCATGAGCAGAACCTGCAGCTGCTGAGGGATCTGGAACAACTGACAGCAGGGCCACGACCAGTGCTGATCGGTCCTTCACGCAAACGCTTCATCGGTGCCGTGCTCGATGAGCCACGCCCGAAGGCGCGGCTCTGGGGAACTGCTGCCGTGGCCTGCCGCTGCGCCCAGGCGGGTGCTGCCGTGCTGCGGGTGCACGATGTGGGCCCCATCAGTCAGACGCTGCGCATGGCGGCTGCACTCTGGTGAGCTCGACGATCTTTGTTCAGATCGCGGCTTACCGGGATCCCGATCTCCCGGCCACACTGCACAACCTGATTGAGCGGGCGGCCCAGCCAGAGCGCCTGCATTTCGGCATCTGCCTGCAACTGGCTGCTGATGATCCGCCGCACTTGGGAACAAGCGCATTTCCGGATCATCCACACCTCACGAGCATCCGGTTCGATGCAACTGAAAGCCGCGGAGCCTGCTGGGCCCGACGCCAGGCTCAAGATGTTTACGGCGGGGAAGACTTTCTGCTGCAGATCGACAGTCACATGCGGGCTGTGGAGCACTGGGATGACCTGCTTCTGAAGACCTGGAAGGAATGCAGCGATGCACGTGCCGTTCTCAGTGTTTACCCCAACGGCTTTCAACAACCGTGCTGTTTGCAGACATCAACTCTGCCTGTGATGGCAGCTGCCGGTTTCGATGCCAACGGCATCCTTAAGCTGCGAGGCATCAGCCGATTTCAACTTCCAGAAGAACAACCTGAGCGACCGATCCCTGGGGCGTTTATCGCCGGAGGCTTCCTATTCGGTCCAGGATCAATCGTGCGCGAAGTGCCGTACGACCCCGATCTCTATTTCCATGGGGAAGAGGTTGCCATGTCGGCACGACTGTGGACGTCTGGTTTCAACATCTACGCCCCGAATCGCCTGCTGCTGTTTCATCTCTACAAGACAGAACGTACAGACAAAGAGCATTCAGCCACCCATTGGGGCGATCACAGCAATTGGCACCTTTACAACCTTCGGTCACTCAAACGCGTACACACACTGCTTGGCAGTCTCAACAACGCACCGGAGTCAATCCGTTGTTTCAATGATCAACCTGACGAACTTCAACCCTTTGGATTAGGGAAAAAACGCAAATTAAGCATCTATCAACAGTGGGCTGGCGTTGATTTCAAAACAGCAGAGATCAGCCAAACTGCAAGGCATGCAGAGTTCAACGTATTGCAACCCTGAATTGCAATTGCAACTCATTCATCGCCAATAAAAAAGCCAGAGCCCGTAAGGAGCTCTGGCGTCGGTATTCATCAGTTGATCGGAGATCAGTCGGTGACAACACCCTCAATCCGATCCTCAACCTCCTGATACAGCTCCTGCAGCTGCTCAATGTTTTCGTCTGAGGTCTCCCAGTATCCACGACCATGCACCTCGAGCAGGGTGCCCACGATCTGGCGGAAGCTGTTGGGATTGAGTTCCAACAGACGCTTGCGCATCTCGGGGTCATTGATGAAGGTCTCGTTGGCTTCTTCGTACACGAAGTTATCAACGGCACCACTGGTGGCACTCCAACCAAGAGTGAAGTTGAGGCGCTTGGCCACCTCTCGCACACCCTCGTAGCCGGAGTCGAGCATGCCTTCGTACCACTTGGGATTAAGCAACTTGGTGCGTGAATCCAGGCGGATCGTTTCACTCAGCGAACGCACCTGAGCGTTGGCCGTGGTGGTGTCAGCGATGTAGCTGGTGGGAGCTTTGCCGTCATCACGCAGGCCAGCGATCAACTTGGTGGGGTCGGAGTCGAAGTAGTGGCTCACATCGGTGAGGGAGATCTCAGCCGAATCGAGGTTCTGGAAGGTGACATCCGCCGTCTTCATCACGTTCTCGAACACCTCACGCTTCTGGTTCATCTCACCAGGGTTGTCGGCATTGAAGGCGAAGGTCTTGCGGGAGAGGTACATCTCCTGCAGTTCCCCTTCTTCCTCCCAGGTGCTGTTCTCCACCGCGAGGTTCACGTTGGAGCTGTAGCTGCCGCTGGCGTTGGAGAACACCCGGCACGCCGCATCCCGCAGGCTCGTGCCCTCTTTCTCCGCCTGCTCGAGGGCGTGCTTACGAACGAAATTCTGCTCCAGAGGCTCGTCGGCCTCGGCAGCCATCTTCACGGCCTGATCGATCAGCGCCATCTGGTTGATGAACAGATCGCGGAACACACCTGAGCAGTTCACCACCACGTCAACGCGGGGGCGGCCGAGTTCTTCAAGGGGAATCAGCTCAAGCTTGTTCACCCGACCCACGGAGTCCGGCATCGGCTTCACGCCAACGAACCAGAGGATCTGAGCCAGGGACTCGCCGTAGGTCTTGATGTTGTCGGTTCCCCAGAGAACGCAGGCGATGGTTTCTGGCCAGGTGCCCTGCTCCTCGCGCTGACGCTCAATCAACTTGTCGACAACACTTTTTGCTGCAGCCACCGCGGCACGGGTGGGAATCGCCTGCGGGTCGAGGGCGTGGATGTTCTTGCCGCTGGGCAACACACCAGGATTCCGGATCGGATCACCACCAGGGCCCGGAAGGATGTATTCACCATCGAGAGCCTTCAACAGACTCTCCATCTCCATGTCGGCACACACCTGCTCGAGGCAGAAGCGCAGATAGGCAAAGAGCTTGTCGAGCTCGGTGGAATCGATCTGCACGAAGCCAGCACTGCAGCAGGCCCTCAGCCACGGGGAGGGAAGTTTGAAGCCGAACTTGGCAAGCAGGTCGTAGAACCAACCGAAGCTGTTGCGCAGGCTGACCCGACCATCACGACCGGTAAGCGTGCGAACCATGGCGCCAATGGCAGCGCGGGATGTCTCCGTGATCGTGCGGTTCAGCTCAACATCGGCGAGTACACCCTCGTCATTGCCTTTATAGATGTCTTCGATCGAGCGGCCCATCGCCTCAGCCAGCAGGCCGGGGAGTGAGCGAAGACCATCCTCCTCGCGTTCGAGAGCAGCGATGTTCACCAAGGTGGCAACGGCTTCCTCAGCGGTGGGAGGCTTGCCAATGGTGTGCAGGCCACATGGAAGGAGACGGCTTTCGATCTCCATCAACTGCCGGTAGACGGCACCCACCAGGGCATCGCGTCCCTCCAGTTCAAGGGTCGAGGCGTCCTCCTCAGGAAGGTCGACGTCCTTATCAAGGTTGCACTGACGTGCCGTCTCAATGATCGTGTTGACGATCTGAATCCCGCGGCCACCCTCACGCAGCTGCTGGTAAGAGCCCACCAGCTCACCGAGTTCCTTCAGACCCTTGTAAAGACCGGCGTTTTCAGCCGGAGGGGTGAGGTAGCTGATGGTGGAGGCGTAACCACGCCGCTTGGCGATGGTGGCCTCGGAGGGGTTATTGGCGGCGTAGTAGTAAAGGTTAGGCAGCGCACCGATCAATGAATCGGGGTAGCAGGTTTCGCTCATGCCCATCTGCTTGCCGGGCATGAATTCGAGCGAGCCGTGGGTGCCGAAGTGCAGCACCGCATCAGCCTTCCAGATCTTCTGCAGATAGGTGTAGTAAGCGGCGAAGCCGTGGTGAGGGCTGGCGCTGCGGGAATAGAGCAGGCGCATCGGATCACCCTCGTAGCCGAAGGTGGGCTGAACGCCAACGAAGACGTTGCCGAAGTGGCGACCAAAAACCAGCAGGTTCTGGCCATCGCTGTTGAGGTTGCCGGGGGGCTTGCCCCAGTTCTCTTCCAGGCGTTCGGAGTAAGGCGTCAGACGCTCGTACTCCTCGACGCTCATCCGATGGGCGATGGACAGCTCCGGAGAACCCTGCATCGCATCGGCGTCATTGATGACGGCCTCCAACAGTTCTCGAGGCGTGGAGGGCAAGTCTTGTACGTCGTAGCCCTTCGCCTTCATCTCCTGCATCACCCGATGGATGGAGCCGAAAACGTCGAGGTAAGCCGCGGTGCCGACATTGCCCTTGTCGGGAGGGAAGCTGAACACGGTGATCGCCAGCTTCTTTTCGGTGCGGGGCTTGATCCGCAGCGATGACCAGCGGATGGCCCGCTCAGCAATGGCATCAACCCGATCTTGAAGGGTGTGCGCCTTGCCGGTGGCATCGTCACGGCCCGAGAGAACGATGGGCTCGATGGCGCCATCCAGTTCCGGAATGGCGATCTGTAGAGCCACCTGCACCGGATGCAGGCCAAGGTCGCTCTGTTCCCACTCCTGGGTGGTCTGGAAGACGAGGGGGAGCGCCACCATGTAAGGGCGGTTGAGCTTCTTCAGCGACTCAATCGCCTTGGGGTGGTCCTGACGGGCAGGGCCTCCAACCAGCGCAAAACCGGTGAGGGAGACGATGCCGTCCACCAGCGGGTGCTCAGGATTCAGGGGGTCGTAGAAGAAGGCATTGACCGGCTTGGAGAAGTCGAGACCGCCGCAGAAGATCGGAATCACACGGGCGCCGCGGAACTCCAGCTCCTGGATGGTGGCCACGTAATGGGCATCGTCACCAGTGACGATGTGGCTGCGCTGCAGCACCAAACCGATCACCGGCCCTTTGCGGGCCTCCTCAGACAAGTCTGTGCGGCTAGACGTCCAGTTCAGATATTCCTTGAGGTCCTCGAACATCGAGGGAGCCAGGGGATGCCAGATGCCGAGGTCGGGGAACACTTCAGGCTCAGCCACCTCCATGGCTGGACGTTCCTCTCCTTCTGCAGCTGGGAAGACATACTTGTCCGCCAGCATCAACAGGAAGTTGCGCAGGTTGTCGGGGGTACCGCCCAGCCAGTACTGGAAGCTGAGCATGAAGCTGCGGGCATCCTGAGCCTTCTCAACCGGCAGATACTTGAGAACGGTGGGGAGCGTGTTCAGCAGCTTGAGCATCGCGTCCTGGAAGCCAGCACCTCCGGCTTCCTTCCGCTTCTTCATGAAGCCTGCGATGGCGCTCTTGCTCTGACCGAGCTGGGCCATCGAGAAGCTGCCCAGCTTGTTCAGCCGCATCACTTCGGGCATGGACGGGAAGACCACAGCCGCTTTGAGTCGGTCGCGGTGCGGGGCAACGGCGTCCACAACCTTCTGCGCCAGATCTTCAATGAAGATCAAGGAGGCGACGAAGACATCAGCCTCAGCCACATCGGCACAGAAACCGGCGTAGTTGTCGTCGTCGCGGAGTTCTTCAATCAGATAGCCGCTCAGCTCGATCCCAAGATCGCCACCGGAAGCATTGAGAGCCGTTGCGGCCTGGGTGAGGGCGTTTTGGTATTGGGGCTCCAGCACCACATAAACCGCTTTCATGACGGACTTGTGGTTCTGGCCCTCCACAGGAGCAACGCGGCGATCGGCGGAGCGGACCTGTGTGAACATCAGCGCGCTTTGAGCAATGTGAAGAACCTTACGGCGACTGGCCCTCAGGGCGCGAAGATTTCTGATCGGCCGTTACACGAGCTGACCCATAGGCTTTGAAGCGTCTGCTGCGCTTTCATGTCCGCTCCGATTCCCGTCGTTGTTGCCGGTGCCCTGGGGCGCATGGGCGCCGAGGTAATCAAGGCTGTGGTGGGAGCCGAAGACTGCAGCCTGGTTGGCGCCATCGACAACACCCCCGGCAAAGAGGGGGCAGACGTGGGCCTGGAGCTGGGCCTGGGCGAACTGGAGGTGGTCGTGACGGCTGATTTCGAAGGCTGTCTCTGCGCTGTGAGCCAATCGGTGCGGGACAGCGGCAGCGGAGCTGTGTTAGTGGATTTCACCCACCCCTCCGTTGTTTATGAGCACACCCGTGCGGCGATCGCCTACGGCGTTCACCCCGTGATCGGAACCACAGGGCTCTCTCCTGAACAACTCAACGACCTCACCGAGTTCTCGGCCAAAGCGTCCGTGGGTGGGGCCGTAATCCCCAATTTCTCTGTGGGCATGGTGCTCTTGCAGCAAGCCGCAGCCGCTGCGGCGCGCTTCTACGACCACGCGGAACTGACGGAACTGCACCACAACCGCAAGGCGGATGCCCCCAGCGGCACCTGCATCAAAACCGCTGAGCTGATGGAGGAGCTGGGAAAGAGCTTCAATCCCGAGGAAGTGGACGAGCACGAATCCCTGGCGGGCTGCCGCGGCGGACAGCGGGACAGTGGCCTGCGGCTGCACTCCATTCGGCTGCCGGGCCTGGTGGCTCACCAAGAGGTGATGTTCGGTGCCCCCGGGGAGACCTACACCCTGCGTCACGACACCATTGATCGTTCCGCTTACATGCCCGGCGTGCTGCTCACGGTGCGCAAAGTGGGCAGCCTCGGCAGCCTTGTGTATGGCCTTGAGCGCCTGATCTGAAGGCGACACCATGCTTATTCCGCTCCGCCCCGGCGAACTGCAACGGCTGATCCCTGCTGTTGCTACCGGCACCCAGTTCCGCGTTGCCCTCGGCAACCCTCAGGAGGTGCTGCAGCGCCTGATGATCGCCGCCATCGGCGGGGTGATCACGTTCCTGATCTACAACCAGGCGCAGCTGGGCAGCCGCTGGGGTCCCGTCTGGCTGGTGATCAGCGTTGTGTTCTTCCTCTATGTGCTTTGGGGCCCGATCGTTCAGGCCGGCCAACGCAACGCCACCTTGCGGCGCTATCCCGCGGCTGCCCTGTTTGAGGGCGAGGTGGCGGATGTGATCACGCGAGAGCGGGTGGAAAACCGCCATGAGCAGGCCGACAGCCGCGGGCGACTGGAACTCGTGGAGAACCGACGCACCTGGATGCTGCTCGAACTCGAAGACGAGGAGGGGTATCTCGGCCGGGTGGCCTTTCCGATGGAGAAAAAGCACCAGTCGATCCGCCGCGGCAGCCTGATCCGCTGCCTAGTGCTCAGTGAGCGCAAGGACTTCTCAAAGATCGGAGCCCTCAGCGATGCCTGGCTGCCGGGCATGAGGATGTGGGTTGGCGAGTACCCCTTCTTGCTCCGCCCCGCCTTTGAGGAGCTTTGCCAACTCCGCCTGAGCAGTCGCCGTTGAACAGCCGTTGGTGAAAAGTCACCGCTGAATATTTCTTAAACCTGGTTTACACTTCTTAGCAATTCAACCGGTGGCACCGATGTCCCAGTCCTCACCTTCCACTCCTGTCGTGCGCGGTGCACAGGTCACCATGGAAGACGGCGGCCGCCTCAACGCCTTTGCCACAGAACCCCGCATGGAAGTGGTTGAAGCAACGCAGGGCTGGGGCTTCCACGACCGCGCCGAAAAACTGAACGGCCGCATGGCCATGCTCGGGTTCATTGCTCTGCTCGCCACCGAGCTGGCCCTGGGCGGCGAATCCTTCGTTCACGGGCTCCTGGGCCTGGGCTGATTGCCTCGCGCTGGATTGGGATGGATGGCCAGACTCTTTGGATGGCTCCATCCCCTCCAGAGATTCATGTCTTAGGCGCTGGTCCCACCGGCGCCCTTACAGCTCTTGCCCTCGGCCTCCAAGGTCAGCGAGTGGTCCTGTTTGACCCGCTGACTGGATCAGAACTTCGAGCCAGAAGCCGGGCGTATGCCATCACTCACTCCAGCCGCAGGTTGTTATTAAATCTCGGGTTGTGGGACGACCTATGCGATGCCTTGGTGCCCTTCCGTGACCTGGATTTGCGGGACGGGGCCACCAACGCCCGCGTTCTCTTCGGCCAGGACGACCTGGCATCAGCCAATCGGAACCATGACGGCATTGGCTGGATCCTCGATCACCTGCCCTTGATGGAGCTGCTGCTGTCCCGCCTGGAGGCCAATGGCAACGTCGCCATGCACCTGGCCGAACCATGCCCTGATCCAGGCGCTGATGCCCTGATCGTGGCGGCTGATGGACCGCGCTCCCCCACACGAGAGGCCTGGGGCATCCGTCACTGGGGCATCCGCTATCGCCAGGGGTGTCTCACCGCCAAAGTTGCCCTGCGGGGACTCCC
Organism: Synechococcus sp. A15-62; assembly: GCF_014280075.1. Classification (NCBI taxonomy): domain Bacteria; kingdom Bacillati; phylum Cyanobacteriota; class Cyanophyceae; order Synechococcales; family Synechococcaceae; genus Synechococcus; species Synechococcus sp. A15-62. Next base: position 1,543,325 of record NZ_CP047950.1, read on the forward strand.
CCACGACAGGGCCTGCGAGTTGTTTCGTCCGGAAGGTCCTTTCGCCGTTTTGCCCTTGGGGAAGGGAACCTTCCAGGTGGTGTGGAGTGCACCCTGGCAGCGTTGCCAGCAGCGCAGCGAGCTGCAGCACAGTGCGTTTCTCGATCAGCTGGCCGCTGTTCTGCCGGAGGGGATTGAGCCGGATCGCCTGCTCGATCAACCCCGAGCGTTCCCGCAACAATGGCTGTTGGCTCACCGCTTCCATCGCGGAAGGGGCGTGCTCATCGGTGAGGCAGGCCACCGCTGCCATCCCGTTGGAGGCCAGGGGCTCAATCTCTGCTGGCGTGATGTGGAAGGCTTGCTGCGCGCCGTGGAGCGGGGCGGCAGCGCCGCAACAATCGCTCGGCACTACGGGATGAGCCGCTGGCTCGATGTGCTCCAGGTGGGTGTGGCGACGGATCTCCTGGTGCGGGTGTTCTCAAACCGCCAACCGCTGTTGCTTCCCCTAAGGCGCCTGGCTCTGCTGCTGCTGAAACGGTTCTCTGGGTTGCGTCAACTGAGCTTGCGGGCCATGAGTGACGGCCCCATGCAGCTCTGGCGGGCGTTGCCAAACTGAGCCAAGCGTGGGTCGCGACCATGGTCATGTCCAGCCAGCGACAACCCCCAGCGACGGACGCGCTGCTGCAGTTCCTTCAGCTCCGTTTGGGGTTGAGTCCCAGCGCCCTGGACCTGGGGCAACGCCAGGCTGAACTGGAACAAGCCCCTCTCCCAATCGTGCTGTGGAGCTTCGGGTTGTTGAGTTTGCAGCAGTTAGAAGAGGTCTTCGACTGGCAGAACAATCAGCCGTAGCGCAACAACGCTTCCACGGGTTGGCCCGCGGGCAACGCCTGACGACCTCCAAGCCCCTCCAGCTCGATCACAAAGGCGAAGCCCACCAAACAACCACCGGCCTGCTCCACCAGCTGTCCCGTCGCTGCAGCCGTTCCACCGGTGGCGAGCAAGTCGTCCACCACCAGGACCCGGGGAGAATGTTCAAGGGCATCAGCTTGAATCTCCAGCCGATCGGTGCCGTACTCCAGGGCGTAATCCAGACCGACCACCTCACCGGGGAGCTTTCCGGGCTTCCGCACAGGCACAAAGCCAAGCCGTCGGTCGCTGGCCAAGGGTGCCCCGAAAATGAACCCCCGGGATTCAATCCCCACGATCAGATCAGGCTTCACCTGGTCGCAAATCCGGCCCAACTGGCTGATCACCTCGGCCATGGCCTCGGGCGACCGCAGGAGCGGATTGATGTCTCGAAACAGAATTCCAGGCTTGGGAAAGTCTGGAATTGAGCGAATGTGCGACTGAAGATCCAAATCCAGGTGACGCAATGGCGGTGCCCCTGGCATCATCGCAGCCATGACTGAAGCTCCAGCCCCCAGCGCACCCACCGACGGCGCGCGCCTCAGCCGGCGGGGCGTCGAGCGCCTCGACCTCTTGCTGCTGACCATCGAGGCTTTGGATCTCAACGGTGGGGAGGCGATGGTCTGGACCAGCCAGCAGATGGGCCTTCAGGCGCAATTCCCCAACCGAGTTGAACTCTGGAAGCGACGCTGTCATAACCCCCTCCGGCGCACCACCCGGCGGGACCAGCTCAACCCGGTGGACGCCGAATCACTGATCTGCCTGGTGTGTGCCATGGCAGATCGGCTCTACCCCATGCTCCACCAACTCCTCTCGAGCCGCGAACCGGAACAGCTCACCCAACAGCGTTGGCAGTTGTTCCATGAGCGCCTGCGCGACCTCATCGAAGAGCGCATGAATCAGCGCCGGGAAGCCGTTGTTCGCCTCCTGACCATGGAGCCGGCAGGCCCTCTGCACCGTCAGCTGATCAGCACCCTGGCGTTCTGCGCAGGCCCGGGAGGAATCGATCGACTCCGCGCAACCCTGCTCGACCCAACGCCCTAGGCCGACCATGTTGAAAACGACCTACCAATACGAACAGACCGCAGCACGGCTGGTGGTGGAAGGCTTTCCCGACCTCTCCGCAGGCCATTCCAATGAAGCAATCGGCATCCTGTCGTCCTGGCGGCTGCAGTTGATCGGAGCACCGGAACTGGAAGGAAACCGTGATCACCTCGAGGCGCTGATGGCAGCGGTGATGCCCTATGCCAGACATCGCTTGTCCGGTGTGCGGCGCCGTTTTGGCCAGGAGAGCGGGTTTGTGAGCATCGCCCCGGATCAGACCAACCATCGGCTGGAACTGCGCAGCAGCCGAGAAGGCGTTGAGCCGTTGCAGCTCAGGCTCGATGACGCCGAACTGGCCGATCTGGTGCGTTGCCTCGATCGCTTGCGGCTCGACAACCGCGTCAAGCTCACCTGGACGTTCCCCGAGGACCGCCCTTTGAAGCGTCAAGAGATCGTCGATCGCGTTCCTCTGCAGAAACGCCTCGGACCACCCCTTCTGGCCGGGGTCGCCCTGGCATGCACCATCGCCACGGCATGGCTTGTTCCTCTGCCTCCGGAGACCAAGGAGACATCGCCGGCAGCAGCACCGGTGGACAAACCTGAAACGCAGGCCGACCGTTGACGTGCAGGAAACACGCTTCAGAATCGCCGGAGTGACGGCACTCTGATCACACCGATGCCATGAGGAAGGCGCGCCGTAACAGCAAACTCGACCAACGACGGGTCTTCCGCCCCCGCCGCCGCTTCCCCTATGGCGCCGTCCTTCGCCAACTGACAGTCGTCGTTCTGATGCTGGCTGCTGTCGCTGGCATCGCTGTGCTTCTGCACCAGTTGCCGCAGCAGGTCGACATCATGCTGCTGCTGAGCAAGGCCATCGATGATCTGATCGGTGGTGTTCAGCAACTGCTGGAAGCCATGCTTGGGCTCGCCGCCATTGTGCTGATCACGGCCATCGCGGTCCTGGCGGGCATCCTCCTGCTTGGTGCGCTCTGGAGGTTGATTCGCATTATCCGACTGGTGATCGCTCCTCCCGCCAAGGGCCGCCGCTAACGCGGCGCCAGGGAGCGCTGATGGTTCCACAACTCCTGCAGGGTCACGGTTCCATCTCGATCACCATCCAAGACCTTAAAGTTGCGACTGATCCAGGGGATGCGCTTCGCTTCCTTTCGATCCAGGCGACGGTTCCGATCACGGTCGGCTTTCTTGAAATGCCGCTTCAGGCGCGGGCCGCTCGGGGATGAGTCCTGTAGACGCAAATCCTTCAGGAGGAGATAGGTGCGATTGTTCTGGCGTTTGAGCACCCGCCTCAGGGCACGTCGACCCTTCACTTCCGATGCATCCAATCGACCGTCTCTGTTGACGTCCAAACGGATGAACAGGGTTTCCATCCTGGTGCTGTAAACACGCATGGTCTTGTCGCCCGGGGCGGCCTGCAACGCCATGGGGCTCAGCACCAAAGCCAACGGGCCGAGCACACGGAGGGCGTTTGGCGCAGTCATGCCACCAGCCTATGGAGCCTGAGCAGCTCTGACGATGACTGATGCATGACCAGCGATTACTGAGCTGTGACTGGGTCCTACCGAGCAGGGACAGAGGCCAATCCGCTCAATACCATCAGCCCATCCGCAGATGGGCATGGCCAGGGACACCATGATCTGGGTGGTGGACGACGACCCGGAGCTGAGAAAGATGGTCGGCACTTACTTGATCGACCAGGGCTACGACGTGCGCAGCCTCTGCGATGTGAAGCAATTCGAGGCACGTCTGGAATGCCAACGCCCAGATCTGGTGGTCCTTGATTTGATGCTTCCCGGCGACGACGGATTGACGGCACTGCGGAGGCTTCGGGATGCCGGTGATGATCTGCCCGTGGTGATGCTGACCGCGCGCGCCGATGGGGTTGATCGGATCATCGGCCTCGAACAGGGTGCCGATGACTACCTGGCCAAACCGTTCCTGCCCAGGGAACTGACGGCCCGAATAGAAGCCGTGCTCAGGCGGCGCAATGCCATGCCGGCGGGAACACCGGTGGAAGGTGGGGAATGCATCCGCTTTGGCGACAACCAACTGGATCTCTCCGCCCGCACCTTGCTGCAGAACAACCAGCCGGTAGTGATCACCAGCGGTGAGTTCAGCCTTCTGGCCGCCTTTGTGCGTCATCCCCATCGCCCCCTCTCGCGGGAACGCCTGATTGAACTGGCCCGAGGCCCGGGGAGCGACACCGACAGCCGCAGCATGGACGTTCAGGTGTCGCGGGTGCGCAAGCTGGTGGAACCGGATCCAACCCGCCCGCGCTATGTGCAGACGGTTTGGGGCTATGGCTACGTGTTTGTACCAGATGGCACGCCGAGATCCCGCTGAGATGCCTCGCCAACGGGGAGTGAGTAGAGATCTGGCTCGCTTCGGTGCCTGGGGAACGACCCTGCTGGCCTGTTGGATGCTGGCCCTGTTGCTGCTGCAGGCTCTGTTCGGCCGGCAACTGGAGCGAATTCAGACGCTGCAACTGGGGCGGGATCTGGCGTTGAACATCCGCCTCGCTGAATTGACCCTGGAGCGTTATCCCCCTGCACTGATCAGCGAACTGACCGGTCTGGAACTTCAAGTAAGCGAACGACCAGCAGCTCCAGGTCGAGAAACGCAGGCCTCAGCCCAGCGGCGCCAGGAGCTAAGGCAGGTGCTCTGCTCTCGCCTCTCGTACTGCCGTGTGCTCCGGGCTGCCCCCAGCAGGGCAGGCACACCAGAGGTGTGGATTGAACTGTTCTCTCCGCTGGAACCGGTCTGGCTGCGCACCCCCCTGCCCATGGCGCGCGCCTGGCCGCCGCCACCAACACTGCTGCTGCTGGCCCTGGTGGGCGCTGTGGTGATGACCGGGGTGTTGTACCTGCTGGTGGATGTCGCCCGTCCTCTTCGCAAGCTTGAGGACGCGGTCTCGCGGGTGGGTGAAGACATCAACCGCGATCCTGTCCCCGAAGAAGGTTCAGCAGAAGTCCGCCGGATCTCCCGGCGCTTCAACGCAATGGTGCGCCGCCTGGCTGAGGGGGATAAAGAGCGCTCAACGATGCTGGCTGGCATCGCCCACGATCTGCGAGCACCCCTAACCCGGCTGCAGTTTCGTTTGTCGATACCGGAGCTGAACGCCGAGGAACGAACCCGCTGCCAAAGCGATCTGGAGGCTTTGGAGCGCATTACAGGCCAGTTTCTGCTGTACGCCGGAGGCGGTGAACGGGAGGAGTGCGTTGCCTGTCCGTTGGATCAGTGGCTGGCTGAAACCGTGGCAGGGCACCCGAAGGACCAACTGGAGCTCGAGCTCAGTCCGATCCATTTACGGATTCGACCGGTTGCCCTCGGCCGCGCGGTGAGCAACCTGATCGACAACGCCTTCAGCCATGGCACCGCACCGGTTGTCGTTCGGCTGCGCAAACAAGGCGCTGAGGTCGCCATTGAAGTGTGGGACCAGGGGCAGGGAATACCCACCAACGCCTGGGAACGGGCCCTGCAACCTTTTCAGCGCCTGGATTCAGCACGAGGGCGTCAAGGCCATTGCGGCCTGGGGCTGGCGATCGTGAACCATGTGGTTCGCAACCATGCCGGACGGCTCAGTTTTCGCCAGGGGAACGGCGATCCAGGCCGCTTTGCCGTGATCATCAACCTTCCACTAAGTGAGACGAAAGAGCCAGACATTCCGTAAAAACCCAGTTTGGATCCTGCCCTCAGATGGCATCACTGGAAGAACTGAACTGGCGATCCACCTCAAGCATGAGCCAGTCCAGCGACCACGACATGACAGCCGTTCTCGAGGCCATCGATCACTACAGCGATGGCGATGTCGACCGGCCGCAGGAAATCATGGTAGAACTGCAAGTGGGGTTTTCCAACAAGCACAAACGGCTGAATAAAAAGGTCTACGAAAAAGAGCTGGCCAAACTCCAGACAGAACTGGTCAAAATGCAGTACTGGGTGAAAGCCACCGGCTTTCGCATAATCATCCTGTTTGAAGGGCGAGACGCCGCAGGCAAGGGAGGATCGATCAAACGGCTGACGGAACCCTTGAACCCAAGGGGATGTCGGGTGGTGGCCCTGGGCACGCCTTCAGAACATCAGAAAAGCCAGTGGTACTTCCAGCGCTATGTGGAGCATTTTCCAAGTGCTGGAGAAATCGTTATTTTTGACCGGAGCTGGTACAACCGCGCCGGTGTGGAAAAGGTGATGGGCTTCGCGACACGCGAACAGGTGGAGCAGTTTTATGTGTCATGTCCACAGTTTGAGCAGATGCTGGTGCAGGACGGAATCCTGCTGCTCAAATACTGGTTCTCCATCAACGATGACGAACAGGAGAAGCGTTTCCAGGAACGCATCGATAACGAAGAGCGTCGCTGGAAGATGAGTCCGATGGACATCGAGTCACGCAACCGCTGGGTGGAGTACTCGAAAGCGAAGGACACCATGTTTGCCAAGACGCACATCCCGGAAGCTCCATGGTTCACCGTGGAGGCCAATGACAAGCGCCGCGCCCGCCTGAATTGCCTGCGTCACATTCTCAGCAAGGTGCCCTATGAAGACATGACGCCGCCACCCATCAAGATGGCCAAGCGCCCAAAGCAAGGAAGCTACAAACGGCCTCCTTTTAACGAGCAATTCTTTGTTCCCAACAACTATCCCTACAATGACTAAACAAGCGACTCCACCATAAAAGATTGGTTCTTGAGGCTGATCAACCCATCGATCCGACTCCCTCAGACAGACCGATGGGCTCGACCAGGCTGAAGCGACTGAAATCCATACACGTCAAATCAATACACAAACCAACAGAACAAATAGATCAAGAGTGACAAGCCAAAGATCAACATCCCGATTGAGGTTTTTATTCGCATCCACTTTTTGTCCCACTTGTAGGGAGCCATCACCACGATCGTAAAAAATGTCAAAGCGGCATACACAACCAAGGTGTGCTTCGGATGCTCCTTGGCCACCAACATGCTCACTCCATGCCAGAAGAATGTGAGCATCGAGGCATAGGACGAAATCGCTCCGAGGTTGTAAAGCAACTCTTTGCGCTTTTTAAGTTGACCACCAATCGTTTTCTGAAGGCCCATCAGGGACATCCAAGGGATGAGAACTTCAACTTAGCGATTCGATCTTGTTATTCACATTCCAAGAAGTACTGGGCATGTGATCTGAAGCGGACTTGAGTCCAGACAGCAGCACGCTTTAAGGTGATCGACCATCCAGCTCAGCAGGCTTTGCTCGGTTCCTGGCAAGTCTTAATGCGGTGTATCGCCAGCGCACTGTTCCTGGTGGCCCATGGTCTGCTGGTGCTGGAGCACATCACCATTGGAACGGCGCTGCATGGGATTGCGGAGTTGTTCCTTGCCCCCTGGGCCATCCGCCACAAAGCCTGGGACATCATCGTTATCGGGCTGATTTTCTGCGTCTTCGACCTGTGGGGAACGCTGCGCTTGACCGGAGTGTTGGTTTAACGCCCCTCAACCACTGAGTCGCTGGGACCAGAAACCAAAGAGCTGCCACGACGACCAGAGGAACATTCCAAGGAAGACCCAGTTGAGCCAGGCGGGACGTCGGTCGTTTTCAAACATCCCTTGGAGAGCGGAAGGCGATATCTGACCTTATCGGTGCAACCCGGATCACTTCGCCGAGGAACTCCAATCGGCCGAACGAAACGACACATTGGCGCCACCACTGCGTTTGAGATCGTGCATGCCCTCCAGTTGGTTGTACACCGAAAGCAGCTGCCGGCGCATGTGGTCGGTATGGGGCAGATCAGCGATCAAACGCAGCACATCCTCCAAGGATCGTTTGGCGTCAATGACCAAACGACAATCGGGGCTGCCAGGTTCGTCACGCATCAGTTCAAATACGAATGCATCCATTCAGCAGAAAATCCCTGTTCGCGGGTGTCTGAATGCCTACCAACTCAGCGATATTCAGCAGAAATTCAGAGTTTGACCCCGCCCTGCGCATCGCCCATGCCTTGATCAAGTGGCGTTCCGCACAGCCGGCAGCCTGAGGCTGCTGAGCCAGGACAACACCACCAGCAGGGATGAAGCCCAGAGACAGGCCTGCATACCAGCGGCTTCGGTTTTGCCGAGCATGAACACCGCCCCCGAGAGCAAGGTTCCTACCAAGCGCCCTGCAGCATTGGCCATGTAGTAGAAGCCCACGTTGAGGCTGACGCTCTCGGCATCGGTGTAAGCCAGCACCATGTAGGAGTGGATCGATGAATTCATCGCGAACACCACCCCAAAGGCGGCAAGGCCTGCGGTGATGGCGACCGACACATCCACCTGGCGCCACAGCGCCACAGCGATCAGGGCGGGAATGGAGGTGAGCAGAGCACTCCAGAACTGCACCGCAGACACTCCCAGGGACGTGGTCCGCCCCCAGAGTCGTCTCAGGCCAGGCGCTGATCCCTGGACGATGCCGTAGCAAATCACCCACAGACCGAGAAAACCGCCGATCTCCCAGAAACTCCAGCCCAAAGAAGCCTCGAGAAACACCGGCAAGGCCACCACGAACCAGACATCCCGGGCACCAAACAAAAAGAAGCGCGCCAGAGACAGCACGTTGATGCCCTGGGATTTGGAGAACAGCGACGAAAAGGCCGGCTTGGACTTCATCTTTCCGATCTCCCCGGGCAGCACCAAGGTGAGCAGGAAGGCGAGGGTGAGGCCTGCCGCCATCCAGCCCACGGCAGCATTGAAGCCAAAGGCGGTCAGCAGCACCCCACCGAGAAAGAACCCCACACCCTTGAGGGCATTCTTGGACCCCGTGAGGATCGCCACCCACTTGAACAGCTGCTGCTGCCCCTGCTGCTGGTCCTCCGGTGTTTCCGGCACCACCGTCTTAATGGCGCTCTTGGCACTCATCTTGTTGAGGTCTTTGGCGATGCCGCTGATGGCCTGAGCGACCATCACGTAGATCACGCTCAACAGTTTCGGCCAACTGGCGGCGACGGGCATCAACATCAGCAGCGCAAGAATCTGAAGCAGCGTCCCCGCCCAGAGGGTGAGCCGAAGCCCGTAGCGGGCACCGATCCAACCGCCATAGAGATTGGTGACCACCCCGAACAACTCATAAAAGAGAAACAGGAAGGCGATCTCGAGGGTGGTGTAGCCGAGCTGATGAAAATGGAACACCACCAGCATCCGCAGGGCGCCGTCGGTGAGAGTGAAGGCCCAGTAGTTGGCGGTGACGATGCCGTACTGCTGCAGAGGGGAAAGCTTCATGCCTCCAGCCCCACCACGTGGCAGGTGAGATCGGCCATGCGGCAGCTGTAGCCCCATTCGTTGTCGTACCAGGCAAACACCTTCAGCTGGTTGCCATCCACCACCATCGTCGAGAGGGCATCGACAATCGAGCTGCGGTTGTCGTTGGTGTAATCGCACGACACCAACGGGCGTTCCTCGTAACCCAGGATCCCCTTCAACGGCCCTTCAGCAGCTGCATGGAAGGCAGCATTCACCTGCTCCACCGTGACGCTCTGCTTGAGCTCGAACACCGCATCGGTCAGCGATCCATTCAGCAGAGGAACACGAACGGCATGACCGTTGAGCTTGCCCTTCAACTCGGGGAAGATCATCGCGATCGCCTTGGCCGAGCCGGTGGTGGTGGGGATCAAGGAGGTGAGCCCGGAGCGCGCCCGGCGCAGATCGGTTTTGAAGGAATCGATCGGCACCTGGGTGTTGGTGATGTCGTGAATGGTGGTGATCAGGCCGTGTTCGATGCCGAAGCTTTCGTGCACCACTTTCACCACCGGCGCCAGACAATTGGTGGTGCAGGAGGCGGCCGTCACCAACTTGTGCCGCGCCGGCTCATAGAGGTGGTGATTGATCCCATAAACGATGTTGAGCGCGTCCTCACCGGCGACGACACCCTTCACGGGACAGGCCACCACAACACGCTTCAAACCCACCTGCTCGAAATAGGGGTTAAGGGTCTCCGGCGTTTTGATCTTGCCGCTGGCTTCAAGCACCATCTCCACGCCCCGATCGCTCCACGGCACTGCGGTGGGGTCTTTCTCGCTGGACCAGGTGAGTGCGGATCCCTCCACGCTGAATCCATCAGCGCTGCTGGTGATTCCTCGATCCCAGCGACCATGGACGGAATCAAACTCCAGCAGGTGGGCCGCCGTTGCTGCATCGCCGGCGGGATCATTGACATGCACCAGTTCAATGCCAGGCCGGCCCCAGAGGGCTCGGAACACCAGGCGACCAATCCGTCCAAAGCCGTTGATGCCAATCCTCATACCAGCTCCCTTTATCCATCAAATTATGTTGATCCAAGCAGAGCGGGGGACACTGCTCTTGTGATCCAGAACACCCTCAATCGTGAGCAGTCGAGGCAGCTGCTGAAAGCACTGGCCGACCCGATCCGCCTCGACGTGATCCATGCACTGGCGCAGGGTGAACGCTGCGTCTGTGACCTCACCGGTGATCTCAACCTCCCCCAGTCGAAGCTCTCGTTTCATCTCAGGGTGCTTCGCGAGGCGGGGCTGCTGACGGATCGGCAGAGCGGCCGCTGGATTTACTACAGCCTCCAACCGGATGCCCTTGCAGCACTGGAGGCCTGGCTGGCCGAACTGCGCCGCCACTGCACGCAAAGCGCTGCCCCCTGCCCGAGCTGACCATGGATCAACGGCTTTTTTTCCCGGCCACGGAACGCAATCGCGGCCCGATCGGAGACCTGCTGAGCCAGCTTTTGCCCGCCTCAGGAGCTGTGCTGGAACTGGCCAGCGGCAGTGGTGAGCATGCCGTCTGCTTCCAGCAACGTTTCCCCCATCTGCTCTGGCAGGCCAGCGATCCGGATCCAGACCATCGCGCCAGCATCAACGCCTGGATCCAGCACCAGGGTCTGAGCCCGGTGATGCCAGAAGCGCTCAACCTTGATGTTGAAAGGCAGCCCTGGCCCCTTCCCCAGACGGTCCGAGGGGCATTGAAGGCTGTGGTTTGCATCAACCTGCTGCACATCAGTCCAGCCAGCTGCACGGATGCCGTCTTCAAAGAATCCGCCCAGCTGCTGCCCAACGGCGCTCCCTTGATCATCTACGGCCCGTTCATGCGCAATGGGGCTCACACGAGTGCAAGCAATGCTGCCTTCGACCAATCCCTGAAGGAACGCAACGATCAGTGGGGATTGAGAGAACTGAACCAGGTGATAGCCGTTGCCGCCAAGGCAGGCTTCAAAACCGACGACGTGGTCTCCATGCCCGCCAACAATCTGACTCTGGTGTTTCAGCGCGGTTGAATTCGATCTGCTTGCCAGCTTCAGGAATGCCATCGACAATCACGCAAGAACGCAGGCGTAAGCGATGGATCTTGTTGATTTGTTAGCGAAGCTGCTGATCGGCATCGCCGTCACTCTGTTCCTTTCATTCCTATTGCGGAGCGTTCTGCCTCGGCTTTCCAAACGAAGCAAAACCAGCTTCGATGATTTTTTACTCAATGCCCTGGCAGATTCAGTCATACCCTTTGGATTTGTTGTCATCCTGATTCTCACGGAAAAGGAACTCGGCCTACCCATCAATGCCGAAAAAGCCTACGACGTTGTTCTAAGAATTATTGGAACAATTGTGCTGATTAGGCTTGTGAACCGTGTGGGCTCACGTTTCCTGAACGGCCTCACCCGTCGTTCGGGCAATGAAGATCTTGAGCAGCTTCTTCCAAACATTCTTCCACTGCTCAAGGCCTTGGTGTGGGCCATTGGCAGCCTTGTATTGCTGCAAAGCCTCGGGGTCAAGATGACCATTATCTGGGGATTACTCAGTGCCGGTGGCATTGGTATCGGCCTAGCACTCAAAGAGCCGGCCCAGGAGTTGTTTGCCTATTTGATGATTCTGCTGGACAAGCCTTTCACCGTTGGGCAATTCATCTCAGTGGGATCCACCTCAGCAACGGTGGAACGCATCGGTGTTCGCTCCACCCTTCTGCGCAGCCTGCGGGGCGAACAAGTGGTGATGAGCAACTCAACCCTTACAAGCTCCACCATCCTTAATTTCGCCGCGATGGCGCAACGCCGGATGATCTATTCGATTGGCGTCACCTACGACACATCGGTCGAACAGATGAAGGCGATCCCGACGATGATTCAAGCCATTATCGATTCCAAGGAGCACAGCACATTTAACCGCTGCTACTTCACTGAATTCGCTGATTCAAGTTTGAACTTTGAACTGGTTTACTACATCGACACCCGCGATTTCACCGTCGCTCTGAACGAGCAGCAAGCGATCAACCTCGAAATCATGGAGGCCTTCGCCCGCGAAGGCATCAGCTTTGCCTTCCCGAGCCAGACGCTCTATCTGGAGGGGGATTCACTCGCCGGCAAAACCTCCTGAGCCGTCGGCACGGCAGAACGCCAGACGACCCCACCGATCAACAGGGCCAAGGCCGCAACAGCGGCGGTGAAAGGAATCAAGCGACGCTGATCAGGCCTGGTTCCGAGAGCGATCTGACCAGAGATGTTGTCGCGTCGTGAGGCCACAAATGCACCCTGGCGACATTGGGTGCACAGCGTGTTGGTGACGCCGGCATTTTTCAACTTGAAGCCGTAACGACCCGGGATCTCAACGGGTGTTCCGCAGCTGGAACAAGGGAGAGAAAAAACTGGCATCGGGAATCAGCCCTCAGTTCAGATTTATCACCCCGGTTTCACTCCAGCGGGATGGCACCCGTGGCACAAACAGCACCCCAACAGAGGCTGTGGTCCGCCGTCCAGAAAGGTTCCACCTCGCGCCAGTTCTCAGCCTGACCAACCCGCATCCTCATCTGGCCCGTGCCGTCATGGACGAATTCAACGCGCCGTTGCTTCCAGATCAACACCCAGCGCTCTCCAGGACGTGCAGCGACCATCCGGCAGGGACTCCAGGCCTGCTGATTAATCCGGCAGCGCATCGTGGCCGCTGCGGCTGAGCTGGCACCGGCAGAGCTGCCGATGAACAGCAGAACAGCGGTCCAAAACTGGATGCGAAACACAGACACGGCCTGAGCGACACGCTGGAGTAGGGCCTCCTCGTCACCATGCGGCTCGGCAAGGGCCAAACCGGTGGGGCGCCCCGGATCTCTTCAGGGTTTGGTGTCTGTCAGGATTTGATCAGACCAGTTGCTGATCGTGCCGCGTTTTCAAGCCCGCGTCCTCGTGCGTCTGCGCCCCTCTGTGCTCGATCCAGCCGGAGAAGCTGCGCGTGGTGCCGCTGAACGACTTGGGGTGGAAGGCCTCAGCAAACTGCGGATCGGTAAAGCCGTGGAAATGGAACTGGAGGCTCCAGACGAGGCCGAGGCCCGCCGCAGATTGGAACTTCTCAGTGATCGCCTGCTGGCCAACCCGGTGATCGAGGACTGGAGCCTGGAGCTGGAGCAGTCATGAGCATCGGGGTCATCGTTTTTCCGGGATCCAACTGCGATCGGGATGTGCAATGGGCAACCGAGGGTTGCCTGGGCATGAGCACGCGCCGGGTCTGGCATGAGGAGACCGACCTGAGCGGTTTTGACGCCATCGTTCTGCCTGGCGGGTTCAGCTATGGCGACTACCTGCGTTGCGGCGCCATTGCCCGCTTCGCACCAGCCCTGCAGTCATTGATCGATTTTGCGGCCAAGGGTGGTCGCGTGCTCGGCATCTGCAACGGATTCCAGGTGCTCACAGAGCTGGGCCTTCTCCCCGGTGCTCTCACCCGCAACCGAGATCTGCACTTCATCTGTGAGGACGCCCCGCTCAAGGTGGTGAGCCAACGCACGGCCTGGATGCAGGGGTACAACGACGGAGCTCTGACCCTGCCGATTGCCCACGGTGAAGGCCGCTACCAGTGCAGCGATGACACGCTCAAGCAGCTTCAGGACGACGACGCCATCGCCCTGAGCTACGGCAACAACCCCAATGGGTCGGTGTCCGACATCGCGGGCATCACCAATGCCAGCGGCAGCGTTCTGGGCCTGATGCCCCACCCCGAGCGGGCCTGCGATCCGGCCACGGGAGGCACCGACGGCCGCCGCATGCTGGAAGCCCTGCTGGGCTGATGCCAACCCGCCGGACGCTGCTGATTTCAGGGGCGTCCACGGTCATCACGGCCCTGCTTTCCCCCGGGGCCATTGCTGCCCAGCGCAAGCTGAAACCCCTGAAGCCTGGATCACGCATCCGCGCCGTGAACCCTGGCACCTGGATGGATCCGGACACCGATCTTCAGGCCTTGCGCGAACGCTGTGATCAACAGCAATGGCATCTTGAGATTCCTGCCACCGTCACCCGTCAATGGCGCTATTTCTCGGGAACGGACCAGGAACGGGTTGAGGATCTGAGATCAGCCTGGAACGATCCAACGGTGGATGCCGTGGTAACCGTTGGCGGTGGCTGGGGCGCCGCCCGCGTGCTCGAAGCCGGTTTTCGCTTTCCGCGACGTCCCAAATGGAGCCTGGGCTTCTCCGACATCAGCTCCCTGCTGCTGGCCCAGTGGGCCGCTGGCCTGCCGGGAGCCATCCATGGATCCAGCGGTGGTAGTGAGGCGCAGTGGCAACGCACGGTGGATTTGCTCCGTGGCCGTCCCGTGGCACCCCTGCTGGGCGACCCACGACGACGGGGAATCGCCCGCGGGCCCTTGGTGGTTACCAACCTGACCGTGGCGACGCACCTGATCGGCACCCCCTGGCTGCCCTCCCTGAAGGGGGCCATCCTGGTGCTGGAAGATGTGGGCGAAGCGCCCTACCGGGTTGATCGGATGCTGACCCAGTGGCGCAGCGCAGGCCTGTTGCAGCACTTGGCAGGGGTCGCCTGCGGTCGCTTCAGCTGGGCTGAAGACGACATCCTTCCCGGGGATTTCTCGATGGACGAGATCCTGGAAGAACGCCTTGGCGATCTTGGGATTCCACTGGTGCTGAATCTGCCGCTGGGCCATGGTCGGCCCAACCAGGCTTTGCCTTTGGGAGTGCAGGCGCAACTGGATGGCAACAACGGCCTGCTCAGCCTGTTGGCCTGATCGCAGGATGAAACCGTGGTGCTTGGAGGCCTTTGCCGCTAGCGATGGAGCAGTGCAGCCTCACCCCGTTGGCCGACCTCACCATTGCAAACACGGTGTCCGATCTGATCCAGGGGGATATACGGGAGCACCTGCCGCTGGAACGGATTCCCCTAAATGGCGACGTGCTGGGGCTTGGCACCACTTCAAGTTTGGAGAACGGGGAACTCAGTTTTCTTCGCAACGCTTCCGGTAACTCGGACATCTGGCGCTGCATCGCCCACAACGGCAGCATCATTCGGCTGCAGCCTGGCGACGGTAGCGGTCATTTTCCTTACGTCTGCTTCACCGGGGATGTCACGGCCCTGCGTCATACCGTGGACCTCGGCCCACTCAAGCAGCAGGCGCATCGTCCAACTCAGGAGCTGATCAGTGCCGCAATCGAGCAGGAATGCAAGCGCGGGGCCCTGGCAGAAGCACCCATCTACGGCATCCGCCTGCTGGCGCACTGGGATGAGCTGGTGATCACCGTGGCCTCCAAGCTCTGCATGGGGCAACAGCAACGCAACCATTCGTTCTCCCGTGATTCAGACGCGGGAAGCCAAGCCGAGACGAGCATCTACGACAGACTCCAGCACTACCGCCTGGCGCCACTACCACCAGAGAAGCCCGGCGATCCGATCCGCTATCTCGGCAAATCGATGCAATGGGATTGCTGCGGGTTCTTCGACTGTGAGCCTGAACGGGGGCGCGTGACGGTGCCCAAGGCAGGCGATCATCTGCATCTGCACGGCTGCAGCACCGACCTGGCCTACGGGGGGCATGTTCTCCACGATCACCCCAACACCCGCCTCGGAAGCATCCAACAGCTGGTGCTTTACCCACTGCAGACGATTGAGTCGCTCTGCAGTGATCTCGCCATCCAAACGCTCACGTACAGAGATGAGCAGATCCACTTCAGTTTCAGCAATGCCGGTGCACTTGATGTGAGTGATGTGGGGGTAGCTGTGGTCGTCGACGATCGCTTCAGCGATCACCGCTACCTGCAGATCCCCTGGATGAATGCGGGAGCAAGCGAGAGCTACAGCCTGTCCTGGCCGCTCCCCCCGGGGGAGCACTCAATCGCCGTGATCGCCGATCCCCAGGAGCTGGTGATCGAGCCGCGGAACCGCCGCCAGAACAATCGGATGGATCTGAAGGTGAACATCCCCTGAATCCACCAGGCTCAGCTCCTGGACTCAGAGCAAAAAAAAGGGGCCTTTCGGCCCCTGGTGATGAATCGTTTGATCGTGAAGATCAGGCAGCGACGGCAGCCTTGGGATCAAGAGCACCCTTGGCGTAAAGGCCGGCGTAGTAGGTGATGCTCTGCTGCTGGATCTTGCTGGCGTTGCCGGCAGCCCAGAACTGCTGGTAACGGTCAAGGCAGACCTGCTTCATGTACTTGCGAGCCGGCTTGTTGAAGTGGCGGGGGTCGAAGTTGGAAGGATCGGCCATGGCCGCTTCACGCACAGCTGCGGTGAAGGCCAGGCGGTTATCGGTGTCGATGTTCACCTTGCGCACACCGTTGCGGATGCCTTCCTGAATTTCCTCGACGGGAACGCCGTAGGTCTCGGGGATGGCACCACCGTGCTTGTTGATCATCTCCAGCCATTCCTGGGGAACGGAGGAGGAGCCGTGCATCACCAGGTGGGTGTTGGGGATGGCCTTGTGGATCTCAGCGATACGGCTGATGGCCAGCACTTCACCCGTGGGCTTGCGGGTGAACTTGTAAGCGCCGTGGCTGGTGCCGATGGCGATGGCCAGGGCATCGCACTTGGTCTTGGCAACGAAGTCGGCAGCCTCAGCTGGATCGGTGAGCAGCATGTCCTTGGACAGCTCACCCTCGAAACCGTGGCCATCTTCGGCTTCACCCTTGCCGGTTTCCAGGGAGCCCAGGCAACCCAGCTCACCCTCAACGCTCACACCCACGGAGTGGGCGAAGTCCACAACCTGCTTGGTGACGTTGACGTTGTAGTCGTAGCTGGCGGGAGTCTTGGCGTCGGCTTCCAGGGAGCCGTCCATCATCACGGAGGTGAAACCGTTGATGGCAGCGGAGTAGCAGGTGTCAGGGGCGTTGCCGTGGTCCTGGTGCATCACCACGGGGATGTGGGGATAGGTCTCGGTCGCGGCCAGGATCAGGTGACGCAGGAAGATCTCACCGGCGTAGCTGCGGGCGCCGCGGGAGGCCTGAAGGATCACCGGGCTGTCGGTCTCGTCAGCCGCTTCCATGATGGCCTGGACCTGCTCCAGATTGTTCACGTTGAACGCAGGAATGCCGTAGCCGTTCTCAGCGGCGTGGTCGAGCAGGAGCCGAAGCGGAACGAGCGCCATGGATAAATCCTCGGAGGGTTGGGGTCGTCAAAGACGAATCGCCGGCAATTTTACCGCGTGTTACGCAAGATCCAATGTGCCCCCTGCTGCTGCTTGATCGCAGGCCACACGACTGGCCACGCCCTCAGCCAGTCCAGGCAGCATCGGTTGCCCACTGCGAATGCTTTCGGCCCACCAGCCCAGCACCCGCACCACAGGGGCGATGCGACCATCCGTCCAGGTTTGCGGGAAGGCGAGGTCGGCATCGGCTTCCACCGCGCGGAAGGGCTCACCGAGCGGGGAGTGCTGCAACTCAAAGCCATGGACGTAGTCCTTCTGATTGGTGCTGCTGAGCAGCAGCGATCCCGAGGAGCCCACCACATCAAGGCAGAAACCGCGGCCGTTGCGTGACACGGAACTGAGGCTGACCTGTGCCGGCACCGGCAGGTCCTGCCTGCCCTGCCAATGGGCAACGGTCTGCAGCAGCGACACATCGGGGGCATCCACGGCGGCCAGACCACCATCGGGGTGAGGGCGTTGCTTGATCGAAACGCCGTTCAGGGCCTGAACAGCCCCGAGGGGGCCGATCAGCCAGGCCAGCATGTCCACGGCATGGGTTCCCAGGGCTCCGATCACGCCGCCGCCCTGATCCGCCTGGGCATACCAGTTCCAGCCGCGCTGGGGATCGGCACGGCTGCCCATCAACCAGTCGAGCTTCACCAGCCAGGGCGTGCCGACAGCGCCGGCCTGCAGCAGGCGTGCGGCCTGCATGAACAGGGGAACTGCCCTGTACTCGTAATCCACAGCCACTGACAGTCCCCGGGCCAGGGCCAGCCGCTGCAGATCGCGGGCTTGATCGGCATGCAGCGCGATGGGCTTTTCCAGCAGCAGGTGCTTGCCCGCCTCCAGGGCCCGGCGGGCCAGATCAAAGCGAGGTGCGGGGGGAGTGGCGATGATCACCGCGTCCACCGCGGGATCGGCCAGCAGGGCATCCCAATCGCCGAATCCCTTCAAGCCATGGGCGGCTGTGGCGGCATCCAGGCGCTCCTGGCGCGGGTGCCAAAGGGCCACCGCCTCAAGATCAGTCGCTGCCGCAAGGGCCGGCAGGTGAACCTTCTCCCCAAAGCCGAGACCGGCTATGGCAACACCAAGGGGCTGTGGAGACATCTCAGCTGGAGAGGGGTTCGGTGCAGACAGCCTCGATCACAGAGGTGATCAGCCCGTCATCCCCCGCCGGCTGCCATTGGGCACGAAAACGCGGCAAACCGTTCACCTGTTTGTCGCGATACAGCTGCTGGGAGCAGTCCAGCTGCATCACATAGAGCTCTCCTGAGGGCTGATCCCCGACCTCGCTGGCCGCTGGGGTGAACCGGCTCAGCACGGTTCGATATCCATCCCGATCGATGCGCACACTGCCGCGGTCCCACCACTGCTGGCCAGCCTCGGTGGCAGGCACCTCAATCCATTCCACGGGGCCCGCCAGCACGGGGGCGACCCAGCAGAGCAAGGCCAGGATCAAAACACAACCAGCTCGGATCATGCGCTGGTGAGCTCCATCGGTTTGCAGCCGTGCAGGCGCAGAAGATTGGCCAGGGTGGAGCGCAGCTGGGTGCGGGGAACGATCGTGTCCACGAAACCGTGCTCCTGCAGATATTCAGCCGTCTGAAAATTGTCGGGCAGCTTCTCGCGCAGGGTCTGCTCGATCACCCGGCGCCCCGCGAAACCAATCAACGCCTTCGGTTCCGCCAGGATCAGATCGCCCAGCATGGCGAAACTGGCGGTCACACCCCCCGTGGTGGGGTGGGTGAGCAAGGGCATGTAGAGCAGCTCGGCTTCACGGTGGCGTTCCAGCGCGCCCGAGATCTTCGCCATCTGCATCAGGCTGAGCATCCCCTCCTGCATCCGGGCACCGCCGGAGGCACAGACGATCAGCAGCGGCAGCTTGCGGGCGGTGGACTCCTCGATCAGACGGGTGATCTTCTCGCCGACCACGGAGCCCATCGATCCACCCATGAAGCGGAAGTCCATCGCTGCCAGGCCCATGGGGATGCCTTCCACCCGGCAGAGCCCGGTGACCACACCATCCCGCAGCCCCGTCGAGGCCTGACTTTCCCGCAACCGGTCGGCATAGGCACGCCGGTCTTTGAATCCGAGGGGATCCACCGGTGCCAGATCCGCGTTTAGCACCTGAAAGCTGTCGGGATCTGCAATCAGTGCGATGCGTTCAGCACTGTCGATCCGGTGGTGATGGCCACAGTTGGCGCAGACACTGGCGTTGAGTTTCAGGTCTTTGAGATAGACGACCTGACCACATTCGGGACATTTGCTCCACAGACCATCGCCCTCATCCGGTTCCTGCTTGACGTTGGCGACGTACTGACCCTTGCGGCGATCAGCAAACCAATCGAACAGAGACACACAGGGCCGTCAGCTCACACCATTAAAAGCCGGCGCGGGGAATAGACGCTGATCCATCAAGCGCCCAGCAGCGTCAACCAGGTGCTCCACCACCACTGCGGACCGGTCAACCAGACCAGCCAAATGCCCAGAGCGATGAAGGGACCGAAGGGGAACGGTTCCCTGGGGCCCAACCGGCCACTGAGACGCGCGGCGCTGCCGAACAAGGCTCCCGAGACAACCGCAAGGGCCATTGCCGCTGCGATGCCCCCAGGCCCCAACCAGGCGCCGCCCAGCGCCGCCAACTTGGCATCGCCCAAGCCCAGCGCAGGCTGTCCCAACAACCGTTCGGCCAGGGCACTGAGACCTTCCAACAGCAGCAGGGCCAGCACCGCGGCGATCAAATGGCTGGCCAGAACAGAGATCCCAGCAGCCGTGCTGACGAGCAAGCCCAGCACCAACCCCCAGCGGCACAGAGGCTCCGGCAACCAAAGGTGGTCCAAATCGATCAACACCAGTGGCAGCAGCAGCGCGATCAGAGGCAGCCCGGCCCAGGGGAGCCAGAGTTCAGGCAGGCCCCCGCCAGCACCAGGCCACACCAACAGCGCCGAGATCCAGAGACCGGCACTCAGGGCCTCCACGGCGGGGTAACGCCAGCTGATCACCGCATCACAATCACGGCAGCGCCCCCTCAGCAGCAGCCAACCGAGCACCGGAAGATTGTCATGCCAGCGGATGGCATGGCCGCATTTGGGGCAGTGGCTGCCGGGGAAGACCACCGATTCCTGGCGGGGCAAACGCCAGGCCACCACGTTGGTGAGGCTGCCGACGCAGGCGCCCAGCAGGCCTGTCCAAACCAGGATCAACCCTTCCATCGGGTCCGGCCACGGCTCGTGCGCCCCCGGATCAGATCGATGGCAATGAACTCCTCATCCGGCAGAAGAACAGGGGTCTCGAAAACCACACGACCATCGGGTTCCTGCGGATCCACCACCACGCCGAGAGGCTCCTGCCCCGCAGGACTGCTGGAGAGATAGGCGAAATAAATGCGACGGGCCTGGGCGATCAGCGAGCGGCTGTCAATGCGATCCCAGCGGGGAGCCGAGAGCGCCCCCGATGCTCCACGGATTTCAAAGGAGGGCGTTGACAAAGAAATAGAGCCCACCTGATCACTCAGATGAGCCCATTGTAGAGACGATTGTTGTTAAGAGAAGCGATCAGCTGAGCTTGTTCTTCTCTTCGATCATGCGGTGAATGATCGGAGTGAGGATCAGTTCCATAGCGAAGCCCATCTTGCCGCCGTTCACCACGATGCTGGTGGGGCTGGACATGAAGGAATCGTGGATCATGTTCAGCAGGTAACCGAAGTCGATCCCCCACTTCTCACGAGCACCCTTGCGGAAGTGGATGATCACGAAGCTTTCATCCGGGGTCGGGATGTTCCGGCAGATGAAGGGGTTGGAGGTGTCCACGGTGGGAACACGCTGGAAGTTGATGTCGGTCTGGCTGAACTGCGGGCAGATGTGATTGATGTAATCAGGCATCCGGCGCAGGATCGTGTCAACGATCGCTTCAGCGGAATAACCACGCTCAGCGTTGTCGCGGTGGATTTTCTGAATCCACTCGAGATTGGTGATCGGCACCACACCCACCAGAAGGTCGGCCAGGGCGGCCACGTCGTAGCCCTCGCCCTTCACACCGCCATGAAGACCTTCGTAGAACAGCACGTCAGTGCCGGTCGGGATGTCTTCCCAAGGCGTGAACTGACCCGGCTCAAGGTTGACGCCCAGACGGGCGTTGTGTTCAGCCGCTTCTTCAACGCTGTGGAGGTAGTAGCGCTTCTGACCAGCACCGGTTTCGCCATAGGTGCGGAACAGTTCCTCGAGCTTGTCGAAGAGGTTGGCCTCAGGGCCGAAGTGGGAGAAGTTCTCACCCTTGGCCAGGGCATCCGCCATGGCCTGTTTCATGGGCATCCGCTCGTAGCGGTGGTAGCTGTCGCCTTCCACCACTGCAGGGGTAATGCCTTCCCTCGCAAAGATGTGCTCGAAGGCGCGCTTGACGGTGCTGGTTCCAGCTCCGGAAGAACCGGTAACAGCGACAACCGGATGACGCTTCGACATCGACGCAGGGACTACGGGCCCGGCGATCCTGCCAGATCAGGGCCCAATTGCACCAATCTCTGGCTTACAGAGCTTTGAGCAATTGCTCACCCATGGCGCGACAACCCAGCTGGGTGCAGCCTTCTGCCATGAGATCACCCGTACGGAAGCCACCGGCCAGAACGGCATCCACAGCGACCTCAAGATCATCGGCAGCCGCGGCCTGTTTGAGGCCGATGCGCAGCATCATTGCGGCCGACAGCACCATGGCCATGGGATTGGCCTTGTCCTGACAGGCGATATCGGGAGCTGAACCGTGCACAGGCTCAAACAAACCAGGGCCCTCACTGCCGAGGGAGGCGGAGGGCAGCATGCCGATGGAGCCGGTGAGCATCGCCGCCTCATCGCTGAGGATGTCGCCGAAGAGGTTGCCGGTGAGCAGCACATCGAACTGACGGGGATCACGCACCAGCTGCATCGCCGCGTTGTCCACATACATGTGGCTCACCTCCACAGCGCCGTAGCTGGGCGCCATGGCATCCACGCGGTCCCGCCAGAGCTGGCTCACATCGAGCACATTCGCCTTGTCCACCGAGCAGAGCCGGCCCCGCCGCTCCTGGGCGATCTCAAAGGCCACCTTTGCGATCCGATCCACCTCCGAGGCGGAATAGGTCATGGTGTTGAAGCCGCGCTCGTCCCCCTCGGTCTCAATGCGTCCCTTGGGCTGACCGAAGTAGATCCCCCCGGTGAGTTCCCGCACCACCATCAGGTCCACCCCCTCGATCACCTCACGCTTGAGGCTGCTGGCATCGATGAGGGCCGGAACAATCTTCACCGGCCGCAGATTGGCAAACAGCTCCATGCCGGCTCTCAGGCCGAGCAGGCCGGTTTCCGGGCGTTTCTCGCGGGGGAGGCTGTCGAAACGGGGGCTGCCGATGGCTGCCAGCAACACCGCATCGGCTGCCTTGCAGGCTTCCAAGGTGCTGGCGGGCAGCGGCTCACCGGTGGCATCGATGGCACTGCCGCCGATGGGCTGTTCTTCGAAGCTCAGCGAAAAGCCATGGCGCTGGCTCACCACCTCCAGCAGCTGGCGGGCGACAGCGGTGATCTCGGGGCCGATGCCATCACCGGGCAGGAGAACAACGCGGTGCTGAGCCATGACGATGCGGTGCGGCAGGTCGACCGCTGAGGTTACTGAGGGGTGTCCCGCTTGAGCTCCCGCAGGGTCTTGGCCATTTCCGGCAATTTGCTGAAAGTGGCGGAGCAGCGCAACCAGAGACGGTTGGGGATCGCGGGATAGCCGCTCACCACCACTCCAGGGGCCACCTCACCGTGAATGCCGCTCTTGGAGCTGGCGATGGCGCGGTCTCCGACCACAGCGCGATTGGCGACCCCCACCTGGCCCGCCAGGATCACCCCCTGGCCAATCTGAGCTCCCCCAGCGATGCCCACCTGGGAGGCGAAGGCACAGCCACGGCCGGTGGTGACGCCATGGCCGATCTGTACAAGGTTGTCGATCTTGGTGCCGGCACCAATGCGGGTCTCTCCAACGGACGGGCGATCGATGGTGGTGCCGCAACCCACCTCAACACCGTCCTCAAGAACCACCTGGCCGGTCTGCGGCATTTTTCGCCAGCCCTTCGCCGTCGGCACAAAGCCGAATCCCTCGGAGCCGACAACGGCATTGGAGTTCACCACACAGCCACGGCCGAGTCGGCTGCCGGGGTGAAGCACGGCATTGGCGTGCAGCTCGCAGCCATCACCCACCACCACGTCGTCGTAGATCACCACCCCGGGGTGAACGATGCAGTCGGCGCCAAGACGGCTTCCCTCCCCGATGCAGACCCGCGGGCCCACCGCTGTGCCGGGCCCGACCACAGCTCGTTCATCGATCACTGCCGAGGGGTGAATCTCCGCCAAGGGCCGGCGGCGGGGATGCAACTGATCGAGGGCTTCAGCAAAGGCAAGACGCGGATCGGCGAAGACCGCAAAGGCGATGCCACGCTGCGACGCCAGATCAATCAAATCCTGTTGGTCGGGCAGCAACAGGGCACCCACACCGCTGGCGCCCAGAGCCGCCGTGAGGGCGTTGCCCTTCTCCAGAAAGCTGAGCTGCGCCGCTGAGGCCTGATCGAGGGAAGCGGCACCCTCAACCCATGGGTCCAACCCCGGCTGGCTCCAACGCAGGCCTGCATCACCGGTCTGCAGAACCTTGATCAGGGTGCTGAAACGCATGGAGGCCAGGGCAGTCCGGCGGATCGTAGACGTGGTTAACGGCTGCGCAGCACCAGGCCATCGCGATGCACCACCACCGGAGAGGACTCTCCGGGAGATGGGTCATTCATCGCGGCCCGCAACTGGTCGCTGTCCATCGAACAGAGGCCACGGCCCAGATCCTCACCATCAGGGTCCAGCAACTGAACGGGT
Organism: Synechococcus sp. A15-62; assembly: GCF_014280075.1. Classification (NCBI taxonomy): domain Bacteria; kingdom Bacillati; phylum Cyanobacteriota; class Cyanophyceae; order Synechococcales; family Synechococcaceae; genus Synechococcus; species Synechococcus sp. A15-62. The sequence continues at coordinate 1,567,484 of NZ_CP047950.1, forward strand.
TGATTGGCGGCGAAGTCACCCCGCACCGCCGTCACACCCACCAGCAGCAGGGACGCACCACGGTGCTGCAGCGCCGCACAGGCTCCCGCATCCAGCTGCAGTTCACCCTCGGGTCGAAGCACATGGGCAAGCCAACTGCGTCGATTGCCCAGGGGTTCAGGGTGGGGATGAAACACCGTCCCTCCCCGTTCTCCCTGCAACAAAGCCTCAAGGCGAGCGGGATCGCGGCCGTCGGCGAGCTGCACGGTGATGCCACTGGCGGTGGCGATGCGGGCTGCCGCCAGCTTCGTGGTCATTCCCCCGGTGCCCCAGCGCCCCCCGTCGCCGGCCCCCTGTTCCAACGAGTCCAGCTCCCGAGGGTGGCGAACATCCGAGATCGGTTCGGCGTTGGCATCAACCCGTGGATCCGAGGAATAGAGGCGATCAACATCCGTGAGCAGGATCAGTTGCTGCGCTTCAACGGCGGCGGCCACCAACGCCGAGAGGGTGTCGTTGTCGCCGAAGCGCAACTCAGCCGGCGAAAGGGCATCGTTCTCATTGATCACCGGCAGCACCCCCCAGCTCAGCAGCTGCCGCAAGGTGCCCGAAGCATTTTGGTAGCGACGGCGATCGGCCAGGTCGGAGCGGGTCAGCAGCACCTGGGCCACGGAACGACCATGGCGGGCCATGGACCGTTCATAGAGCGCCATCAACGCCCCCTGGCCAATGGCTGCAGCCGCCTGCAGGGCCACCACCGTGTCGGGTCGGTTGGTGAGGGCCAGCTTCTGGCAGCCCAGCCCGACGGCACCACTGGTGACCAGCACCACCTGATCACCGCGGTCCATGGCCCCTGCGAAGCAGCGGGCATAGCCATCAATCATGGTAGCGGTCTCCCCCCGAAGCAGGCTGGTGCCGATTTTCACGACCCACAGGGTCATGCTGAAGGCGCCCCCATCACGCGGGCCATGGCGCGTTCAAACCGCTGCACCCGGTCATGGCTGCAGGGCTTGCCGTCCTCTCTAACCGGGCGCACCAGCACGGTGTAGAGCCCCATTCGATTGCCACAGAGCACATCCGTGAACAGGCGGTCGCCGATCATCGCGATCGCCTCCGGTGGCAGCGCAAGATCACGAACCACGCTGCGCAGGGCACCACGGCGGGGCTTGCCGGCACCAAAGGTGAAGCTGACCTGCAGCTGATCCGCCACAGCAGCAATCCGCTCGCGGGAGGGGTTGTTGCTGAACAGATGCAATTGCAGGCGGCGGCCGGCATCCACCAGCCAGTCGCGCACCGGCCCTGGGAGGGTCACGTCGCGACCGGGCAGAAGGGTTCGGTCGACGTCAATCACGGCGGCCTTTAGGCCATGGGCCGTGAGGTGGGGAAGCGAAAGCTGGGCGATGGTGAGATGGGGATCCCAATCGGGGATCAACCAGTGCTGTGCCGTCAATCCGGCCATTCACGCTCCTCCAGTTCCGCCTCAATCAAGGGTTGAATGCGATCGAGCTCATCGTCGCTCAGCAGCACGGCCTGGCCATCCACCATTCGCACCAACACCAGGAACGGATCGAGCGGGATGTAGAGGCCGTATTCCTCCGCTTCAACCATGAAGCTCACCAGCAGTTCAAAGGTCTCGGCGTCCTCATCAACGTCGTCGTCCTCCTCCAGCTCGTCGAGCTCGTCCTGATCCGGCTCCTCCAATTCACCACTGACGGTGAGGGTGATCGCCGATCGCACCAGAACCAGATCGTGCTCCTGGAGCACCACATCAGCCACCGAGAGAATCGGCTCGCTGCTGGCAACTTCCGTAATCGGCACCGGCTCAGCATCGTCATTGAGCCGAAACAGCGAGACCGGTGTATCAACCGGCGAGAGCAGGGCGTAGTCCTGCCCCTCGATGGGGATCAGATGCTCGAGGAAACACAGCAGGTCATGGCCCTCGCGGTCGCGGACCAGCAGGGTGGGGTGATCGCTGCTCTTACCGGGGCCCGACTCAGACATCGACGCGGCTCTGACTGGGCTCAGGATCCACCATCGCTCGCCCCGGCGCCCGACCTTGACGCAGTCTGTTGGGCCGGTTTGAGCTCCGGACCCTCCGCCAACCACTGCTCCAGCAGCAGGGCGGCGGCTGCACTGTCGAGACGTCCGCTGCGGTCGCCCGTCAGCCCGAAATGTTCACCGGCCGCCCAGGTGCTGCTGTGTTCATTCACCCAGGCCAGGGGCAGATCGAGGGCGGCAGCCAGGCGCAGGCCATAACGCTGGCAATGCTCCGCCTGGGCCGTGGGCTGGCCCGCGGCATCCAGGGGCAAGCCCACCACGAGCCCCTGCACCGACCGTTCGCAGCAGTGAGCCCGCAGAACGACCAGATCGGCATCAAAGCGACCGCGGCGCAGGGCAGCGAGGGGCGTGACGCTGATGCCGAGGGCATCGCAACCGGCCAGGCCGATGCGCCGCCGGCCCACATCCAGGCTGAGGATCGAACAGGGACGGGGCCGCATCAGTGCCGATCACCCAGGCTTGGCGTGGGCAGGGGTGTGCCCTGGGGCCGTAAGCGACCGAGAACCTGATCAAGCGATCGGGTCAGCTGCAGGTTGCGCTGGGGTGATTGACGCCGCCACATGCTGCGTCCAAGCAGCAGCTGCTCATCGCCGCGGGTCCAGCCCGCCGCCTCCAGGATCCGGCTCAGGGGTGCATCGTCAAAAGCCGTGAGCAGCCCGCGGGGGCGGCCGCGCTGAAGGATCCCGTTCAACACATGCGGAAGGGCCTGATCCAGCCGGGGATCCCAGGCGAGATCGCGCATGAGCTCAAGAACGCCGGCCTCTCCCGCATCGGGTAGGCGGATGCAGCCCGCCAACACAGCGTCTCCGGCCATGAGCACGCCGCAACCGGGGCCGTTCCGATCCAGCAAATCCAGCCAATGGCGGTCAGTGATCTGACGCAGGTGGCTGTGGCTACCGCCCTGCTCGATCGGCCAGAGCAACTGGGCAGTGCGGCGGTTCAAGGCCGCCCAGCGCAGACCCGCAGGCAGCTGATCGCTGCTTGATGGCTCAAGCTCAGTCCCTGGTGGACACCAGCACTGATACGGGCGGAGCGGTTGAAAGCCCAGCTCCCGCAACAGGGCAATGGCATCGGCATCGGTGGCCGGGCAGCGGATCACCCAGCTGCAGATCTGGGCCGTCCAGGACTGCAGAGCCTGCTGAAGCAGGGACTGCTGAATGGTGCGATGGCTTTGATCGTCCAGCGGACCCAGCAGCTCCGGCAAATGGAGGATCCAGCAGCTGCCGCGACGGTTGAACGGCCGGGCCACCACACTTGCCACCGGACGATCTCCGGCAATGGCGATCAGGCAACGGGGCGAGCGGCTTGGGAGCAGATCAGGAAAGCGCTGCTCAACTCTTGAGAGCCATTCACCGATCAGAAAGCCCTGAAAGCGTGAGAGCTGATCCAGCGGGCCGTTTTGCCCCCACTGCGCCAGATGGGCCGGATTGAGGGGCTCAATGCGGATGGAGGTGGTCTTGGGTTCTGTCACCGGACACCCTCCAACCCCAACTGATCACAATGTATCGCTCATTCCAGGCCTGGCCGCACCAACACCATGGGAGTGCGTTCATTGGCATTGCCAGCGGGGTTGGGGCGCAGGGCCCGGCCCAGCAAGCCCTCGTCACAACCGGGGCTGGAGGCCAGCACCTTCACGCGGCCGAGGTCGTTGACATCGACGATGGCAACGTCGACCCCGAGTTCAGCGGAGGCATCACGGCAGAACTGCTCAGCCCGGGATGGCCCCAGAACAATGGTCTGGTCGTAGGGCGGTGTTGTACCGGTGATGTCGTCGATCAAGCGGGCCTGGTCGCCGGCGAGGCGATAGAAGCCACCGGGGATGCCCACCAGCTTCATCAGCAGCCCCCCAATCCAGGCGGCCAGCACCCGGGTGGGCCCCACCAGATCGATCAAGGTCTGCATGCCGCAGGCCGTGGCCAAGCTGCTGGTGGGGTGGAACACACGGCAGGCCAGACGCGCCACCATGCCGGGCTCCACCTCACTGGGATGGCGGTAGCGCCCCTGGATCACAGCCACGGGGGTTTCGCCGATGGTGAGGATGTCGCCGGGCTGCACCAGGTCGGCGGCATAGGTGCGCAGGACGTCAATGGCGTCATCCAGGGGCCCGAGCAGGTGGGTGCGAAGGGGCAACACACGGCAGCCTTCCCCCTGGCGGAAGTGGGCTTGATCGGGCTGCAGGGGTTCAGGACGGGTGAGGGGAACCAGCACACCCTGACGGCGCTGCAGGCGACCGAAGGGTCCGTAATTGACCCACTGGACATCCACCCAGAGGCTGTCGACCCGGGCCGATGGCGTCGGCCCGGTGATCTCGATCGAGACCCGGGCACGGGTGGTCTTGCGTCCTTTGACGATGTAGGCCGCCCAGTAGCCGTCTGCGCGGGTCTCCTCGTCGGGATGGTCAGCAATGATCCGCGTTTTCACCTCCAGGCCGGCGGGGTCGGAGGAGCCCAGCAGCACGGGCTCGACCCGCAGCTCCGGCACAAAGACCTCCATGCGGGGGTGGGGGTTGCTGATCTCCAGCACACCTTCGATGCGGAGCCGCCCGCCCAGATCATCCACACGCCAGTCGGGCGGGGTCATCCGCAACGGTGAGGCCGGTCTGAGGCGATGGCGGAGCTCCAGCCAGGCCACAGCAAGTCCAAGGCCGAGCGGAGCAAGCAGCAGCGACACAGCGGATCCGGCTCAGCGACCGGGACAACTGGCCGGCAGCGTAGGCGCCATGGCGGTGGGCGGCTTAGTTGGCGGTGACTTCGATGTTCACTTCGTTGAAGCTGCCTTCCTGATCAATGCGCCCCAGTTCAGGAGCAGGAAGACCGGTGGAGGCGCTGATGGCGTCGTTGATCGCCGCCAGGGAAACCTGACCGTTCTGATCGAAAACAATCCGGCCATCGGTGCCGATCACCACCACCTGCGGAATGGTTCCAGACCAATAGGTGGCTGGATCACCGGCTCCCAGCGCTTCACGGCCCTGCAGCGGATCAGTGGAGAGCGGCAGAAGATCGATGCTGCGGCCCCAAAGCCGTTGCAGTTCCGACACCACCGGAGCGAAGCGTTTGCTCACGGCACTGTCATCCAGGTAGTAAACGATCACGGCCGTGCGTCCCTCAGCAAGGGACTCCTCCAGGGTGCTGGCGGGAGGAACCAATGAACCGTTGCCGGCATAGAGGGCATAGATGTTGCCGTCGTAGCTGTCGCTGTTCAACACAGCGGCGGCTGGTGCGACATGGAGCAGCAGCGCGATCGAAACGGTGATCAGACAGCGCACCAAAGCAAGCATCAAGCCGAAGCAGCGGATCGCCATTGTGGACCCAGGGGCCTAACCGCGGCCGAAGCTGCGTCCCATCCCCTGGGCGATGCCCCGCCCCACCAAACCGATGGCACGACCCAGCACCTGGGTGAGCAGGATCACGGCAAGGTCGCCGATGCGGCGCACCAGGGCCTGCACCTGGGGCGCGAGGGCATCCCGGGCTTCCAAGAGCAAGGCCACCTGCCGCTGCCACCAACCCAGCTGATTGAGCTCCTTGTCGCGAGGCTCCGTCAGCAGCAGCGGTTCGATGCGACCGGAGCGCAACTGAAACAGGGTGCGCTGGCTTTCATAAAGCTGAATCGGACGCTCCACCCAATCCGCCCAGCGCAGCTGGGTGTTCAAGCGGTTTCTGAGGCGGTCGAGTTCCCGGGTCGCCAGGAGGGGATCTCGCAGCAGATAACGACGCAGCTCCGGCCAGTCACCACAGGCATCGAGCAATTCAGCACCAATCAGTTCCGCCGTCCTCACCAGCCAGTTGCTGACCAGGGTTTCCAGTTGCAGGAAGGCCCTGGGGTCATCGGCCGGCAGCAGCAGGCCATTCACCAGCATCGGTTGATCAGCCACCAGCGGCGCCAGCATCACCGTTGGATCAGGCAGCTCGCCGTCTGCACCGGTGAGATCAGCACGGCTGAGCAGGGACGCCACAACCGGCTGCAGCTCGCCGTCACAGGGGATCTGGACGTAACTGCCGGCCAGAGCAGTGATGGCCTGCTGGCGCAATTCGGGCTGCAACGAATCCCAGGCCTGGGCCATCGCTATGCCGTCCTGGCGGCTGCGCAGGCGCTGCAAGACCTGATCAAGCTGTTGCAACAGGGCCAGTAGCAACTCCCGGCGGCGATCAGGATGCAGACCCTCAATCGCCAGCAGACGGCCGGTGGAATTGGTCAATCCAGCCTGAACCGATGCATCGATGCGGTCGCGGATGGCATCCCATACGGCAACGGCATTGCGTTCACGCAGGCTGATCGCCGTGTTGGTGGGTGATCCATCGCTAGACAAGGAGGGCCCCAAGGGTTCGGCGTGCTCGAGGCCCATCTGTAGCGGCCCCCAGAGCCAGAGCAACAAGCCCTTGGCGAAGCGCAATTCGCGGCGGCGCCCCTGCAGCAGCAGGAACAGCAACGGATGTTCCGGGGGTGGATTGAGGAGAGCCTCCACCCCCTGCAGGTCGCGGCTCACCTGCTGCAGGCCACTCACCAACAACCACTGGCCCAGGCCCATGGTCTGCTCCTGGCCCCGGGACTCCGACGCAGCCTCCAGGCGAATGTCGCGTCCGCCCTGCAACAGGGTTTCGATGGCGTTCTGCAGGCCCTGGGCGTCGACGTTCTGGAGCAGGCCGGCCGCCGGCAGCTCCAGCAGCTGCTCCCGCGACAGGCGTAGGTCGCTGGGCAGCAGCAGCAGCACCGGGGCGGGCTGCCAGCGCTCCTGCAGGGCAAACAGCTCCTGTTGAATCGCCTCCAATGAGGCCACAGTGTCGATCGACCAGATCACCAAAGCGGGGGCTCCCGTCAGGCGCTCAGGGCGAAGCACCACCTCCCAATCGTCCCTGGCGGAGGTGAGTTTCAGCGCCAGCGACTCCCCGAGCAAATCCGGAGCGAGCAGCAACATCCGCACCGGCGAAGGGGAGACCAAGGGTTGAACACAAAACAGCTGGGCTCAAGGTAACGAGCTTCTGCTCAGTTCTCCAGGGTGCGCCGGCCGTTCAATTGCAGGGTGTACGACTCGATGCGAAAGCCGGTGCGCTGTTCGATCTGACGCAACAGGTCGTCGGGAAGAACAACGTCGATGTCTTCGATCGAACCGCTGTCCAGACAGGTGAGATGGCTGTGGGGATCACTTCGGTAGCCTTACAGGCGACCACTGGCGCGGTCGAGGCACTCGATCACCCCAGCCGACTGCAGGGCCTCGAGGTTCTGATACACCGAGGTGTGGCCGATGCTGCGCCCCCTCAGATTCAGTTGTTCAAAGATGTCGCGGGCGCTGAGGTGACTTTTCTCGCTCCAGAGCAGGTCGAGCACCATGCGCCGCTGACGGCTGAGGCGCATGCCCAGCCGCCGGCACTGCTCAAACACCTCCTGCAAGCTGCCCTCGGGGGACGGCGTGCTGATCTTGCCGGCGGCTGCACTTACCACAGAAGGTGCCTGCTCCCTCAACCATAAGGCCCTAGGCCAGCTCAGGCGATGTCTGCCGCCACGGCGGTGACGTCTTGAAGCCTTGCCTCACCCAAGGCGGCGATGGCCTCCGCAAGGTCGACACGGCCGTCGTAGAGGGCTCGGCCGACGATCACCCCCGTCACACCAAGGGGCTCCAAGGGCAGAAGCGAGAGAAGGTCGGCCATACAGCCGATGCCACCGGAGGCAATCACCGGAACAGCGCTGCATTGCGCCATGGTTCGCAGGGCCTCCAGGTTGGGGCCGGCGAGGGTGCCATCGGTGGCGATATCGGTGGTGATGATCGCCGCGATTCCGGCGGCACTGAACTGCTTGGCCAGATCGGTGGCCAGAACATCGCTCTGCTCGATCCAGCCCCGGGTGGCCACCCGGCCGTCGTTGGCATCAATGCCCACCACGATGCGGCCGGGATGGCGTTGGGCCAACTTCTGAACCAACTCTGGCTGTTCAATCGCCACCGTGCCGAGGATGACCCGATCCAGGCCACAGGCGATCAATTCTTCGGCGCGCTCGAGCGAGCGCACACCACCACCGAGCTGGACAGGGATATCGAGGGCGGCGGTGATGGCCCGCACCGCTGCGTCATTGATCGGCTCACCGCGTTTGGCGCCATCGAGATCCACCAGGTGCAAACGGGTTGCCCCCTGGCTCTGCCAGCTGAGGGCCTGCGCCACAGGATCCTCACTGAATCGGGTCACCTGGTCGTAATCCCCCTGGTGAAGCCGGACGCAGGCTCCATCAAGCAAATCAATGGCGGGAATGATCTCCATCGGGGTCGGGCCAGAGACCCACCATCCTGCAGCGCCACGCTTCAATGACTGCGCTTTTAGGGCACAAGTGCATGAAGATCCTGGTGATGGGGGGAACCCGCTTCGTGGGTCGGCCCCTGGTGGCCCGCCTGCTGGCCCAGGGCCATGCACTCACCCTGTTCACCCGCGGCAAGAACCCCGTCCCCGCCGGCGTGGAACACCTCTGTGGAGACCGCAGCAGCGATGAAGGCCTGAGCGCGCTGCAGAGCCGCAGCTTCGATGTGATCGTCGACAGCTCCGGACGCAAGCAGGAGGACAGCAGCCGCGTGGTGGCGATCACCGGGGCCCCCAGCCATCGCTTTGTGTATGTGAGTTCCGCTGGGGTGTACGCCGATTCAGAGCAGTGGCCCCTGGATGAATCCAGCCCCACCGATCCGCAGAGCCGTCACGCCGGCAAGGCCGACACCGAAGCCTGGCTGCGCAATGAAGGCATCCCCTTCACCAGCTTCCGGCCCACGTACATCTATGGCCCGGGCAACTACAACCCGGTGGAACGCTGGTTCTTCGATCGCATCGTTCACAACCGCCCGATTCCGCTGCCCGGTGACGGCAGCACGATCACCCAGCTGGGCCATGTGGAGGATCTGGCCGAAGCGATGGCCCGTTGCATCGACGTGGATGCTGCAGCCAACCGGATCTACAACTGCTCCGGCAAGCAGGGCATCAGCTTCCGGGGCCTGATCCGCGCAGCAGCCGTGGCCTGCGGCCGCGATCCCGACGGCCTCGATCTGCGCAGCTTCAACCCCAGTGATCTGGACCCCAAGGCCCGCAAGGCCTTCCCGCTGCGGCTCAATCACTTCCTCACCGACATCACCCGGGTGGAACGCGAACTGGCCTGGCAACCGAGCTTCGATCTGGCCAAGGGGCTGGCCGACAGCTACAGCAACGACTACGCCAAGAACCCAACCGCCTCGCCCGACTTCAGTTCTGACAAGGCGCTGATCGGGGCGTGATGTAACCCAATGCTGAACTCAGAGCCAGGGCAAGGGAGGGCCAGAACAACCACCAGCCCAGGCTCTGAAGGCCGGGTGAACCGATCCAGCCGGAGGGCCAGAGCATCAGCAACAGGCTGAGGAACTGAAGGATCGTCTTGGCTTTGCCCGACAGCGAGGCCGGCCCACCATCGGTGGCCTGGGAGCGCCAGCCCGAGATCAGCAATTCACGGGCCAGCAACAACCAGACCGCCCAGAGCGGCAGCACAGCGGACGACGCCAGCCAGAGCAAAGGTGCCGCGATCAGCACCTTGTCGGTTAGTGGGTCGAGGCGGGCGCCCCAGCTGCTGCCACCCCCGGCGCGCCGAGCCAACCAGCCATCGGCCGCATCACTGAGCCCGGCCAACAGCAGCAACCACCAGGCCCAGCCCTGCCAGCCGAACTGCAGGGCAAGGATCAGCGGGAAACCGGCAACGGCTCGCGCCACGGTGAGTCCGTTGGCAATCGAACGCAAAGACAGAAACAACGCTCAAAATGCGGGGAGCTGAACCTCGATCATGGTCCTGCAGCTCACGGTGGCTGATGTGATGACCCAGCCGGTGCTGACTGTCACGCCCGACACGCCGTTGCAGCAGGCCGTGCAGATGATCAGCGACCACCACGTCAGTGGTCTGCCGGTGGTGGATGCGGAGGGTCGTCTGATCGGCGAACTGACGGAGCAGGATCTGATGGTGCGGGAGAGCGGTGTGGATGCCGGCCCGTACGTGATGCTGCTGGACAGCGTGATTTACCTGCGCAATCCCTTGAACTGGGACAAGCAGGTGCACCAGGTGCTCGGCACCAAGGTGAGCGACCTAATGCGCAAGGACTCCCACAGTTGCGGTACGGAGTTACCGCTGCCCAAAGCGGCATCCCAGCTGCATGAAAGGGGCACGCAGCGCCTGTTTGTGCTGGACAGAAACAAATTCCCCATCGGCGTGATCACCCGCGGAGACGTGGTGCGTGCCCTTGCCTCCCATCAAGAGAGCTGATTCAGCCAGCCGGCCGAATCCCGATCGCGACGGGTTGAATCGATCGGAAGCTGACGACATCACCCGGTTTGAGCTGGGTGATGGGATCGCCATTGCCCCCAGGGCGTACATCGAGGTTGTGGATCCCTCCGAAAGGACCGCGCAGGCTGAGTTCGTGGTCCTGCTCCGAAACCTTCACCACCTCCGCCGTACCGGTGCCCATCGACACGCGGGCACCCTTCCGCAGTTCACCGAAATCCTCCGAAAGGATCACGTCCTCTCGCTTGAAACTGAGGCCCTTGGCGGAACTTTTCCGCAGGTCCACCACGAGGCCATCCAGAACATCAACGATCACCTCATCACCGTTGCTGACTGAAGCTGTGTTGAGCCCGACGCCCATGGTGATCAGGAGAGTGTGGCCATAGGGGCTCTTCAGCTCCATCACCTGTTGATCCGGCTTGAACTGCAGCAGCGTGCCCTGCACCTGCGAGAGCTCGAACGCCTCTAGAAGTTCAGCCTTGAGGCTGGTGCGGCGATCAGCCGCAGCATTGAGCAACGGTGGCGACGTCGACGCACCTGCTTTGGCAGCAGACATGGCAACGCGATCGATGCCCACCGCCACGGGCTGAATCAAACGGAAATCCACCAGATCCCCGGCCTGCAGCGCAGGGAAAAGATCGTCGTCACTGGGATCGTCACTGGGCATGACGACATCGAGGTTGTGGATGCCGCCGAGCGGTCCCATCAGGCTGAGGCTGCGGTCGGTAGACGACAGCTTCACCACCCGCGCTGTACCGGAGGCCAGAGCCACCCGCATGCCCTTTTTCAACGGACCCATGTCCATCGGCATGATGATGTCTTCGCGATCGAAGCTCAGCGCTGTTGCTTTGCTGCGCTCCAGATCCACCACCAGGCCATCCAACAAGGAGACGTCGACACGATCCCCCTTGCGTAGCCGCAGGGGAGCCATGTCGATGCCGACGGTGACGATTTCCAGGTGCCCCTCCGGATCGATCACCTCGATCACCTTCTGCTTCGGCAGCACGGCGTTCACTTCACCGCGCAGGTGGGTGACTTCAAAACCCGCCAGCTGTTCCGGCATGAAACCCGCTCTCGAAGGCATGTCCAAGGCCAGGGCCGAGACAAGGGCCGCCGCCCCAGCGGCCAGGACGCGGCTGATGCCAGAGCAGCGGGTCATGGTTCAGGCACGGGCGAGCGATGGGCTGAAGCTAGCCCCTTTTTTTGGGTCAAAATGATTGGAATCGCCCGTTGTGCAAACCGATGCAGCTTCGTTCGCTCCTGTTGACGGCAGCATTGGGCCTGGCCGGCATGGCCGCTGTTCCGGCGCAGGCTGAGACCTCCATCCAGATCAGCCTGAAAGAGCGATATCTCACCCTGCTCGACGATGGGAAGGTGATTGGCAAGTACCCCGTCGCCATTGGTGCCCCGGAATCGCCGACACCGGCGGGCAGCTATGCGGTGACCAAAATGGATCCGCAACCGGTGTACCACAAGAAAGGCAAGGTCATTGCCCCCGGCCCGAACAATCCGGTGGGCGTGCGCTACGTGGCCTATGTGCAGATCGGCACGGGTGAATACGCGATCCATGGCACGGCCTGGCCCAACTGGGTGAAGTTGCGGGCTGCTGTCAGCCTGGGCTGCATCCGCATGCTGAACGACGACGTGATTCAGGTGTACAACCGCATCTAGGTCGGCACACCGGTGGTTGTCACCAACTGATCCTTCGTGCTCCCTTGTCAGTCTGATGTTGCGCTTTTTGCTAATGGCCTGCGTGGTGGCTGTTGTTCCCCTGCAAGGCCATGCGAACCCCACGGCTGAAACCAAGGAAATGGATTTTCTTGACCTGGTGGATGGCGAGGGCAACGTGCTGATCCAGGCCCAAGGCGTTGATGCGGTGAATGCCGAAGCGCGGGCCCAAGGCCTGGCCTTTCCGGCCCTGGGCTACTGGTCGCCGGAGGGGCACTGCTTTGTGAAACCTGCTCCAGGCGACTGCAACGGGGTGTTCAAACGCTAAGGGCGTTCAGCCGTTTGCGCTGCCGGGACAGGCTGCACGCGGTTGTCCACACGCAACGGCGAAAACAGCACGAGGTTGCCTGCCACCAGGCCGGCGGTAACAACAACAGCCGCGAGCACCTCTAAGCCTTCCGATGTTTTGGCTTGCATGCCTTGAGCATGCGCCGTTGGGTTGCCAATGGCGAGGCCTTGTTTGGCTTTCAACGTGTGCGAACAAACGGAGTCAGTTGATACGCCAACCGTCGAACCAGGAGAGTTACGACGGAGCAGTTGATGCGCTCCATCCTGTGTCGCTCATCTCACGGTTTCACGACGACATAGGTGATGTGCCTCCGATCAAGTTCGAGACCGGGCATCAGGGCAAGGAGGCAGAACGCCTGACACGATTCATCTGGAATCAAGTGATTCAACTGCTGCTGGCCGGCAAGGAGTTAGAAGCCAACTCGCTGTTGGAAGAATTTGATGAACCACCCCTTTGGGACGACCCACTCGACTGACAAGCCATGGGAACTCCACTCACGCAATGGCTTCAGCTAGTGGGCTGGGTGCTGCTCGCCACGACCCTGATTTGCTTGAGTGCAACCGGGGTGTTCTGAGTTGAGCGGTTGAATCAAAACACCCTCATCAGCAATCAATCTGCCCTGAAACATCAGTGATCAATGACATCAAAATCGATCCAGTATGACTTGCTACATCGATCCCGAAGTCTTCCTTGAATGCATCAGCGAAGGCATCCAATTGGTTTTTTGATTGATGCATGCATTGAATGAACCAATGGCTTCGTATCAAATCACGATCACCACATCGGAAGGCTCCTCCAGCTTTGCCTGTGCCGACGATCAGTACATCCTTGATGCGGCAGAAGAAGCTGGTGCTGATCTGCCCTATTCATGCCGAGCCGGTGCCTGCTCCACCTGCGCGGGCAAGCTCACGAGTGGCTCTCTGGATCAATCGGATCAGAGCTTCCTGGACGACGAACAGATCGCCAAAGGCTTTGCCCTGCTTTGCGTGGCTTACCCAACAAGTGATTGCCAGATCAAAGGAGAAGCAGAAGAAGAGCTCTGAGATCAATAACCCCATCTTCGAGCTTCAAGTCCAGGGTCTGCCGCTGAGGAACAATCAAGGCCTGTTCCCCTTTTTGGACCAGCTCCAGTCCATTCCATTCAGCAAGCAGCTGATTCGCCCAGGTTGAATTCACCAAGCAAGAGGCAGCCAATGTCGTCAATCGCTTGGTGCGAGCCGCTGCCTTGGCGTTCGATGCAACCATGCCGAGAACGTCCTTCAGCACGGACAATCCAAGCCATGTTCAAACACCTTGAAATTGCCCAACCGCGTTCAGCGGTAGCCGGTGATGCCTCCAGCCATCATTCACCGGAGTTACAACAAAGGTGCTCCAGTTGATTTGCACCTTCACGGAGCAGCGAAGCCACCTTTCAAGGGTGTGGCTTCGCTTGCCAAGCAAGGCTCCTCACTAGGCTTAGACACCAAAGAAAGCAAGGACTGCTTCTAGGGCTCCGAGACCCAGCAGAAAAACACCAGCGAGCAAGGCAAAGTCTTTTTTGGAGTTAGCCACAGATGCAACGGTTGCTCCGACGAACGCCAACAGAACAAACCTAAAGAGAACCGGAAGGGCAAACATTGCGGAGGATGTACATCTCCGATGAGTTATGTAAACCCACTGCGGTGCAGGGAGTTAACGGCTTGATACCAACGTTGAGTTTCGTAATTCCTCTCAAAGGAGGTAATCAGGATGACGAAAGTCAACCCTCCTAAAAACTGCTCTGGCTCTGCCCAGCGAAGCGGCCCGCGTAGTGCTCGTCACCATCCATGCGCTGAAAGATGAACTGACAGATCAGTGTGCCCGGCACCACCGCCAGTGGAGCCGGACCGAAGTTGCTCATTTCCAGCACCTGCTGACTGTCGATCCCCGGACCCATGAACGGTGCACTGATGTGCACCATCAGCCCGAGGCGAGCAAAACGGCTGCGGCCCTCAAGCCAACCGCATAGGCCTGGCCCGAGCATGACCCGTTCGCGGGTGATCCCCAGCACGGTCTCCCCCGGCATGATCAGGATGTGCCCGCCCTCTGGGATCTCCAGCTTGTCGGTGCATTCGCGGTAGTCGGTGTGATCGCGAACTTCGATCACTTCATGCACTTTGCGGAACACCCGAAACGTGGAGCCGAGCGTGAGGTCTATGGACGCAGGCCCAACATGGTCGGCATTGAAGGGCGTGATCGCGATCAAGCCGTCGTCGACAGCCTGAAGAATGGCCTGACGCCCAAGCACCGCCATGGATCGATCCTCTGCTGGGCCATGAGTATGGACGCCTCAGACGCCGGGGTGCTCAAACAGAACCGTCGACCGTTCTGACTCGCTCAGCTCGGCAGCGTCTTGTTTCTGAGGCTGCTCAAGCGGCGGAGCATCAGGAAGCCTGAAGGCTTTTTCGAGGTCAGTCTTAATGGCACCAAAGGGGTAGGTCATAAAAAAGAGGGCCGCCCACAGCCCTCTCGGAACGACTTGACGACGCATCCCTGCGCCTCCGTTACATTAGTCAACAAAGTTTTGTAACGAGAGTCATGGCCTTCACCACCCAAGACCTGCTCATCGCGTTCGGCAGCTTTGGCATGGCCCTTTTCGCCTTAAACCTCTACAAGCTGACCAAGCCGGCTAATGGCTGATTAAACCGGACACTTGAACACCCTGAGCCGGCGCCCCTCATCGGTTTGAACGTGCCCTGACTGGACGCAACCCAGCTCCGCTGGCGGCAGCCGCAAACCGATATGGGTCGTGAAGCCCTCGGAACTTTTGACCCCAGACGCCAACACCAGCGCACAAGCAGCGATTGAGAGAAGAGCCATGAAAAGCACTCGCATCCGCAGGCAAAACAAGGAGTTCCAGTCTGCTCGGGTGAACCCGTCGGTGGGGGTCCTCGAAACAGAAACGCCTTCTTAGGCTCGCCTGAGAGGGGCTAACTAATGGACAACAGCAGTGAGCCGGTTCGTCATCTCAGCGCGATCGTCGGAATCGGCCTCTTGCTGATTGGCCTCGTTGTCTTTGGAGTGGTCCAACAGAAGGCCTGGAGCCATCAAACGGAACTCACCCAAAGATTCGAAGCATGTATGGAGAGCGCTCCCTTCAAAACGTCTCTAAAGGTTCCGAGGCCAGAAGCTGTTCTCACGGACGAGCAACTGCAGATCCACTTTGACGACTTTGATCAGACGCTTAAAGAGACGGGCTTACCGCCAATCTGGAATGGCAAAACCTTGGTTCCTTGGACGGAATTCCACAAAAACTCGATTGAGTTTGCAAGCCAATGCCACGGCCAGCTGGGCATTGATCAGCCTCAACGCCAACTGAAAGGGACGTATGCCAAACCCGTCTGGGATCCCAACTCTCCCATCTGGCGGCAGGCTGATTGATGAGCACGCGTCGGTTCAAAGGGCTCTACCTGCAAGCCACCGGTGATCCCTGCTGCTTTTCATTTGTGACCTACACACCACAAACCAGAGAACAAATGCTGGCTTGTGGAGACCTGGAGCCAAGCGAAGAATATTTCAATCCAGTAATTTTTGATTTTCTGTTGTTCGCAGCAGAAGCTGCCCTTAGCGCACCAGCCGGCAACCCATTCCCCGTCACCTACGACGACGTTTCAATCATCACATCAAGACAAAGAGGCTCAGGCATTCAGCACGAATATCTGATCAGACTCTCAAACCACGACTGGAATGATGCAAAGCAGCTTGCGGTTGATCAACTCCAAGACGTGTTAAAGAGTGAGCGATGGAACGGGGCTCGGCTTACAGATTCGCGCGATTGAAACAGCATCGCACCACCGACGAACAGCTGAGTCCTTTAGCTTGCCTGCTGCAGAAGTCATCCCCATGATTCCAGAACCCCACGAGCCCTTCGATATCAACCGGAAGGACGACTCGATCTTCCTACTGGGTTCCATGTTCATTGTGATTTTCCTCTTCATTCTTTAAAGATAGAAGGATCATCCTTGGCATCAACCAAAAAGCACCTGCACAAACCGAACAGGTGCTTTTTTGCTTTTGGATTGATATCAACGAGTCGTTGACAGGAAAAATTCAACGGCGCGGCAGGCTGACTTGATACATCGTGTCATCAACAGGTTTCCACTGCACAAGGTGAAGCCGGTCGATCTTGTTGTTGTCCAAACAATCCCAGATCGTGGCTCCAGACAGTGTTGCCATCGACCACACATCGCCCTGACTCTTCATCTGCTTGCGGTTGCGATCTTTCCATTCCGTCCAGTTGATTTTTGGGTAGGAGCCAACCTGCTCACTCAGAATCACCACCGTGAATTCCACCGAACACGAACCAAAACCGGCAGTAACTCTAAGTTGTTGAACTTCAATTCCCTGGTTCAGCCCAAGGGTTTGCGCCAGATCCGCCACACCAGCCAGCCCGTCACCCCGAGCCAGAGGAACGCCACAGCCGAAAGGATCGGCACGACGATCAGATAGCTCCACACCCCCAGGGCCACCCAGGCGAGCAGAGACGTGACCAACGCCTTCTGAAAGTTGTTGGCTCCGGCGAGACGTTGCTGCAAAAGAGATCTCACGCTGTTGTTCGATGCTCCATTCCTTCCTCTAGCCACGGATGCCCTCAGCGACCGCAACGCTGTACCCCTCCTGGGTCCAGAGGCTGAGGGAATAGCGCGAACCATGCAGCCATGCCGCGGCCCCGTCCGGCGCAATGGCCACGTTGGCGAGTCCACCGCCCAGCCCCAGACCCGCTGCCTTCAACACGGCCTCCTTCGCCGTCCAGGCCTGAATCAACGTCCAGTGCTGCAGGCAGGCCGTCGCTTCAGCGCCGGAAGCGAACATGCGCCGCTTCAGCAGGTCAGACGCCACCCGCAACGGCCGGTCCAGCGCTTCTACATCAATGCCAATCGGATCCGGCCCCACCACCCCGATGCTGAGGATTCCGGTGTTGGAAATGCTGTGGTGCAGAGGGGAGTCGCGCAGCTGCGGCTTGCCGTAGATCGTGCGGCCGATGTCGTCCGCAGCAACCAGCTGGCCTGCATCAGCGAAAAGCCGGCAGGTGAGGCTGTCACTCAAGGCCCGCTGTTCAGCGCGCGTCGGGGGCTGAGCGAGATGAGCCACCAACACCCGTCGTTGGGTGCTAGGGATCGACCACCAGGTCCAAACGGCGTCCAAAGCTCAATTCCGATCAGCCGGGAGGGGCACCGGCGACAGGGGCGGCAAATCAGGCGGCGACGTCACCGGTGGAGCCGGCTCATCCAGGAGAACCTCGGCGGGATTGAGCATCGGCTGATCGAGCACGATCGGCGGCGGCAGATCGGGGGGCAACGGCACAAACGGCTGCGGCTCTGTCCAGCTGGTGTCTGAGCTGTCATCTGAGCTGGCATCGGGATCGGGTTCAGACGGCTCCAGCTGCCGGATCACAGCCGGCTGCTCACGCAGCACCAAAGGATCCGCCGTGATCGGGGGTTCCCTCAGGGGAGCACGATCCAGATCAACGCCGGAGTCGTCGGCATCCGGAGGCGTGCCCGGCTTGGTGAGGTTGGAGGGCCCCCAGATCATCCGGGCCAGGGGTTCAACGCCCTGTTCCATCACCCGGTTCAAGCCAGCCAGGGCGCGATCGGCGAGGTGATTACCAAAGGACGACACACAGTCGATGGGGCCATCGCAGCCCTCATCCATCACCAGCCTGGGCGTCAGACCCGCGATCAAATTGCCCTGCAGCGGAATCTGGCGTGGGCTCAACCGCAGCAGATAAGGCACATGCACAAAGCTGGTGGCACCACCGCTGATCCAGTTGGCATCTTCTTCGGTGAAGCCCTTCACCCCAGGGATGATCAAACGACTCTTCGAGGCATGGTCGGGCATATAGGCCGCCAGATAGCCCCGGCGACGGGCGAGGTCTTTGCTCTGCTCCAGGGTCAGGCCATCACGGCTCATCAGCACTTCCATGTAACCGTCCTGACGCAGGCCCATCACCATGCGGATCCGCGGCAGGTAATAGCGGATCCGCTGGCCCATGCTGATGCTGTAGGCCCCCTTGTAGCTCTCCGGCGGAGCCTCGATGTCGTTGTAAAGGCTGTGCAAGCCGCCGATGAAGGTGTCGTAGATGCGGCTGCGCTCATCGGTCAGCTCCCCGTAGCCGAAATCAATGCTGCCGTTGTGGCGGATTCCGACGAAGGCCCGTTGGCGTGAGGCCGAGCGGTTCCGCCCGCGCCAGACCTGATTGCCGAATTTCAGATCCCCCAGGGGGACTGTGATCTCACGGCCGTCGTCGTCCACATGCCGCTCGTACATCGGGCCCGACACGTAGGCCAGGGCAGCACTGTCCTGGTAGGCGTCCTGTTCGCGATCCCAACCCTCCAGCAGCCCGAAGCGCACCCGCCGTGGATCGAGATCCAACGCGTACACCTCATCGTCGGGGATGTAACGAAAAGGCTTGGCATCCCGACCACGCTGCTGGGCCGAACGAACCGCTTGATCCTCAAGATCGGAGCGCTCGGGAGCCACAGGCGCCAAAGCGATCAAGCCGCCGCACACCACAAACGGCATGGCCAGCAGCAGCCAACGGATGCGCAGACGGATCCTGCGCTTGAGGCGGGGTCTGGGTCGCGGCGCAGCAGGCTGAATCACGCGATCCTTCGCTCTCGGTTGTTGGGGGTTGGATCGAACCAAGGAACGATGGAGCCTTCGGCCACCAGCCATTGCTGGTAACGCTCGCCGCAGTCATGGCCTCCCGTCAACTGCCCGAAGGAAGGAATCACCAAACGCGGCCCATTCGGATCAAAGGCGAAGCAGGGCAAACGCAACTGATCGGAACGGCTGCGAATCCGGGTGGTGGGATGCAGGTGACCGCACACGTTCAACAACCCCGGCTCCGGCACCCGTTCGGGCATGTGGCTCAACCAGAGATGGCCCAACCGCTGAGAAGGCTGCTGGGGCAAGCCTTCAATCCAGCTGTCCTGGTCGTGGTTGCCACCGATCAGCACCACCGGGCAACCACAGAGATCGGGCAGGGCCAGCAGGGTCTCGCGCAGGGGAGCGGTGATGCCGATGCGGGCATGCACGAGATCACCCAGCACAAACAAGCGCTGAGGAGACCAGTCATGGCAGAGCTCCAGCAGCGGATTCAGGGTTCCTTGATCCCCATCACTGGGCATGGGGATGCCATGGGCCTGGAACGCCTCGGCCTTGCCGAGATGCAGATCGGCAACAAACAGTTCGCGCCCCTCAGCCCGCCACAGGGCCCGCTGGGGGAGGAACCTGAGTGGGCTGTCGCCCCAGGACCACTCCAATGCGGTCATGAACGGTGCAGATCGCAGATCTGTAGCGCTGGCTGCATTGGATGGCTGACGTCGTGCCGCAAGCTTTGTGGGCCTCCAGAAGACTCATTGTGGCGCGGAGCAAGGGTCAACACCAGCTCGCGAGTTCAACCCTGCGCACCCTCGAACAACGGTTGAGCCTGCTGGAAGAGGAAGGCCGTTTCGAATGTGCCTACGCCCTGAGGATGGAAGTGGCTGACTGGCTGCTCGGAGCCAGGGATGCCAACCTGAGCGCACCATCGTTGAGCTGAGCCTTCCATGACCATTGCCCTGCTGATCGCGCTGGCGGGTTCCCTGGCGGCGATGGCCGTGATCGTGCGTCGTCTGGAACAGCGCTGATGCGAAGGGTCCGGCGCTGGTCCGTGGTGCTGGCGCTTGCCTGCTTCGGCAGCGCACTGCCCCTGCAGGCCAATGAGCTCAAGGTGGGCATCAGCGGCTCCGCCCCGTTCGTGATGCAGGACGGCGACTCCACCAGCGGCATCAGCCTCGACATCTGGCGGCGCGTCGCCGAAGACAACAACTACAGCTACGAACTGATTCCGCAGCCATCCTCCAAAGCCGGGATTGAAGCGGTTGATGAGGGTGAGATCGACGTACTGGTGGGCCCGATCAGCATCACCTCAGGCCGATTGGCCATACCGGGCGTTGATTTCACCCAGCCCTACTACCTGGGCAAGTCGGGGGTGTTGCTGCCGATGCGCCCGCCGTCGATCCTGAGCCGCGTCCAGGTGTTCTTCGGCTGGGCGGTGATCTCCTCGGTGCTGGTGCTGATCAGCGTTCTGCTGCTGGTGGGCAGCCTGATCTGGCTGGCAGAACGGAACCGCAACAGTGAGCAGTTTCCACAGGAGTGGCTACCGGGCATCAGCAGCGGCATGTGGTTTGCCCTGGTGACCTTGACCACGGTGGGCTACGGCGACAAGGCCCCGATCACACGAACCGGCCGAAGCATCACCGGCGCCTGGATGGTGATCTCCCTGATCGCGGTGTCGTCCCTCACCGCCAGCCTCGCCTCGGCGTTCACCCTGTTCCTCTCCGGTGCCACCGAATCGGCCATCAGCGCTCCTGAACAACTCAACGGCCGTCGGGTTGCTGTGGTGAAGGGCACCAGTGGCATGGAGCTGGCCCAACGCGGTGACATGCGGATCGTCAGCGCCACCAGCCTCAGGAGTGCCGTTCAACTACTGGTGGAGCAGCAGGCCGATGCGTTGATCTTTGATCGACCCGCCATTCGCTACCACCTCAAAAACAATCCCGACCTCGCCCTGCGCCTCGCCCCCTTCACCCTGTCGGAGGAGACGTACGGCTTCGTGATCAAACCGGAGAGCCCCCTGCGCACGCCCATGGACGTCTCCATTCTTAAATTGCAACGGCAGGGGAGGGTTGCAGCCATTGCCAACCGGCTGCTGGATTGAGGCCAAGCGGCAGCCGAATCAGCCCAGAGGGCGATGGCGACGCAGGGCCTCTTCCAACAAATAGGCGGCCAGATTGCCGCAACTGCGCCCTTCAGCGAGGGCATGACGCTTGAGGTCATCCATCACCCCACGGGGCAGGGTGACGTTGATGCGCTCGGAGCCGGCGGCGTCCGCCACCGCAGCCGTGCTGGGAGCCGCGGCCTGGCCCTCGATCCGCTGCTGCAACTCCTGAACCAGATCCTGAAGGAGAGACACGATTTAGTGAAAATATGCTCACAACCCATAAACGATATCGTGCTAGACGAGATTGCGTAATCTTGGACACACTTTTTGAGGCGCCATGCAACCCCTGCCGCTGAAGCTTGCTCCCGGCAGTGATCTGCGCCTCAGCCTCGAAGAACTGGCCCAGCGGGATGGCATCAGCGGCTTTGTTCTCGGCGTGGTCGGCAACCTGACCAAGGCGTCCTTTCAATGCCCCGGCCAGGCGGAACCCACCGTGCTGGAGGGCGACCTTGAGGTGATCACCCTCAATGGAACCTTTTCCCCCGAGGGCGTTCACCTGCACCTGAGCCTCTCGGATGGGGCCTGTCAGGTGTGGGGAGGCCATCTGGAGCCCGGCACGATCGTGCAGAAGGGCGTCGACCTCCTGATAGGCGTGCTGGAGCAACGCGAAGGCCGCCCCGCGCGTCAGACCGCAGCAGCAGCACCAAAGATCGAGATCGCCGTGCTGCCCGGATGCCCCTGGTGCAGCCGAGCCCTGCGCATCCTGAGAACCCTGGATCTGCCCCACACCGTCACCACCGTCAATGACGACGCAGCCTTCCAGGCCGTGCAGCAGCGCAGTGGAATGACCACCTTCCCCCAGGTGTTCATCGACGGATCGGTGATTGGTGGCTACGACGATCTCGCCGCCATGCAAGCCGCCGGTGAACTCGACGCCCTCCGCTGATCAGCCGGAGCTGAAGCCTCAGGAACAGCCAAAGTTCTGGTCGCTGAAACCCTGGTGGTGCCAGCCCTGGTCGATCGTCTCCACGGGAGTGCTGTTGGTCGGCGGGTCCTGGGCAGTGCTGCATCGCCTCTGGATCAGCCTTCCGCTGGCACTGGGTGTGCTGGCGTGGTGGCTGCTGTTTCTGGTGCTCGTCCCCGCCGCCTACCGGTCGGCAGCGGAGGCGAACCAATGACGTCCTCACCCTTTCGCCGCATCGACCAGCAGCTGTTCGCCCAGGTTGCCGCCGAGGCCCGGCAGCATCCCCGCCTCCGCCTGAACCACAATTTCCACCGGAAACAGGATGCGGTTCAACGCTTCCTCAACGTGCTGCAGCCCGGCACCTATGTGCGGCCCCACCGCCACCGGCGCAACGGTTCCGGCACAGGCTTCGAATGTTTCCTGGTGCTGCAAGGCGCCATCGGACTGCTGCTGTTCAACAGCGAGGGCGAGATCCAGCAGCAGCTCCATCTCAGCGCCACGGGCCCACCCACGGCATCGAGATTGCAGAAGATCAGTTCCACACCCTGGTGGCCCTGGAGGCCAACAGCGTGATTTTCGAGCTGAAACAGGGGCCCTACCAGCCCGCTCAAGACAAGGACTTCCTCAACGGCTTCCCTCAGGAGGGAAAACCAGAAGCCACCGTGCAGGAAGCGCAGTGGCGCGACCTTCTTTCAGGATCAGGTCTGACGTGAGGCTTCACGGGAGCGCTGCTTCTCGTCCAGCAGTTCCCCTTCCAGTTGCTCGATCAAACGACTCACCAAGGCCTGAAATTCCGGCTGGCAGCCACGAAACGCCGCTTTGTGACGGATCGGCTCGTTGCGCATGCGCAGATCCGTGAGCATCAGCTGCAGCGAATCGATCCGGGCGTTGGAAGACATGGACTGCGTCGGTGTTCCAAAACGAGGTTATGACGCAGCTGCTTCAAAGCTCCAGCTCCCGCAGCAGACTGTTTTGCGTCTCCCGGCCGAGGACGGCATGGGCCGCCATCGCACCACTCGCTGCAACGGGGGGGATGCCGATACCGGGGAAGGTGCTTGCACCACACAGCCAGAGATTGGCCAAGGGTGTCGTCACGCCAGGGAAGAGACCTTCAGCCGCTGATAGGGCGGGGCCATAACTGCCCTGATGAACATTGAGGAAATGGCTGTGGGTCAGCGGCGTTCCCTCCATGATCAACTCGCAGCGGTCGCGGATGTCGGGAATACGGCGTTCCAAAACCCGCCAGAACACAGCGCATCGCTCCTTTTTTCTCTGCTGATACGCCGCACTGTCGCGCTCCAGATCAGCCCAGATCTCCCAGGGTTCGCTGGCTGGGGTGTAGGCGTGCAGCACATGGCGACCGGCCGGCGCCATCGAGGGATCCAACACCGACGGAATCGACAACACCACGGCATTGCGCTCAGCGTCGATCCCGCGCTCCCAGTCGTCGACCCAGACGGTGTGGATCGGCAGATCCTCCAGCCCCGAGGCATCAAAACCCAGATGCAGGTGCAGGAAACCGTTGCAGGCCGGCGTGGCCTGGCGCTGACGCTGCCACTTCGGCGCCACGGACTCCGGCAGCAGTCCAAGGGTGGACCAGATGTCGGCATTGCAGATCACCTGCCGCGCCGCAATCTGCGTTCCATCAGCCAGGGTCACACCGACAACGCGGTCCCCCTCCACCCGCAGCTGTTGCACCGCCGTGCCGGTGTGCAGGATGCCGCCATGGGCCTCCAGGCCACGCACCAGGGCCTCAACCACCGCAGCACTGCCGCCAACGGGATAGTCGAGATGGGCATCCGGCTCAAACCACTCGCCGAACAGCGTCGCCATGGCTGCAGCGTTGGTGTCTCCCATCGGCATGCCGCTGATCAGGAAGGAGAGCAGATCCACCCAATGGCGCAGGAAGGGATCGCTGAGGTGACGATCAACCAGGGGGCCAAAGGAACCGGAGAGGTGACGCATCGCCGCAAGGTGCGGCAACAGGCGTCCACCGCGCTTCAGCAGTTGCGCCATGCCATCCACACCAGGCCGCAAAGCCAGCAAGGGCAAAGCATCGGCAGCAGCGGCAATCGGCTGGAGCGCCTCCACAAAGCGACGCCATTCGGCGGCCACCTCGGGGCCACGCAGGCTGCGCACCACAGCCTCAAAATCGTCGTGCCCAACGGCGATGCGCAGATCCCCTTCCGGCAACAGCACATCCCAGCTGCGATAGGGAATCACCTCCACGCTCTGCCCCAGCGCGCGCAGCACCTGGGCCAGGGGATTGCTGCTGGGCCAACGCCCCAGGCCACTCCAGAGGGATGGACCGGATTCAAAGTGATAGCCCTGGCGTTGAAAGCCATGGGCGGCTCCACCGGGTTGGTGATGGGCTTCCAGCACCAGCACCTCTCTGCCGGCACGGGCACACAAACCTGCGGCACAGAGTCCGCCGATGCCGCTGCCGATCACCAGAACGTCGACGTCGCTTCTGATCATCCGCTCAGCATCCGCGTCATCATTGTGGTCATTGGCGCAAGACGATGCGCACTCGACTGCTGCTTCCCCTGCTGATCCTGGCCTTGGCCTGGGGGCAGGAGCTGATCGACCAACTGCTCTTTGCGGAGCAGTGGAACCTGCCGATGGGGCCGGATCAACCGTGGTGGGGGGTGATCACAGCGCCGTTAAGCCATGCCGGCTTCGGGCATCTGATCTCCAACAGCCTGGCCTTTCTGCCCCTGAGCTGGCTGGTGCTCAGCCGGGGGATGCGCGATTACCTGAGCGTCTTGCTGTCGGTGCTGCTGATCAACATTCCCGTCGCCATGTTCTGGCCGGCCCGCAGCCATGGACTCTCAGGCGTTGTTTATGGACTGCTCGGCTACCTGCTGCTGATCGGCTGGCTGGAACGTCGCATCCTCTCCATCATCCTGGGCCTGGTGGCGTTCTGGCTCTACGGCTCAGCCTTGATCGCCTTGATCCCCGGCGTTTCCCCCGCCGGCGTCAGCTGGATCGGCCACAGCGCAGGCTTCATCGGCGGCTTGGTGGCGGCCCTGGCGGTGTATCGCGAGCCCACCAATCATTGAAGACAGCCAGTTGAAAACAGGACAGTTGAAGACAGCCGATTGAGCTCAGCCCTAAGACAGAACCGCGTCCAGAAACGCCAAGGGGCATTCCATGGTGGCGGAGTAGCCGAGCAGGCTTTGATCGCGGTGGCAGTAGATCACGCTGTCATCGGCATCGAGCAGCACGGTGGCGCCGCGCTGGGTGATGTGGTCGTCACAGGGCACATACGTGCGCCAGTTGCGGAGCACTTCATTCATATTGCGCAGACGCTTGGTGGCGAGCTCGAACGGTCGCTGAAATCCCGCACCACCGGCCCGGCGAAACAGAGCACCCCGGAAGCGCGGCAGAGGAAACGCTTCAACCCACTCCTCGTCGTCGAAGATCTGGGCAGCGGAGCGATCTCCGGTGTAGCCGCGCAGCACCTCGCTCAGGGTGCCCGGCGAACCCACACCAGCGCACATCAGCAGAAAACCAGGCCAGGGACCACCGGGAAGCTTCAAGCCGGCCTCCAACCCCAGGGCCTGATGCAACAGCGGTGATGGATCAGCAATCAGCTGCCGCAGGGGAAACCCAGTGAAAGCTGCGAAGCGCTCAGCGCTGGCGGCATTGCCAATGCCGAACAGCTGAACCTTGACCCCTGCTGCTGCCAACTGGGGAAGCCTTGGCACCAGCGCCTGGGCGTATTCGATCGAGTCGAAATCCCCCAACTGGCCCAACACAACAACAAGGCGCTTGCAGCCGCTTTCCATGCCGGCAACTCCGGCCAGCCGTTGCAGCAGTGGTTCTAAGGGAATCATCCCGACAGGCTGACATTCCACAGCCGAGAACGTGGATGGCGCTTGAGCGCCGCCTGAGAGACTCAAACCAGAGGAAGGAGGCAGGTGGGCAAGAAATCTGGCTTCACAAGTGCCGAGATCGAGGAAATCAAGCGTCTCTATCTGCAGGAAGGGCGATCGATCCTCCAGATCCCCAAGATCCTGGGCAAAGGCAGCGAAAACTCCGTGCGCAACGCCCTGCACAAGGCCCGGGTCAAGCATGCCCCGGAGGAACGCACGAAGCTGGAGCGCTTCAAACCAGAGCAAGTTTTTGGCAACGTGACGCTCTTAAAGCGACTCAAAAAAGCCAAGAAACTGAAGTTCCATGCCCGCTGCTCCTGCGGCTACGAATTTGATGTGGATCCATTCCGGCTAACGCTACCGGAACACCACAAGGACAGAATTTCTGCTTGCCAACGCTGCAGCAAAGCGCAAACAGAAGAACGCTCCAAGCCTCAAGACTGAATAAATCAATCAAAGAAGTTCAACGGCACAAGCAACATCGACAAAATATTTCAACCACTTCACAACAACCAAAACAAGATTGCGTAAACTGCATCAAAACCCATTTCCTCTCAGGGCAAGGGCAGAGAGCAGAACTTGTATCAAGCCGACGCGACTTTAACAATCACTAAAGAACAAGGTATCCAGTGGAACCTTGCGAATCTTTTGTATCGACCGTAAAACCTAAAAAGTTTTTTTTATTCTTCCCTAATTAACCGATGGAACTCACTTTCCGGGGCAACAAATACGCAAAAACGGAAGCAGTATCTATGAGGCCAACAGTTCAACTGAAATACATGGGTAAAAGCTATCGCGCTGAGCAAATCCAAGCCGTTCGCAATTCTGTTGCTCTGACCTACCGCGGCGTCTCTTACTCCAAAGCCTGAGAAGCCTTGGGCTTGGCCGGCAAAATGGCGTGATGAGACTTCTGATCACAGTCCTGATCGCAGCCAGCGCATTGGCCTTGCCGGCAAAGAGTGCGGAACCGATCCCCCTGGTGGTGGTCCCCTTTGATGCCTCATGGGGATCACGCCTTCTTCCCGTCCAGCCCGCAGTGTTGTTGCCGCCACCTCCAGTGCCGGACATCAAACAAACCGGCGAAGCCAGGGCTGAACCAAAACCGCGACGCCAACGCTGGTGCCGGGGCGGCTGTTGAACGCAGTAGCTGCTGAGCACAGTGCCTGATGAAATCAATACGGCTGTCAGCTGGCCTCGCTCTGTGTAAACCGAAGGAAGAAGTACTTCCATCGGGCGCCAAAGATGCGGCATGCGGCTCTGTTGATGGCCAGCCTCCTTTTGGCATCCACGGCCCTTGCGGGCGGCAAACGGGCCACAGCCCAAGGACCTTCCGAGCAGTTCGCCACTGCCGAGGCGATGCGGGTGATCCCAAAAGGGGCAACGATCACCGACACACACTGCAAAAGCATTGATGTGGGAGCCAGCAGCCGCTATCAGTACACCATCACCTACAGCCCATGAGCTGATTGATGAAAGGTTGGCGTGCTGCGTGTTGGACCTTGGTCCTGGTGGGAATTCCGTCCGCGGGGCGCGCCGAATTTGATCAGTGTCGCTTGATCGATCAGGTGCTGAATCGCCTGGGCAACGCCATGGCGGTCAATCGGTTGATCATTGCGGAAGGCAATGACAGCACTGCCGTTGCTGCCGCCAGTGAAGCTCTGGCCCAACAGAACGAGAGCTACCGTCGCACCAAGCGCCAACGCGCCAAAGCCGGCTGCGACCGCTGGGATCGGGACTGACGGGCTGTCGTCTGACTGACTCACCAACGAACTCCAGGCAAGCTGGTGAAACGCTGGGCAAAAGATTTTGGCCGTCACGATCTGCCAGAACTGCGGAAGCCGCCGGTTTCGTGCCGACCGATCCATGGCCGGTCGACTGGTCTGTCAGAACTGTGGCCTTGCGGCCGGAAGCCGAGCCGTGCGGTCTACACCGCGCACCAGCCGGCGCAACAACACAAAGCGCTGGCTGGTGATCCTGCTGATCGCGGTGATCGTGCTGGTGGTGGTCACGTCGTGAGCAGCTGCACCACCTCGGCCGTGTTCGCCGACAAGGGCTTGGCAGCCAATTGGTCGATGGCCTGACGCATGACCGTTTGTCGCTCGGGGCCGTAACTGGCGCAGCGGCTGAACACCTTGACCATCCGTGACGCGGTGATCGGATTGCGGGAATCGACCGCTGCAATCTGCTCCGCCATGAATCGGTAACCACTGCCATCGGCGGCATGAAATGCCTGAACATTGGCGGTGAATCCACCGAGAACAGCGCGAAGGGAATTGGGCGCAAGGGGATCGAAGCGCGGATGGTCCAACAGCTGTTGAACCCGCTCCAAGGCGTTGGATCTGGGGGCTGATGCCTCCATTGCAAACCAGGCATCCAGGATCACGGGCTTGTCTTGCCAACGCTCGTAGAACAGGGCCATCGCCTGCTCACGCTCAGCGCTCTCCTGCGGCAACAAGGCCCGCAAGGCTCCCCGCGCCAGGGTCATCGAGGGTCCGGAAACCGCTGCCAAGGCGTCCGCTTGCACGGTGTCATCGCCCGCCGCAGCAAGCCAGCGCCAGGCCAAGGCCGTCAGGGCACGGCCGCCCTGGCCAGCCGGCCAAGCCAGGGTCCAGTCAGTCCGGGCCAGCTCCAGGAGTCGTCGCAGGGACGACTGCAATTGAACGCCCAGCTCCTGGGTCCACGCCCGGAAGGCTTGATCCAGCGCCAGCGGATCCACCGGAGATTGCAACGCCTCCAGTTCCGCCATTCCCGGCAGCGCCAGCAGCGCCGCCAGGCCCATGCCATCACCACTGTCGTAGGCGCAGATCCGCTGATCGAGGGCCTGAATCAGTGCCGCCTCCACCGCAGGCTTCGGCTCGTTTTCAGCCCGGGCCAAAAGCACCTGGCGTGCGAGGCGCTGGGCAGCATCCCAGCGACAGAAGGAGTCATCATCGGAAGCCAACAGCTGCAGGCACTCCTCCAGCGGCTGCTCGAGACGCACGTGCACCGGCGCCGAGAAGCGGCGGAGCACCGAAAGGGCAGGAGGGGTGTCGCCCGGCTGACCCTGCAGGGTGATGCTGGCGCGCTCAGCCTCCATCACCAGCAGCTGCTCGTCACCCAAACGGCCTTGCTCACCCACCAGAGCCATGGCAACCGGCAGCACCAGGGGCTGTTTGTCCGCTTGTCCCGGAGTCGGAGGGGTCGCCTGGTGCAAGTCGACCGTCAGCTGACCAGATTCAGGGTTCCACTGACGTTCAATGCTGAGTTCCGGAGTTCCTGCCTGGTGATACCAGCGCTTGAAACGTTCCAGATCAAAGCCTAGGGGCTCGCCCTGACTGGTGGCACCATCAGCAATCGCCTGAACGAAGTCCTCCGTCGTGGCGGCCGTGCCATCGAAACGTTGCACGTAAACCTCCATTCCCTTCATGAACCGCTCTGGTCCAAGCAGGGTGTGCAGCATGCGAATCAATTCTGCACCTTTTTCATAGATGGTTGTTGTGTAGAAGTTATCGATGGCCTGGTATTCCGCTGGCTTCACCGGATGGGCCGTTGGGCCAGCATCCTCACGGAATTGGGTGTTGCGCAACATCGCAACATCTTCAATACGTTTGACCGCTTTGGAATGCAGATCTGCGGTGAAGCATTGATCCCGGAACACCGTCAGGCCCTCTTTGAGCGAAAGCTGGAACCAATCCCTGCAGGTAATGCGATTTCCGCTCCAGTTGTGAAAGTATTCATGAGCAATCACACTTTCGATGCGTTCAAGCTCAGCATCGGTGGCTGTTTCCGCATCAGCAAGAACAAGCTTTGAGTTGAAAATATTCAGACTCTTGTTCTCCATCGCGCCCATGTTGAAGTGACGGACGGCGACGATGTTGTATTCATCAAGGTCGTATTCAAGGTTGTAAACAGATTCGTCCCATTGCATGGATCGCTTCAACGAGGCCATGGCGTGGGCCGTAAAGGGTTCATCCCCCTCCTCCACATGCAATCGCAGGGTGACCTGCCGGCCCGATGCCGTTGTGTAGTGATCACGAATTTCCCTGAGGTCTCCAGCCACCAGGGCAAACAGATAGGAGGGCTTGGGGAAGGGGTCGTCCCAAGTGACCGCATGACGATCAGCGCCAACGGTTTCATTCCGTACGGCATTGCCATTGCTCAGCAGCACAGGGCAGCTGCTGCGGCTGGCCTCAATCCGCACCTGCCACCGGCTCAGCACATCTGGACGATCGGGGTGAAGACTGATGCGCCGGAACCCCTCGGCCTCGCACTGGGTGCTCAGCAGACCGCCACTGGCGTACAAGCCTTCGAGCGAACTGTTGGAGTAGGGATCCAGGCGGCAACGGGTCTCGAGCACAAACGGCTGGCCCGGCACATTGGGAATGAGGAGGCGTCCGTCGGTGAAGCTGTAATCCTCGGGCTGCAATGGCTCCTGGTCGATCGCCAGGGATTCGATGGCCAGATCGACACCGCAAAGCTCCAGAGGTTCACCAGGGCGACGCGGTTCAAGGCTCAGCCTGGACGCAACGACGACATGGTCGTCCTGGATGGTCACGTCCAGGGCGATGGTGGGGAGCTCGAAAGCCCATGGCGTGTAGTCCGCCAGACGAATCGATGCAGCAGCAGTCATGGCCTAACGACACGAGCACCGGATGATCCTGACGGATGAGCCTCAAAACCGGGATGTTTCTGCCGGAGTGTTTCTGCCAAAAACCCCGTTTCAAACGGCAGCAGACGACAGAACAAATAACCAAAAAAAACGTCTGACCGGAAGGGCCAGACGCTCAAAGGAATGAAGAGTGAGGAGAAATTATTTCTTGGAGGGCTTCAACGAGGCAGCAGCTTTCTCAAAGCGTTCTTTTTCTTTTGCGGGAACTGATTTAGGACAGAACTTCAGCGCTCCTCCAACAATCATGAAGCCGGCATTGTTGAGAAACTGCTTCTCAGGCAAGGGATCTTTGGAGCCAGGGAGCAGACCGCCGTGCTTGCCGTAGATCACATGCAACTGACCCGCAAGGGCAACCGCCAAAGACTTGCTGAAGTCGATCTTTTGCGCCCTTGCTTCACAGAAGGTGGCGATCGACATCACGCCGTAGGTGTTGACCTCCATGGCTGTGGCAGGAGTTGGCTTTGCCTTGGAGGCCTGAGCCAGAGCCGTGGCCGGTGACAGCAAGGGGGCTGCCAGAAAAAGAGCGGCGGCAGCAAATGAACGACGAATCACCTTGATTCCGGGCAGCGTCAATTTTCGAAACTTACCGCCCATGCCAAAGCTGGCTGAGGCTTAGGCGCGGTTGTTGAACTGGGCCATCAGCACAACGGCGCCGTTTAGTCGTCCTCGATCAATCGTCTTCGATCAGCGGCAGGGGATCGGACATTCGAATCTCGTGATGGTGCTCCACGATCGAGAGATCACCGTTTTCCCAGCTGTAGATGGCGCGATAGCGGTAGCGGTCCTGATCGACAAGGCGAATGTGCTCAAGGATGTCCCACTGCTGATAGTGGGATTCGAGGATGGTTTCGTGCTCATCCACCTGTCGCAGCCGGGTGCGCACCGGGTCTCCCGTCAAATAACCGCGACTTCTCTGGAGTTGATGGCCCCACAACGTGGCTTCCATCTCGCCACTGCGCTCAAACCAGGGCTTGCGAGCGAAAAATTCGTCGGAATGCTGGTCTTCTTGATCAGACCACCAGCTGAAGCGGTAGCGGCTCTCACCCACCTGGGGGTGCGCAAACGCCTCCATTTTCAGGTTCATGTCCAGATGGAGAACCTGATCGTCACTGAAGGTGTACTGCCGCCGGGAACGCCACAACCCCAGATTGCGGCCGAACCAGCGGCGCAGGTTGCTATCCACCTGAATCGAAGGCTGGGCAGCCTCTCCGCCGGGAACGGTCAGAGGAACACGGTTTTGCGCGGAAAAAAGCGACATGGACCGCGTCGATGACGCAACGGAGTGTTCCTGTTCGTCTTAGCGCTGCTGGCGCTGCAGTCAAAAACCCATAAGGTGAGCGTCGGTTTTTGCTGTCTTGCAGTCCGCGTGGTCAAGGACTCTCCCAAGACACGGCAAACACTGAAGCTATTGCTTGTGGCCGCACGACATCATCTGTCGGGTCAGGACCTCCGTGCCCTGGTGCAGTTCCTGGAACGGGAAGACCTGGGCTTCGAAGTCACACTGCAGGTGGCCGATCCCGCCCAGCAACCTGAACTGCTTGAGCTGCATCGCCTCGTGGTGACGCCAGCGCTGATCAAACTCTCACCGAACCCCAAACAGGTGTTCGCGGGAAGCAACATCCTTCAGCAACTCAAAGGATGGGTGCCCCGCTGGAAACAGGATGGTGTGGTGAGCGGCCTTGGCCTCAGCCTCAGACCGACCGAACTCGATGGAAGTCGCACCCAGAAGGAACTCCAGCTGGAAGATCAACTGCTGGTGCTGCGTCAGGAGAACGAGACGCTGATCGATCGCGTCAGCGCCCAGGAGCGCCTGTTGCGCATGGTGGCCCACGAACTGCGCACCCCACTCACGGCAGCGGCGTTGGCCCTGCAAAGCCAGAAGCTGGGCCAGATCGATATGGATCGCTTTCAGGATGTGATCACCCGGCGCCTGCAAGAGATGGAGGCCCTCTCGAAGGATTTGCTGGAGGTGGGCACCACCCGGTGGGAAACCCTGTTCAACCCGCAGCGGCTTGACCTGGCCAGCGTTTCAGCCGAAGTGATCCTCGAGCTCGAAAAATTGTGGCTGGGTCGCAACGTCGAAATCAAAACCGACATTCCCGCGGACCTGCCCAAGGTGTTTGCCGATCAGCGCCGCATGCGCCAGGTGCTGCTGAATCTCCTGGAAAACGCACTGAAATACACCGACGACGGCGGGCACATTTCGCTCACGATGCTCCACCGCACCAGCCAGCGGGTGGAAGTGAGCGTTTGTGACAGCGGCCCAGGCATTCCGGAAACGGAACAGCAGCGGATTTTTCTGGATCGGGTGCGGCTGCCGCAAACCTCCGACCAAACCACCGGCTACGGCGTGGGGCTGGCTGTCTGCCGCCGCATCGTTGAAGTGCACGGCGGCAAGATCTGGGTGGTGTCGGACCCTGGCGAAGGTGCCTGCTTCACCTTCACGGTGCCGATCTGGCAAGGACAAGGTGTCGAATGGGGTCAAGCTGTCTTGACGGAGGGTCCGACCAAGCCCTAGTGTTCATAAGTGATCAGGAGCACAGATAGCTCGCTGATTACGGCCTCGCCCCCATCGTCTAGAGGCCTAGGACACCTCCCTTTCACGGAGGCGACAGGGGTTCGAATCCCCTTGGGGGTATGACGTCATCATCGAACATGTTTTGGTGATGAATTGAGTACAAGTTCATCTTTTTTGCGGCGCTCTCCAGGCACTAGAACTTGCTGTTCGTTGAAGGCGGATTGAAATCTCTGAGATTTCGCTGTTCGATCAGCCGTTTCTGCGGTGGGCTTCCTGCACAACAGCATTGAGGTTGCTGGAGAGATCGTCCCGCAGCCGCTCCTCGATCAGACCGATCGGCATGCCAAGACAGCCTTGAACCTTCAGCTCGTACAGCAATGAACTGCCGTCAGGACGATGACGGATCTGCCAGGAGCCTTCAAAACGTCGGAAATCACCTTTCACCATGCGGAACTGCAGGAGCCCGTCCTGGCGGTATTCCGTCAGCTCCAACTGAACCTGGGCTGAGAAGCGAAGCCCCAGCAACTGCTGACTGCCCACCTGTTGGAGCCGCACCGTCTGCCCCTGGCGCTGGATCAACTCACTGGTGCTGAGGTTGGGGATGAAACGGGACAGATTCTCGTAATCCGTCAGCACATCCCAGAGCAGCTGAACGGGCAGTGAGGATTTGAGTTCAGCGGCCAGACGACGCGTCCCTTGGGGCAGCCGCTCCATGGTCTGCTCAATCGCAGTCACTGAATCTGCGGAGGTTTGAAGCCCTCGTCCAAACATTGTCTGGGGGAAAACCAAAAGAGACGCCGAGATGAGGGGCCGAACTTGAGGATCTTAAGGAGGTCGCCTGAATCACATCAGATTCTGTTCCGAACAGCAACCTTTTTGTGTGAAATCAAAGGCCACGCCTATAGTCGCGCCACCAATGGCAGGTGATTTCAATGCGGGTGTCCAATGCAGCGACAGAGCACTGCAATGAGGCTCTGTTCACTGTCGTGGCAAGTGGCCCCCAGGTCGGCTCACAACCGTCTGTGGTTCAGACCTACACCGTTGGGATGAACCAGTTTTCCGCACTTTTCAAACGATTGGGTGCCTCTGGCGCCAAAATCCTGTCTGTGAATGGTCAGGAAGTAGAGCGACAAGCTTCTCCTGTTGCCACCACCCCGGCACCTGCCAAAAAACCCGCCAAAAAACCCGCCAAAAAAGCCGTGACGTCAAGCGCCCCGAAGAAGAAGCCCCACGCCGACGTTCCGGTTAACACCTACAAGCCCAAAACACCGTTCATGGGAACGGTCACCGAGAACTACTCCCTACTTCAGGACGGTGCGATCGGCCGTGTGCAGCACATCACCTTCGATCTGGCCGGCGGCGACCCGCAGCTGAAGTACATCGAAGGCCAGAGCATCGGCATCATTCCCGAAGGAGAAGACGCCAACGGCAAACCCCATAAGCTGCGCCTGTACTCCATCGCCAGCACCCGCCACGGCGACAACCTGGAAGGCAACACCGTCTCCCTCTGCGTTCGCCAGCTCGAGTACAAGAACGACGCCGGTGAGCAGATCTACGGCGTGTGCTCCACCTACCTCTGCGATATCGAACCCGGCACCAAGGTGAAGATCACCGGTCCGGTTGGCAAGGAGATGCTTCTGCCTGACGATGAGGACGCCAACATCATCATGCTGGCGACCGGCACGGGCATCGCTCCGATGCGCACCTACCTGCGTCGCATGTTCGAGCCCCGCGAACAGGAGGCCAACGGCTGGAAATTCCGCGGCAAAGCCTGGTTGTTCATGGGCGCACCCAAAACCGCCAACCTGCTCTACGACGAGGACTTCCTCCACTACGAGAAGGAGTACCCCGACAACTTCCGCTACACCAAGGCGATCAGCCGGGAACAGCAGAACGCCAAGGGCGGCCGGATGTACATCCAAGACCGCGTTCTGGAGCACGCTGAAGAGATCTTCGCAATGATCGAAGACCCCAAGACCCACGTGTACATGTGCGGTCTGCGCGGCATGGAGCCGGGCATTGACGAAGCCATGACAGCCGCCGCGGCCGCCAAGGGTCTCGACTGGGCCGAACTGCGTCCCCAGCTCAAGAAGGCCGACCGCTGGCACGTGGAAACCTATTGATCGATCCAGCTCTGATCAATCAGCCATCAATCGTTTCCAGTCCACCCCGCGGGGTGGACTTTTTTTTGGGTTGGCAACAAACGCTGACACCAACACGGAAACAAAGCGGCGAGTCCATGTCTGTTGCCGGTTCCGTGCCTAAACCAGCGTCAGAAGCCTGGACACTCCATGGTCGCCACGATGACGAACCCCCTCAGGGTTGGACTGCGTCAGGAGCGCGTGATCGCGCCCCAGTGTCTGGTGATCTTCGGCGCCAGCGGTGATCTGACCCACCGCAAGCTGGTGCCAGCCCTGTTTGAACTGTTCAAGCAACGGCGTCTGCCCAGTGAGTTCGCCCTGCTGGGCTGTGCCCGACGGCCGTGGAGTGACGAGGAGTTCCGCGGAAAGATGGCGGAGGCACTCGCCAGCACGATCGAGGACGATCCCCAGGCCTGGGAGCAGTTCGTCGGCAAACTGTTCTACGAACCCGTTGACCTTCAACAACCACAGGATGTGGTGCGGCTGGGCACACGGCTGGAGCAGATCGATCAACAGTGCGCCACCCGCGGCAACCGCACCTTCTATCTCTCCGTTTCCCCGAAGTTCTATGGCAGTGGTTGCCGTTCACTGGCCGACGCTGGCCTGTTGAAGGACCCCAAACGCAGCCGCGTGGTGATCGAAAAACCCTTCGGACGCGACTACGGCAGTGCCCAGGCCCTCAATCGTGTGGTGCAGGCCTGCGGTCAGGAGAACCAGATCTTTCGCATCGACCATTACCTGGGCAAGGAAACCGTCCAGAACATCATGGTTCTGCGCTTTGCCAACACGATCTTCGAGCCGATCTGGAACCGCAATTACATCTCCAGTGTTCAGATCACCGCCGCTGAAACGGTTGGCGTGGAAGAACGGGCCGGGTACTACGAATCGGCCGGTGCCCTGCGGGACATGGTGCAGAACCACCTGACCCAGATGCTGGCGATCACCGCCATGGAACCGCCAGGGCGCTTTGACCCAGAAGCCATCCGCAACGAAAAAGCCAAGGTGCTGCAGGCCGCCCGCCTGGCCGATGAACTCGAACCCTGGAACTGCTGCATCCGCGGCCAGTACGGACCCGGGGGTTCAGCCGAATCGCCCCTGGCCGGATACCGCCATGAACCCGGTGTGGATCCCAACAGCACCACCGAGACCTACGTGGCGATGAAGCTGTTCATCGACAACTGGCGCTGGCAGGGGGTTCCGTTCTATGTGCGCACCGGCAAACGGCTGGCCAAACGCACGAGCGAGGTGGTGCTCACCTTCCGTGAAGCACCGGTGCATCTGTTTGATGCAGCAACCGGGGGACCCACCGCCAATCAACTGATCCTGCGCATCCAGCCCGATGAAGGGGCTGAATTCCGCTTCGAGGTGAAGTCACCCGGATCTGGCATGCGCAGCCGCCCCATCGACATGGAGTTCTCCTACGACGAATCTTTCGGAGAGCCCTCCGATGAGGGCTATGTGCGGCTCCTGGCTGACGCCATGCTCAGCGACCCCACCCTGTTCACCCGCAGCGATGAGGTGGAAGCGGCGTGGCGGCTCTACACCCCGCTGCTGGAACTGATCGAAGACAGCCCCTGGCAGCTACCCGTTCATCCCTACGAATCCCGCACCTGGGGACCGGCCGCAGCGGACGCCCTGCTGGCGAAAGACGGACTGCTCTGGCGACGCCCCTGATAACGCACCTTCACAGCCCTGGTTCTCAGCTCTCCACGTCTCGTTCATCGGTCACCATGTCTCCTCAGCTCACCCTGCAAACCCCGCTGGAACTGGCCCCAGCGGAGGTGCCCCACTACCTCGAACAGCTCTGGTCCCCCGAGCAGCAGGGCAGCACAGGCACAGGGGCCAACACCTTCTGCCTGCTGATCTGGCAGCCCGCCTGGGCCGAGCAGCAATTGATCCGCAGTGGTCGTCTGTCGGGGCCGATCACCGGACAGCAGTCCGCCCCCTTGATTGCTGCGGCACGCCAGGCGGTGCTGGACGCCGACCTTCCCCTCAGCACGCCGCCCCTGGATGGGACCGTGGTGAAGGCGGTGGCTGATTTTCAGGGACAGGCCAGTGCGGAAGACCTGCGTGGGCAGTACATCGATCCAGCCCTAAGCGCGCTGATGCCGCGACGCCTGATCACCCTGGCGCCAACCATCGATGCGGGGCAGCCCCTCGAAACACTCGTGGCCGCCTACTGCCCGCTGCCTGAGGAAGGGGGCGGTACCGCCGCCTGCGGCGATGTTGTGGTTCTGCGGGGCGGCCATAGCGCCCTGGGCGAAGGCCTGTCGATCCTCGAACCCTTGCTGCCGGCATCGATGCCCGCTTGGGTCTGGTGGAACGGCTGCATCGACGAAGCACCTGAGCTGATGCAGCGGCTCACCGGCGCACCACGCCGCCTGATCATCGACACCGCTCTGGGGAATCCCCATCAGTGCCTGGAGCTGCTGCGCAAACGCGTGGAGAGCGGCCAGGCGGTGAACGATCTCAACTGGCTGCGGTTGCGCAGCTGGCGCGAGACCTTGGCCATGGTGTTCGATCCGCCGCAACGGCGTGATGCCCTGAGCCACATCACCCGCCTCGACATCGATGTTGAGGGGCATCACCCCGCCCAAGGGCTGCTGCTGGCCGCCTGGATCGCCGATCGACTGGGCTGGACGCTGGTGTCGACCGCTGCGGTCGAGAACGGCACCACCGCACTGTTCAAGCGCTCTGATGGCACCGAGGTGAACTTCCAACTGATGGCTGTGCCAGCAGCTCAGCCCAACGTGCACGCCGGCCAGATGGTGGGACTGCGGCTGATTGCTGAACCGGAGAACGGCCAGGGCGTGTGCGTGATTCTCTGCGCTGAATCCGGGGGCTGCATGCGTTTGGAGGGGGGAGGCATGGCCAACCTCGAACTGCATGAAGAAGTCGTTCCCGTGCAGCACGACACCCCTGAAATGGATGTGGCCCGCCTGCTGGGCGGCGGTCACGACAGCACCAACCCCCTGCTGGCCGCTGCAGCTCCGCTGGCTGCCAGGCTGCTGGGCTGATCCGCGTCTGAGCCATGGCCGCTGTCATCGCTGCACCAGCCAGTGGCAGCGGCAAAACCCTGCTGAGCCTGGCGCTGTTGAGCTGGGCGCAGCAGAGCGGACGCCGAATCCAGGCCTTCAAGGTGGGACCGGACTATCTCGATGCCCAGCTGCTCAGCCAGGCCTCCGGTCTTCCCTGCCGCAATCTCGATCTCAATCTCTGCGGGGAAACCTGGGTTCGCCAGGCGTTTCACGGTTATGGAGGCGCCTCTGAGCTGACCCTCGTGGAAGGGGTGATGGGGCTCTTCGATGGCATCGGCAGCAGCAGCACCGGCAGCACGGCTGACGTGGCCCGCTTGCTGGACCTGCCGGTGGTGCTGGTGCTGGATGCCGGCGGTCAGGCCGCCTCCCTCGGCGCCATCGTGCGCGGATTCCGCGACCACGATCCCCAGCTGTGCATCGCCGGTGTGGTGCTCAACAAGGTCAGCAGCCCCAGGCACCGGGAGCTACTGGCCGAGGTGCTGGAGCGCATGGAAGTGCCGTTGCTGGGCTGCCTGCCGCGCAGCGAAGCCCTGGCCTTGCCGGGTCGTCATCTCGGCTTGGCCCCGGCCCATGAATTGGAAGACCCCGAGCAGCGACGCCAGGCCTGGGCCGCTCTGGCCAGCCAGCACCTGAACCTGGAACGCCTGATCCACCTGCTGCAGGCGCCCCGCCCCGAGCCGCATCCTTTGGCCCACATCCCCGTGGAGCAGGGCCAGCCCCTGCCGGTGGCTCTGGCCAGTGATGCCGCCTTTCACTTCCGCTACCAGGAAACCAGTGAACTGCTGGAGCACATGGGCATGCCTGTGCTGCGCTGGAGCCCCCTGGCCGATGAGGCCATCCCTGCAGACGCCAAGGGCCTGATCCTGCCGGGCGGTTTCCCCGAGCAGCACGCCGCCCAGCTCAGCGGCTGCACGCGAAGCCTGAGCTCGCTCCGTTCGTTCGTGCAGCAGCGACCGCTCTACGCCGAATGCGGCGGGATGCTGGTGCTCGGAAACCAGCTGACCGACCTCGATGGCACCAGCCACCGCATGGCGGGCCTGCTTCCCTTCACAGCCCAGCGTGGCCCGCTGCAGGTGGGCTACCGCCGGCTACAGGCGCGGCGGGACAGCCCAGTGGTGGAGAGCGGTCAGCAGCTGGTGGGCCACGAATTTCACCGCTGGGAACTGCACAGCAACCGGCCGGCCTCCGACAGATCAGTGCTGTGGGACATTGAAGGATGGAAAGTGCGTCGACATTCGGAAGGATGGGTCGATCAGACGGTTCACGCGAGCTGGGTTCACCTGCACTGGGCAAGCTCTACGACGATCTGCTCCCGATGGCGCGCCGCGCTCGAAGCCGGGGAGAAGCGATCTCAAAACGCTTCGTCAGCCGGCAGCAACCGCCGCGAATCCAACCCTTCTCCGAACGCTGGCGCTGGGTGATCGAAGGCCGCGTTCAGCGGGTGGGGTTCCGCGCCAGCTGCAATCGGCGTGCCCTGGATCTCGGCATCAGCGGCTGGGTGCGCAACCTGAGTGATGGCCGCGTGGAAGTGCAGGCCGAAGGGCCACCGCTGGCCTTGTCTGAACTGCGGGCCTGGTGCGAGGTCGGGCCGCCGGGCGCCCGGGTGGTGCGGGTGACCCCCAGCCAGCTCCCGATCACGGGCGACGACTGGTTTGAAGTGCGCTACTGAGACACAGTGCGCGACTGAGACATAGAGGCGAAAAGATTGGGAAGGAGCAGTCCGCGCTCCGCCCATCTCGCTACGGCTGAAGCAGGACCTTCGCGCCTGCCGCATGCTCCGCTTCGGATTTGTCCTGTTGATCACTGCGCTGCCCCTGCTCGGCATGGAGGCCATGAGCACGCGACGGGAGACCACCAAGCAGGTGTTCGATTCCGCGGCACAAGCCCTCAACGCCTGTCAAAGCTGGCGGCTCAGGGAAGGACAGTTTTCGGCCCTGATTCCCGCCGCTGCACCGGTTTCAACGCAGGCGCGGCCTGTGCAGACCGACATCCGCAGCTGCGAGGCCGATCTGGACCATGCGCTGGTGCTGGGACGCCGTTACAGCGTGGTGGCCGGCGTGCACTACAACAAAACGCTGCGGTCGCTGAACCGCCCGATCCAGCGCACCTTTCCTTAGATGCTGCCAGATGGCAAAACTGGCGACTGAAGCCCCTGGCGTTTCTTGAGCAACTTCCTCGACACCAAAGACAAAGCCTTCTGGAGAGCCCTGCTCGGCGTTGTGAGTTTGGGGGTGAGCATTGGTCTGGCGGCCCTGATCCTGCGACTCTGAGCTGAGCTCTGAGCAAGGCCCATGGCGGAACCCCGGATCTGGACGGAACTGCTGACCTACGGGCTTGGCGTGGCGCTGTCGCCTATCCACATCGTTCTGCTGCTGTTGCTGCTGCTGGACATGACCCATGGATCCGACCACCGCACCGGTCTGGATCTGATCGGCGGCGGAGCCTTGATCGCCCTGGGCAGTCGTGAACTGATCCGCGGGTTGCTGGATGACGGAACAGCCCCTGCCTGGAGCGGCGCCGTGGATCGTTTCGCCGCGATGCCGCTTCCCTTGCTGTTGCTGATCAGCAGCGTCACAGAAGTGATTAGTCCCGACGACCTGTTGCTGTTCGCGAAAAGCGCCGCCGTGATCCTCGCTGCGCAATTGGCCCTCCAGGAGGAGATTGCCTGCAGCATCGGCTTCAGCACCGCCGCCACTGCTCTGCTGCTGGTTCCGTTCCTGGCGGTGTTGATCGGACGCCAGCGGGTTCTTCCGCTGCTGCAACGCGGCAAAACGACCCTGCTACGCCGGGGGGAGCTGGTGGTGGGAAGCCTCAGCTTCGGGCTGGGCTCCTATCTGAGCTGGCAGGGCATCAGCGGTTTGATGATCAACTGATTCACTCGGAGTCCCGGGTGGTATCGAATTGGCGCTGCCAGGTGGCGCGCAGATCAGACGACGTCTCCCCGCCGAGCAACCAAACCCCCGTACGGGCCCGGGACACCGCGACGTAACAGAGCTGCTGGCGGATGGCTGGATCGGCCCGGAACACATCCGGGGCCACAAAAACATCCCCGAAACTGCTGCCCTGACTGCGGTGCACCGTTAGCACCGCCGCGGGGCCAAGGGACGCGAAGGCATCGCGAATCAGGAAGTACTGCCGCCAAATCGAGCGACCGTTTTTCTTGCCGGCATCACGGGCCTGCTTGCGCAGGCGCTGCATCACCGCATCGAGCTCCTGCCGACCGGAGCTGCCAATCGGTGGCTGCAGGCGCAGGGTGAGCTCCAGGTCCCCCGCATTCACCGATGCGGAAAGGGTCTCGATCACCGGCACAGGCCCATCGGCGGAGGAGAGGCCGAAATCCGCCAGGTCACAGGACTCCGGCTTGACGTCCCGCACCGTCACTTCGCGGTTGGAGCCCAGCACCATGTCGGGTTCTTCGCCGGCCTCTTCGCCATCCCTTGAGGCCGGGGCCATCACCGCCGTGCGACTGATCAACACCTCACCAGGCAGCACCGGCATCTGATCCGCCATCTCCCCATGGATGGCCCGGCGTGCATGGGGCACCAGACGATCCAAGGTGCGGTTCGTGTAACAGAGGATGCGTGCGGCATCGGGGTTGTCTTGCACCGAAGCCTCCCGCAAGGCACGCCGGGCCTGATCCAGCCACTCCCGTTGCACCAGGCTGCGCACCTGCCCCTGCGGGGATCGAATCGGCGGCAGCAGCGGCGGCATCTGGCAGGGCAGGCGCCCCTCCCGCAGACCGGCCGCCAGCTGCAGCACCGGGCCTTGATGGCGCACCACCTGGGTCAAGCTGGCGGAACAGGACCGTTGCATAGCAAACACGGGACTGTTCGGCTCGCCCACCGGGGGCAACTGGGCCGGGTCGCCGACGAACACCAGACGGGT
Source organism: Synechococcus sp. A15-62 (assembly GCF_014280075.1). Taxonomy (NCBI): domain Bacteria; kingdom Bacillati; phylum Cyanobacteriota; class Cyanophyceae; order Synechococcales; family Synechococcaceae; genus Synechococcus; species Synechococcus sp. A15-62. Next base: position 1,609,597 of record NZ_CP047950.1, read on the forward strand.
CTTGAACGGATGGGCGCACTGGAGGGCGATGCCCAACAGGGTGCTGTCCACCATCGAGGCTTCATCAATCAGCACAAGGCCCAGGTTCTCCAGGGCCATGGCCGTCTGCTCAGTCGGTTCGCAGAGTTCAGCGTCGGCAGAGCGCTTGAGCTTCAGCCGCAGCAGGCGATGGATGGTGGAGGGATACCAGGTGGGTTGGAGACCCTCCAACTCCAAGGCCTGGCGCAGGACACCCACCGCTTTGTGGGTTGGGGCCACGACGGTCCAGCACAAACCGCTGGCCTCCACCTGGCGCAGCAGGCGCATGGAGAGGAAGGTCTTGCCGCTGCCGGCAAAACCACTGAGCACGAAGGGCGTGCCATCCACGGGCTGCTTCAGCCAGGCCGCAAAGGCGTCCGCCGCTTCCTGCTGATCAGCGGTGAGGTCCGCGGCAGCGGTCACCCCAGCCCAGCTCCAAGACCCGACAGCAAATGCAGCGGTGATCCCACAAATTCCAAACCGGGCAGAGCAATGGCGGGACCCATCAGGCTGCCCACCAGAACCTGCAGCCGGCTGTGTCCCAGGCTTTCCTTGAGGGGTTTCTCCGGAGCATCCGGCCAGAGTGAATCAGGCAGGCCATTGACCCGTTCCGCCGTCAGCCCGGCTGCGCGACGAATGCCACTGGCGTCGTACATGACAACGAACGCGACCATGGCCGCCAGGGCGAAGAGGGGGTGATCAAAGCCCAGTGTCCAGCCCACACAGGCCGCGGTTCCTGTGACCAGGGCGGAATGGCTCGACGGCATGCCGCCGGTTTCGATCAGCACTGCCGGACGCCAACGGCGATGCAGAAGCAACTCAAGGAACAGCTTCGACAGCTGGGCGACGCCGCAGGCCATCAAGCCCCAGGTGAGCGAACTGTTGTCGAAGAACTCCCGAAGCACCGCATGGGAAGGCGTGGCGTCGATCATCGGTCGCGGCTGGTGATGAAGTCGGCCAACGCCAGCAGGGGCACGGCCTTCTCGGCCCAGGGTTGAAGCGCCGCTTTCGCTTCGTTCACCAACACATCGGCCCGGCGACGGGACTCATCAAGCCCCAGAAGCTTGGGATAGGTGGTCTTGTCGGCAATGAGGTCCTTGCCTGCGGTTTTGCCCAGAACCTCGCTGCTGGCCGTGATGTCGAGGATGTCATCGATGATCTGGAAGGCGAGGCCGATCCCCCTGGCATAGGTGCGCAGAGCCTTGATTAACGCCTCATCAGCGCCGCCGATCATCGCCCCGGTGATCACACAGGCGCTCAACAGGGCTCCGGTTTTGTGGAGGTGGATGTACTCGAGAGTTTCGAGATCCACCTCCTTGCCCTCGCTTTCCAGATCCACCACCTGGCCGCCCACCAGGCCCGGGGCGCCAGCCACCAACGAGAGTTCTCCCACCACCTTGAGCAACCGCTCAGCCGGCACACCCGGACTGCGCAGCGCCACCATTTCGAAGGCGCGGGTCAGCAGGGCATCACCAGCAAGGATGGCCACGGCTTCGCCGTACACCTTGTGGTTGGTGGGACGACCACGGCGCAGGTCGTCGTCATCCATCGCCGGCAGGTCGTCGTGAATCAACGACATGGTGTGTATCATTTCCAGCGCCACCGCCGTGGGCAGGGCCTGCGTCGCTTCCCCGCCGGCCAGCTCACAGGCGGCGAGGCAGAGAATCGGGCGCAGGCGCTTGCCACCGGCAAGCAGCGAGTAGCGCATCGCTTCCCTGAGGGACTCCGGCCGCTCCGGACCGAGGGATCCATCGAGGGCCGCTTCCACCTGCTCTTTGGCCTTGCCGAGATAGGCCTTGAAATCGAACTCGGCGCTCATGGGCGGACCCTGGCTGGCGGGATTCTCTCAGGCCGAGCCCTTAGCTGCCGAGGGGAACCCAATCCATCGGATGGGGTGTTCGCATCTCGCGTCCCTTGCCCGGCGCCGTGGTGATGGCCAGGTCGTAGGAGACCGAATAGCGGGGGCTGCTTCCCTCATAGGGGCGTACTCGATGGCGCAGGTCTGAAGGGAACAGCAGAAGACGGTGGGGCAGCGGCGCGAACACCCCACAGGAGACCGCCGCGTCGCGGTAGGGAACCGCCATCACATGGCTGAAGTAATCGTCGGGCGCCTCAAATTCCAACTCCCCACTCTCATTGGCCGGATCCGTCAACACATAGAAAACAGCGCTCAACTGGGCGTTGCGGTGGCTGTGCAGATCCACTGTTCCGCCATTCCTTGCACACACCACAGGCCAGGCCTTTTGGATGTGGGCCATAAGACCATGATCCGGGCCCAACAGCGAGCGGAGATAGGCCGAAACATGCTCAGCCAACTGCGCGTTCAGCCACTGGAACGCATCCATGCGATGCAACTGATCGAGGCCGGCATGGCCCAGCAGATCGCCGGTGAGGTTGTTGCGATCGCTGAACTCAGGGTGCTGATACACCTGGGCATCGAACTGCTCCAGCTGCTGCTGCATGGCTGCGGCCGTGGCGGCATCCGGCTCAAGGTCCACCTGCAAAACGGGGGTGGGAAAGAGCCAGTGCAGCGCCATGGAACCGATCAGGGCACGAGATCGTCCAAATCATGGTCAAGGTTGTGGCGTCTGCACCAAGCCACAACGGTGTTCACCAGAAGCAGCGTCACCGTCATCGGTCCCACACCGCCAGGGACAGGCGAAAGCGCAGCCGCGATCGACTCGACCTCAGACGCACGAACATCCCCGCACAATCCGCCTTCCGGCTTGCGGTGGATGCCCACATCCACCACCGCCGCCCCCGGCCGCACGTGCTCGGCCCCGATGAACTCAGGACGGCCGGCTGCCACCACGAGGATGTCGGCCTCCCGGGTGTGGGCCGCCAGATCGGCCGTGCGGGAATGGGCGATGGTGACGGTGGCATTGGCCGCCTGAAGCATCAAGGCCATCGGCTGCCCCACAAGGATGCTGCGGCCGATCACCACAGCGCGCTTGCCCGCTGGATCAATGCCATTGCTGCGCAGCATCGCCATCACCCCGGCGGGAGTGCAGCTGCGCGGGCCCGGCTCCCCCTTGAGCAGCCGTCCGAGGTTGAGGGTGTGCAGACCGTCGGCATCCTTTTCAGGATCAATGGCCATCAGCAGCGGACCCTCATCAAGGCCGGCCGGGAGGGGCAGCTGCAGGAGGATCCCATCCACCTCAGGGTTGGCATTCAGCCGTTCAATCGTCTGCAGCACCTGCGCTGGAGGCGTTTCGCCGGGGAGGTGATCGCCAAAGCTGGCCACCCCGATCCGAGCACAGGCCTTTTCCTTGTTGGCGACGTAAACGGCGCTGGCGGGATCATCACCAACCCGCAGCACCGCTAAGCCCGGCGGTCGCCCCGCCTCGGCCAGACGCCGTTCGATCAGGGTTTGAAGACGATGCTCCACTTCCCTTGCCAGCACCTTGCCGTCCAAACGCAGGGCCATGGCATTCCCATGCACTCCGTCCAGCATGCCCTCTGGAGAGAGCTAGCGTTAAGCCGCTACAGGGTCCTTTTTGGTTCGCGTTCCTCGGCTGAGCAGCCTTTGGCGGAACTGGGTGCGGCTCGAAGGCCCAGGGGGACGACTGCTGCGCTGGACGCGACTTCAAACCCTCGTTGTTCTGCTGCTCTGCCTTTGCGTGGCCGCAGCCTCAAGCCTTCCCTGGCTTATCAAACCGAAACTTCAACCTGGATCGCTGGCCCCGTTTGAAGCCATCGCTCCAAAGGATGCCCTGGTTCAGGACAGCACGGCCCTCGAGCAGCAACGGGCCTCGCTGGTGGCGCGGTCGGTGGTGCAGGTCATTGATCAGGAGCAGACCCAGGCACTCAAACAACGGCTCGAGCAACAACTGCTGCAGCTGCAGGAGGTCACCAACACCGGATCCGGAGACCGGATCGGGCCGGTGAACCTCTCTGATCAAGAGAAAAAGTGGCTGGAACGACGCAGCGAAGGGGAGCATCTGGCCTGGGATGAGGCGGTGCGCAGCACCGCTGATCGCATGCTCAGCCAAGGGCTGGTGAGCAACCTGGCCATTGAGCAATTGCGCCAGGCCTCCGACCAGCAACTGAAGGCGGTTGCCCTGGAGCCAGCTGCGGCGCGCTCCCTGGCCGGCAAGGTGCTCACCAGTGCCCTGCGCGGCAGCAGCAACCTGCGCACCGACCCGAACTTGAGCAAACAGCTGATCGAGGAACAGCTGACCAAACAGGCCATCCCCACCATCGAGGTGCGCAAGGGGGATCTGATCACCCGCAAGGGCGAGACGATCAGCCCGCAGGCCTACGACGTTCTGGATTATTTCGGCCGCGTGCGCCGCGAACCCCAACCCTTGATCTGGTTCCAACGGTTCATTGAAGCCGCTGCAGCCTGCGCCGTGATGCTGCTGGTGATGCGGCGCGAACGTCCTGGACTGGAGGTGCGCCACGCCCTGCTGGCGGTGGGCCTGCTGCTGCTGGTGCAGGGAGCCAAGCTCTGGTTCAAGGGATCCGTGAGCCCTCTGGCCGTGCTGGTGGCGCCCACGCTGGTGCTGGCGGAAGGCCTCGGCACCGGCTGCGGGTTGGTCTGGATGGGGGTGGCCGCTCTGCTCTGGCCAGAACCCGTTCAGGGGTTGGGGGATGGTCGTCTGATTGTGGCGGCAACGGTGGCCGCCGCTGGGGCCTTGATCGCTGGCCGTCAGCGCAGCCGCGGCCAGCTGCTGCAACTGACGGTGCTGCTGCCGATCGGCGCCTTCGTTGGGCAGTGGCTGCTGCTGCAGCTGCAACCCTTCACCGGCCTGCGGCTCTGGGGAAATCTGAATCCAAGCCTGGATGAACTGGCCACCGATTCCTTTGTGCTCGGTGTTCTGCTGATGTTCAGCCTGCTGCTGATCCCGATGCTGGAGGGCTCCTTTGGCCTGCTCACCCGGGCGCGGCTGCTGGAGCTGGCGGATCAGGAACGCCCCCTGCTGCGCCGGCTCTCCTGCGAAGCCCCGGGAACCTTTGAACACACCCTGATGATCTGCGGCCTGGCGGAGGAAGGGGCGCGGGCGATTGGTGCGGATGTGGATCTGATCCGAACCGGCTCGCTATATCACGACGTGGGCAAACTGCATGCCCCTGACTGGTTCATCGAAAACCAGAAGGACGGCCCCAATCCCCACGACGCACTGGATGATCCCCAGGCGAGTGCAGCGGTGCTTCAAGCCCATGTGGATGAGGGGCTGAAGCTGGCGCGGCGCCACCGCCTGCCCCGGCCCATCGCCGATTTCATTCCTGAACACCAGGGCACCTTGAAAATGGGTTACTTCCTGCACAAGGCCCAGGAGCGCGGCGGGGTGGTTGAGGAGCGCCGCTTCCGTTACAGGGGCCCGGAACCTCGCTCCAAAGAAACGGCGATCCTGATGCTGGCCGACGGCTGTGAGGCGGCGCTTCGATCCCTCCCCCCCGACACCTCCGATGCCCAGGCGGTGGACACGGTGCGGCGGATTGTGGAAGCGCGGCAGCGGGATGGACAACTGCGCAAAAGCAGCCTCAACCGCAGTGAGGTGGAACTGGTGATTCGTGCCTTCGTGCAGGTGTGGCGGCGGATGCGCCACCGCCGAATCCCTTATCCGATCCCAGCCCGACGCTGACCGCAACATTCATCGGCGTTCCACGATTTTGCGCTGCAGCACGATGGCCGCAGGCATCAAGGTGATCAGATTGGCTGCCAGCACAGGGCCGTCGTTCACCAGCAGGCCATACAACGACCACAGCGCCACACCACTGGTGAACAAGGCATACATGCCCAGGGAAATCGCCTTGGTGTCACCACTGCGCAGCGTCTTCACCGCCTGCGGGAAAAAGCTGGCCGTCGTGAGGCCAGCGGCCAGGTAGCCAACCAGTTCAGCACTCGGTAGCAAACGGAACCTCCTGCGCAATCAGACGAACGCGTTGCTGGGTGAAGGGATGGCAAAAGCTCAGGGCCTGGGCATGCAGATGCAAGCGGCAGGATCGGCCGGCATCTCCGTAGATGGGATCGCCCACGATGGGGTGGCCCAATTCAGCCAGATGGGCCCGCAGCTGATGGGAGCGGCCCGTGAGCGGACGCAACCAGAGCCGCGTGCTGCGGGCACCAACGGTGCGGACCCTCCAGATCGTCTGGGCCAGACGTCCTTCGGGGTGGCTGCCGTAGCGCGGCGGTTGGCGCGACAGGCGCGCCAGGGGACTGGCGATGCAACCGCAGCCGTGGAGCTCCCCCTCCACATCTGCCTGGTAGAGCTTGTTGATCCGACGTTCAGCAAACAGGGCACTGAGCCGACGCAGAGCATCAGCACCGCGGGCCAGCAGCAGCACCCCTGAGGTGTCGCGGTCCAGGCGGTGAACCAGACGCAGGCGTTGATCCTGGCGCTGCAAGCGGGTGATCACGGAATCGCTTTGCTCGGGCCCCAGGCCCGGTTGGCTCAGCAGGCCGGCAGGCTTGTCGACCGCCATCAGCCACGGGTCCTGGATCAGCAGCTTCAAGGGGAGAGCCGCTTGGCGCAGTGTTTTTCAAACAAGGCCACCACCTGCTCCGCTGGCAGGGCCTGAATCAGCCGGGCTTCAGCCTCAACGTGATGCTGACTCGAGTGATACAGCTGCAACTCGTGAAAAGGATTGGGGTCCTGCTGGCGGGCCACCTCCACCTCACTGCTGAGCAAGGCCGCCGGCATCAGGTTGCCGCCATGGCACGACTGCATCACATGGGCTGATTCATGGGCCAGCACCACCCAAACCACGGCTGGATCGTCGGGCAGGTTGTTGCCGCACATCAACAGGGCCTGCTTGCCCTCATGGAAGGCCCCCAGCAAGCCCAAGGGGCAATCGGGTGCCACCAGGGCCTTCACGCCCGCCCGCTGCAGCAGCCGCAGGTAACTGGCGATGCGATCCCATGTGGATGCTTGAACAGCACTGCCCGTCAGCTGCAACACCAGCAGAGCCAACAGCGCAGCCCTGAAACCGCGACCCATCAAGCCAGGGACCACACAACAATCTCATTGGTCTCAAGATCGGCTCAAGTCGTCTCGAAACCACCGAAGTTCTTCAGATTTTCAGTCGCCAAGACGCTGTTCCACTGCGGCGACCTTCTCAGCGAACGACTGCTGCCGGTCGGTGCGGGTGTTGAGCTTGAGCGTTGTGTAGAGACGCGGGGCCCCCATGCCGTGCAACTTGGCATGACAAGCGCGCACACAGTCCATGACCTCGTCCCACGGGCCTTCGATCGCCGTGCCATTGGGCCCCAGCTGATGGGTCAGGCCCGTGGCAGCGATCACCCGCTCACAGGCGGCGATGTAGGGCGAAAGGCTGACACCCACACCGATCGGCACCATGCAGAGATCAATGCTGACCCACATCAGCCCGCCATCGCACTGGATCGGCTCAAGCAACTGACGGGGTAGTCGATCGTGCGCCAACTGCCGCTGTCAGTTCGCACTTCAACCGCAATGCCCTGCTGACCCATGGAACAGCGGGACCCTTGTCCCGTGCACCAATCACTGGCATCAGCGAGGGCCAGTTCCAACGTGTCGTAAGGAGCGTCGAGCACCGGATGCGGCTGACCGTCGAGGCCAACCAACCGGTAGCGGGAGCGATGCTTGGCCATCGCAGTCCAATCCCGGAAGTGTCACCATCTTCCCATGGTCATGGCCCGGCAGCATTCACACACTGGAATTCGAAACGTGGCGGAACGGGCATGAGTGAACAGCTGCAGCAGGCCTACAACGCCTTGATGGTGAAGGCTCCGGGTGCAGCGTTTCAAAAAGCACGGGCCCTGTATCTCAACAAATATCCACTTCCACAAGCCGATGGCAGTGCTCCGCTGCGGCTCTACGTCTGCGATGAGCAGCTGGAGGAATCGATTCAGCCCGCCAACGACGGCGATCCGAATCACCGCCTGGCGATTCTCCGCTCACGGCCGGGGCAGTTGGCCGTGGTTCACTGGCAGCACCCCGATGCGCCGGAACCGGAGCAACTGCGCCGCTACCTGCAGGACACCTGGTCGCTCAACCCGGACGAGCTGGAGATCGAGGTCCTCAGCACCCCCTGGTTCCGCGAGGGCGGGCATCAAAGCCGCTTTGCCGCACCCACGGGGTTGGGCTGGCAACAACAAACCCTATTAACGCTCAAGGAAGAAAAGTAAAAGGAACTCCGCAGAACGCGCGGAGGCGCCGAAACGCACCGCTAGCGATCAGTTAGAGCCCTCTCAGCCAATGCTCACCAAGTACGCCGAACGCTACGTGCTGCGGTCCTGTTCAGCCGGCGGTTATCTCGGCGTCAATCCCGTGGATCAACGCATCGAGCGGCAATCTTCCCCTGACAGCGCCTGGATCTTTCACACCCATGACGGTGCTGTGAACCACGCCCGTTGGATCGGCGAGGTGCACGGGGAAACACCGGACGTGGTGAAGCTGGATCAGTGACTGGATTTGTGAATTGATCTGTGAACTGAAAAGTGCTGGTGATCAGCCGTGGATGAAATTGCGCAGGCGCCGTGATTCAGCGGCTTGATCCTGCTGAAGCTCAGCCGCCGTTCGCACGTGGTGTTCACGCTGCTGTGCCGCGAAGACATCCGCCTCACTCAGGGCAAAGCCATGCTCTGCAGCAAGGCCGAGAAACCGCTCAAGGTCCATGGGCTGCGCGAGGGCCTCGGCCAGATCAGGGTCGCTGTCGCGAAGCGTCAGAAACCGATCCAGATCCTCAAGAGACATCCCTGCATCACTTGTTGCGTGCCTCCATTCAAGTCAGCATCGGCCCAAGTGGGGAGGCTGCATGCTGTTGAAACTGATCAGCTGCGGCAGCCTGGCCCTCGTAAGTGTTCTGGTGGTGACCCTGCTGCAGGGATTGCGGCAGCACAACCAACGCATCCACGCCCTGCAAGAACGGATCGATCAGCTGGAGGAACGCACGCCACCCCGGGCCCACAGCGACTTGCTCAGCCAACAGATGGGTGTGATGCAGGAACGCATGGATGCCTTCACGGCCATGCGCACCTCGACGGCTTAACCCTTCACCGCGTCCCCGCTGGCGTTGGGCAGGATGAAGCGCTGCAACAGCACGAACAAGACCAACACCGGCAGGATTGAGACCACCGAGCCTGCGGCAACAATCCGCCAATCCAGCGAAAAGCTGCTGGAGAGCTGCTGGAGGCCCAGAGGCAAGGTGTAGAGGGATGGGTCGTCGAGGATCACCAGGGGCCAGAGGAAGTCACTCCAGGTGCCGATGAACACGAACATCGCCAGGGTGATGAGATCGGCTTTGGCGGCGGGGATCATCACGTTCCACCATTCCCCCAGGCGGCTGCAGCCATCGATCCGTGCCGCCTCCTCCAGCTCCTTGGGAACGCCAAGGAAGCTCTGGCGCAACAGGTAGAGACCAAAAGCGGTGGCCGCCTGCGGAATCACCAGGGCCAGCAGGGTATTGCGCAGGCCCAGCTGCACCATCAGCAGATACAGCGGGATCATCACCACCTGAAAGGGGATCAGGATCGTGGCCACCACCAGCCCCAGCACAAGGCCCCGGCCGGCGAAGCGCAGCCGGGCCAGGGGGTAGGCAGCCAGGGAACAGAACAGCAGGTTGGCGAGCACCGCCAGGCCACTCACCACGGTGCTGTTGAACAGATACGTGGTGAGGGGATTGTCCTGAAACAGCCGCACGTAGGCATCGAAGCTCGGCTGGGCAGGCAGCAGAGCCGGTGGACTGCTGAAGATGTCTTCCGCCGGACCCTTGAGCGAGGTGCTCACCAACCAGAGCAACGGCGTTAGCACCAGCAGCGCCAGAAGAATCAGCAGGACCAGCTGAACAGCCCGGGCGGTGGAGGTGCGCATGGCGTCGGCTCTAGAGCGTCGGTCGGCTCTCCAGAACAACAGGATCCTTCTGCGGATGCAATGACTGGCGCTCCTCGCCGGCCACCAGGCGATTGAGGGCATTCACGAAGGCCATCCCCGCCGCCACCACCACATCGGTGTCGGCTGCGTGACCGGAGTAGAGCGCACCATTGCGGCGTAGGCGGATGGTCACATCGCCCATGGCATCAATACCCTCGGTGACCGACTTAACCGAGAACTCAATCAATTCATTGGGCACACCCGCCAGATCATTCAAGGCACGGCAGACGGCATCCACCGGACCTGTACCCACCGCCGAACCTGTGGTCTCACTGCCCTCTTCATCCAGAAGGGTGACGGTGGCGGTGGGGCGCAGGCTGCTGCCGCAGCTGACCTGCACCAGCTTGAGCTGGAAACGGGCTTCCGGCTGCTGCACCTGTTCACTGACGATCGCCTCCAGATCACGGTCAGTGATCTCGCGCTTGCGGTCGGCGAGTTCCTTGAAACGGGCGAAGGCCTCATCGAGATCCTCACGGGTGAGGTCGTAGCCCAGTTCTTCCAGACGGGCGCGAACGGCACTGCGGCCGCTCAGCTTGCCGAGGGAGATGCGGTTGTCGGACAAGCCCACGGTCTGGGCGTCGATGATTTCGTAGGTGAGCCGATTCTTGAGAACGCCGTCCTGGTGGATACCGGATTCATGGGCGAAGGCATTGGCACCAACGATGGCCTTGTTGGGCTGCACCACCATGCCGGTGAGGTTGGACACCAGCCGTGAGGTCTTGGTGATCTCTTCGGTGCGCACGGCCGTGAGCGGCGTGGGGCTGTATTCCTCCCGGCCCAAAAAGGGGTTGTAGTAACGCCGCCGCACATGCAGCGCCATCACCAACTCCTCGAGCGAGGCATTGCCGGCCCGTTCGCCGATGCCATTGATCGTGCATTCGAGCTGACGGGCACCGTTCTTGACCGCCTCCAGGAAGTTCGCCACGGCCAGGCCGAGATCGTTGTGGCCGTGCACCGAGATCACCGCCTCGCCGATGTTGGGCACGTGCTGATTGATCCCTGCGATGAGCGCGCCGAACTCCGACGGTGTCGTGTAACCGACGGTGTCGGGAATGTTGATCGTGGTGGCGCCGGCAGCAATCGCCGCCTCAATCACCTCATAAAGGAACTCCGGGTCGCTGCGGCCAGCGTCTTCACAGGAGAACTCAACGTCTTCCACCAGAGAACGGGCGTAGCTCACCATCTCGGGAACGATGCCGAGCACGTCGGCACGGCTCTTACGCAGCTTGTGCTCGAGGTGGATGTCGCTTGTGGCGATGAAGGTGTGAATACGGTGGCGCGGTGCGGGAGCGACAGCATCGGCACAGGCTTTGATGTCGGCCCTTGAGGCACGGGCCAGGCCGCAGATGATCGGGCCGTTGTAGCCACCCACCTGCTGGGCGATCCGCTGCACGGCGGCGAAATCCCCGGGACTGGCGAAGGGGAATCCCGCCTCGATCACATCCACGCCGAGCCGCGCCAGCTGCTGGGCAATGGCCAGCTTTTCCTCCAGGTTGAGGCTCGCCCCCGGTGACTGCTCACCATCCCGAAGGGTGGTGTCAAAAATCAGGACGCGACCTGGGTCCTTGGCCATGGAAGGGGCTCCAACGGAGGTCTTAGTCGGAATGACTATGAGTTAACCCATCCTAGTTCAGCCCCTGGGATGGAATCGGATTAAATTCAGCCACCGTTTGGGCTTGTTCGTGACCAAAGGCGCTGTCGCCCTGGTGTTGCATGCCCATCTGCCTTATGTGCGGTCGGCGCAACCGGGCTCCCTGGAGGAAGACTGGTTTTTCCAGGCCCTGATCGAGTGCTATCTACCGCTGCTGGAAACGCTGGAGCTGGCCAGCGCCGACCCCCAGCAGCAGCCCAAACTCACCATTGGCCTATCGCCGACGCTGCTGTCGCTACTGAGCGATCAAGACCTCAAGCAGCGCTTTCCCGACTGGCTGAACGAACGGCTAGATCTGCTGCCGAAGGCCGACCCATCCCTGCGCGTCGGCGCCGAGCATCTTGCGGCCACGATCGAGCGGCATCGGCGGGCTTGGCAGGGCTGCGACGGCGATCTGATCCAGCGCTTCGCGGCACTGCAGCGCCAGGGGGTGGTGGACCTGCTCACCTGCGGCGCCACCCACGGCTACATGCCCCTGCTGCGCCATCACCCGGAGGCGGTGCGCGGGCAACTGCGCACGGCGGTGCGGGAGCACCAACGCCTGGTGGGCGAACGCCCCATGGGGATCTGGTTGCCGGAATGTGCCTATTACGAAGGCCTGGACCGCTGGATGCGCGATGCGGGGCTGCGCTACGCCGTGCTGGATGGCCATGGGCTGCTGCACGGCCGGCCACGGCCCCGCTATGGGGTGTACGCCCCGATCTGCAGCCGCAATGGGGTGGCCTTCTTCGGGCGTGACAGTGACGCCACGCTGCCGGTGTGGTCGGCTAAGGACGGCTACCCCGGCGATCCCCACTACCGGGAGTTCCACCGTGATCTGGGCTGGGACCTGCCGATCGAAGAGCTCAAACCCCTGGGGCTCGACCAGCCGCGCCCTCTTGGCCTGAAGCTGCATCGGGTGACTGACCACAGCGCACCGTTGGATCGCAAACGACCCTACGAACCGGGGGTTGCTGCTGAACGGGTGAAAGAGCACGCCGCCGATTACCTGCAGGGACGCCGGCGGCAGCTGGATCAGCTCAGCGCTGCCATGGACGTTTCCCCACTGCTGGTGGCCCCCTTCGATGCCGAACTCTTCGGCCACTGGTGGTTTGAAGGGCCGGCCTTTCTCAGCCAGCTGTTCCAGCAGGCACCTCAGGAGGGAGTGGCCTTCACCCGGCTGCGCGATGTGCTGAACAGCGTTGGCCAGCTTCAGCTCTGCGATCCCTGCCCCTCCAGCTGGGGGCAAGGGGGCTATCACGACTACTGGCTGAACGACAGCAATGCCTGGATCATCCCGGAGTGGGAAAAGGCCAGTGCCGCGATGGTGCAACGCTGCAGCCGCGGCGTGGGCAGCGAACAGGCCATGCAGTGGCTGCAGCAGGCGGCGCGGGAGTTATTGCTGGCGCAGTCATCGGATTGGAGCTTCATCCTCCGGGCCGGCACCACTACCGAACTGGCCCGAGAACGGGTGCAACGCCACCTGGGCCGCTTCTGGCAACTGATGCAGGCGATCGATGGCACGGCGGAGCTACCGGAGGGCTGGCTTGAGGAGGTGCAGCTGGATGACCGCCTTTTCCCCATGATTCAGCCGCTGGACTGGGCCCCAGTGAATCCTTCTTCAGCCAGCGCATAAACAAACGCCTCCCTCAAATTGGGGAGGCGTGGATATTCATCAATCCCTCAAGTGAGGGATCGGGTCTTTCCTAAGACGATCTCAAAACCGTGGAGCTTGATCCTGAGCCGCCCCCAGCACCAGCCCCTGCCGCAACTGCCAAGGCGATAGGGCAAACAAGCGCAGCATCACCGCCATCAAGCGTGGCAGCGGCAACGTGTTGGTGAGAAAGCCAAACCACTCCTCCCGCGGCAGGGAGAAGAACGTTGAGAAGTGGGTGCGCAACAACGCTTCGTTGAAACCCATCAAGCGGCCCAAGCCAAATTGATAGAGCTGATGGCGCAACACCAATTCGATCGGCCAGAGCGCTTGCCAACCCCGTTGCGCCAATGCTGTTGAGCCGAGGTTTTGATTGGCGAGAGCTACGGAAATGGCGTGGGCCAGATCAGGCCCACGCCGCAACAACGAACCCACCATGTAGCCCGAGGCCGGATGCACCATGCTCGCCGCACCACCGAAGGCCAGCACCGGCTGGTTGCGATCCGGCAGCGGCAGGTTCATTGGGAAGAGGCAGAACTCCTCATGAATCACCTCGGTGATCTCAACGCCGCGCAGATCCAGGCGCTGTTGGAGCCGTTGCTTGAGCACGTCGTAAGGAACCCCTGGTGCCAAGGCGAGCGAGGTTTCCTCCACGAAGAACACCCCATCGCCCAGATCCATCGCATACAAAAACGTGGGTGGTTCCTTGCGCTGTTCTTCACTGAGGTGATCGCAGCGATAGTCCATCAACACAAACCGGCCTGGCTCAATTGGAGGCTTGGAGAAACGCCCCACCACGCCGTAGGCCGCCTGACCCGCCACCGGCCCCTGATCAGGGCGGCGAATGTGGGGCGTGCGCGAACCAGAGGCATCAATCACCAAGCGCGCCTGCAACGTGGTTCCCGATGCGCAGCACACGTTGGTGGTGGAGCCATTCACATCCACCCGCTCAACGGTGTCTTGATGCCAGACCACCCCATCAGCCCGCTCCAGCCAATGGCGCTGCAGGGCTGCCCGATCGAACAGGCCGTAGTCAATCCCATGGGCATGGCTCTGATCCTGAGCCGTTGATCCACCTTCGCCGAAATAACTGACGGTGTCGCTCCAGCGGTGCTCCAACAGCTGCTCGAGCCCCACCGCTTTGAGTTCACCGGCCCAGATGCCATAGGTGTTCGGCCAGGGATCGTCGACCGGATCCGGGGCGATGCCAGCAACCGCAACACCCCGTTGGTTCAGTTCCGAGGCGATGCAGAGGGCAGCAGGACCGCCCCCCAGTACCAGCACATCCACCGGCTCAGCCAAGGTCAGCTGTCCTGCGCTTCAGCTTCGGTGTCGTTGGACTCGGTGTCGTCAGCAGAGTCGTCCTCCGCTTCCGGTGGCACCAACACCACCTTCAGCAACCGGTCGCCCTTGTCGAGCTTCTGCAGACGCACCCCTGTGGCAGCACGGGATTGCTGGGGAATGGCATCGGCGCTGGTGCGCACGATCACCCCTTTCTCGCTCACCAGCAGCAACTCTTCACCGGCACCGAGCACACTCAGCCCCACCAGCTCGTCGGCATCGGTGCGGAACTTCATCGCCCGCAGGCCCATGCCGGCCCGCTTCTGCAGGCGGAATTGCGTCACCGGAACCCGCTTGCCCAGACCCGAGGCCGACGCCACGAGCACCCAGGGGCCCTCGCTGGCGGCATCGTCTTCATCATCTGCGCTGGCGGCCACCTGATCGGCGAGTTCCACCGGCAGCACATCCATGCTCACCAGGGCATCGCCATCGCGCAGGTTCATCGAACGTACGCCGCGGGCTGTACGCCCCAAAGGCCGCAATTCCTCATCACTGAGGCGGAAGTGGATGGTCATCCCGGCTTTGGAGCCGATCAAGACGCTGTCGCCGGGCACCGCCAAACGCACCCAGGTGAGGGCATCGCCTTCCTCCAGGTTGATGGCGATCAGACCATTGGAGCGGATGTTGCTGAAGGCCGAAAGGCGGGTGCGCTTGATGAAGCCACCTCGGGTGAGCATCACCAGGTCGGTGTCGTTGCTGAACTCCGACACCGGAATCAATGTGGTGATCGCTTCTTCCCGGGGGATCGGCAACAGCTGCACCACCGGCGTTCCCTTGGCCGCACGGCTGCACTGGGGCACGCGGTAGGCGGGCAGGGCGTACGACACACCACGGTCGCTGAACAGCACCAAGGTGTCGTGGTCGTTGCAGCTGATGAACAGCTTCACCGCATCTTCACCCTGGCTGCGGGTGCCCGCCTTGCCGCGGGTGCCGCGGCTGGTGGCCTCGAATTCGCTCACCGGCATCCGCTTGAGGTAGCCGGTCTCGGTGAGCAACACCACCGACCGCTCGTTAGCGATCAGGTCGATGTCAGACAGGCCACCGCCGAGGTCGAGGATTTCGGTGCGGCGCGGCGTCGGGTAGCGCTCCTGCAGCTGAGCGAGCTCGCTCTGGATGATTCCGAAGACCCGCTCACGCCGGCCAAGGATGTCCTTGTAGTCGGCGATCTTGGTGACCAGGTCCTCGTGCTCGAGCCGGATCTTGTCGGCCTCAAGAGCCGTGAGACGACGCAGCTGCATCTGCAGGATGGCGTCGGCCTGGATGTCGGACAGGCCATGGCGATCCTGCAGCTGTTGCCGTGCCGTGGCCGTATCGGGGGCAGCCCGGATCAAGGCAATGATTGGATCGAGCTGATCAAGGGCCAGCAGCAGGCCCAGCAGGATGTGGTCGCGCTCCTCGGCCTTGCGCAGCAGGTAGCGGGTTCGGCGCTCGATCGTCTCGACCCGGAAGTCGAGGAACACCTCGAGCATCTTGCGCAGGGTGAGCAGGATCGGCTCACCGTTCACCAGCGCCAGCATGTAGGCACTGAAGTTGCTCTGCAGCGGGGTGAGCTTGAACAGGTTGTTCAGCACCACCTGCGGGTAGGCGTCACGACGCAGCTCCACCACGATCCGCATGCCATCGCGATCGCTCTCGTCGCGGATGTCGGAGATGCCCTCGAGCTTCTTGTCGTTGACCAGCTCAGCAATGCGCTCAATCAGCGCCGCTTTGTTGGTCTGATACGGCAACTCGGTGATGATCACCGCATCGCGATCGGGCCGCCCTGGGGCCTCGATCGTTTCGATGTTGGCCACGCCGCGCATCGTCACCGAGCCGCGACCACCCAGGTACGTCTCGCGGATGCCTTCACGCCCCAGGATCTGACCGCCGGTGGGGAAATCTGGGCCGGGGATCAGCTGGATCAACTCCTGATCGGTGATCTCTGGATTGGCGATCAGCGCCTGCAACCCGTCGATCAACTCATTGAGGTTGTGGGGAGGGATGTTCGTCGCCATCCCCACGGCGATGCCCGCTGAACCATTCAGCAGCAGCTGCGGGATCCGCGCCGGCAGCACCGTGGGCTCCTGCTGTGAGCCATCAAAGTTGTCGGCGAAATCAACGGTCTCAGCCTCGATGTCCTCCAGGAGGCTGTCTGTGGTGAGCGCCCGCAACCGCGATTCGGTGTATCGCATGGCCGCCGGTGGGTCGTTGTCCACCGAACCGAAGTTGCCGTGCCCATCGATCAGGGGCATCGACATGGAGAAGTCCTGGGCCATGCGCACCAGGGCGTCGTACACGGCGGTGTCGCCGTGGGGGTGATATTTGCCGAGCACTTCGCCCACCACACGGGCGCACTTGCGGTAAGGCCTGTCGCTGGTGAGGCCCAGCTCGTACATCGCGTACAGGATCCGGCGATGCACCGGCTTGAGGCCATCGCGGGCATCGGGCAGAGCCCGACCCACGATCACGCTCATCGCATACTCCAAATAGGAGCGCGACATCTCGTTGCGCAGGTCCGTCTGAATGATCCGATCGTCGGAATCGCCGGGACCGCCGCTGCCAGGCCCCACAGAATCCGTCATACGTGCATCAGACGTCCTTTGTCATTCTATCTCGGACAGTGGAAGCAGCAGAAAAGTCCGGATAAACTCCGACCCGCTTTCCACTGAAGTGATGGGTCCTGTCGACGAGCCCCGCCCTGAAGCCGAAACCCCAGGCAGCGACCCCACCCCCACACCGGAGCCCACGCCCGCACCAACCCCGGAACCTGAGCCGACTCCGGCCCCAACACCTGCGCCCACTCCAGCGCCAACTCCGGCACCGCCCCCCGCTCCAACACCCGACCCGGTGATCGCCTCCACCGTGTCGATCCCTGCTCAAGAGAGCGCCGACGAAGACGGCGGTGAATGGGAGCTGCTGGTGGGCAAGGTGAAGCACTGGCTCGAGCAGAACGATCTGGCGGAGCTCTGGACCAAAGCCCAGCTGCCGCTGCGGGTGGTGGGCGGACTGATCGTGTTCAGCCTGGTGGCGACGGTTTACTCCGGTGTGCTCAGCACCATCAACAGCATCCCTCTGGTGCCGGGCCTGCTTGAGCTGGCTGGCCTGATCTGGCTGGTGAACTTCGCCCTGCGCAACCTGATCCGCAACAGCGATCGGGACAAGTTCATCCAAAGCATCCGCTCCACCTGGACCCGCGTGACAGGCCGTTCAAGCTGACTCAATCAAACTGAGCCGATCATCCCGATTGGTAGCTTGATCTGACTTTATTGAAGTCGCGCGGTGGACATTCAGCTCGGACGCTCCAAGACCGTTCGCCGGGCCTACGGAATCGATGAAATCGCTCTGGTGCCTGGGGGTCGCACGGTAGACCCCGAGGTCACCGATACCCGTTGGACCCTGGGGGGAATCGAGCGCGAAATTCCGATCATCGCCAGCGCCATGGACGGCGTGGTGGACGTGGGCATGGCCGTTCGCCTGTCCAAACTGGGCGCCCTCGGCGTGTTGAACCTTGAAGGCGTTCAGACCCGCTACGAAGACCCCAATCAGGTGCTGGATCGCATCGCCGCCGTCGGCAAGGACGAATTCGTCCCGCTGATGCAGGAGATCTACAGCCAGCCGGTTCAAGAGGAGCTGATCCGCAAACGCATTAAGGGCATCAAGGCCCAGGGCGGCATCGCAGCCGTCAGCGGTACTCCTGTGGCCGCCATGCGTTTCGGCAAGGCCATCGCCGAAGCCGGAGCCGATCTGTTCTTCGTGCAAGCCACCGTGGTCTCGACGGATCACACCGGTCCTGCAGGCCAGGAGACCCTGGATCTCGAAGCCCTGTGCCGCGACATGGGCGTTCCCGTGGTGATTGGCAACTGCGTCACCTACGACGTGGCCCTGCAGCTGATGCGAGCCGGCGCCGCCGGCGTGATGGTGGGCATCGGCCCCGGTGCCGCCTGCACCTCCCGTGGCGTTCTCGGCGTGGGCATCCCCCAGGCCACCGCAGTGGCCGACTGCGCCGCCGCCCGGGCCGACTACGAAAAGGAAAGCGGTCGCTACGTGCCGATCGTTGCCGACGGTGGCATCGTCACCGGTGGTGACATCTGCAAGTGCATCGCCTGTGGCGCCGATGCCGTGATGATCGGTTCCCCCATCGCCCGTGCTGAGGAAGCTCCCGGCCGGGGCTTTCACTGGGGCATGGCCACCCCAAGCCCGGTGCTGCCCCGCGGCACCCGCATCAATGTGGGCAACACCGGCAGCATCGAACGCATCCTGCGCGGCCCAGCCAAATTGGACGACGGCACCCACAACCTGCTGGGCTGCTTGAAGACATCGATGGGCACCCTGGGCGCCCAAACCATCAAGGAGATGCAGCAGGTGGAGGTGGTCGTGGCACCCTCCCTGCTGACCGAAGGAAAGGTCTACCAAAAGGCCCAACACCTCGGAATGGGCAAGTAAGGCAGGGCTAAATTGGAGGTGTGCGGGCTTCGGCCCACACACTCCTCACACCCCCCGGCCCGGCGCGATCGGGCTTTCACTCTTTTTGGAGAGCGACTGTCACAGTTCCCTTCTCAGCAGGGAAGAGCTGTGTTTTCGCTCGAAACCGTTGCTAAATTCTCCCTAAATTCCCCTGCTCATATGTCCAGCGCTGCTGCTGTCACCGACGCATCCTTCGAGCAGGACGTGCTCCAGAGCGACGTGCCGGTTCTCGTGGACTTCTGGGCACCCTGGTGCGGACCCTGCCGCATGGTGGCTCCGATCGTGGAAGAGATCGCCAAGGAATTTGACGGCCAGATCAAGGTCTTCAAGCTCAACACCGACGAGAACCCCAACGTGGCCAGCCAGTACGGGATCCGCAGCATCCCGACGCTGATGGTGTTCAAGGGTGGTCAGAAGGTGGACACCGTGGTGGGAGCTGTTCCCAAGGCAACCCTGTCAGGCACCATTTCCAAGTACCTCTGAATCCGTCTCCAGAACGGATCAATCGGTTGAGTCTGAACCTCGGGTTAATCGATTACGGCATGGGCAATCTCCACTCTGTGGAGAAATGCCTTGAACGGCTTGGTCAGGGCTGCTCTTTAATCCATAACGCCAATGATCTGGACGGTGTAGATTCGCTGATCCTCCCTGGGGTCGGCGCCTTCGACCCGGCCATGGCCAACCTCAGGGCCACCGGGCTGGTACCTCATCTGCTGCGCTGGGGCCAGGAGGATCGTCCCTTGCTCGGCATCTGCCTCGGCCTGCAGCTCCTGTTCGAGCAGAGCGATGAAGGCAGCGATCCAGGCCTCGGCCTCTTGGGCGGACGGGTGATACGACTGCCCAGCAACAGCGGCGAACGCATCCCCCACATGGGCTGGGCTCCGTTGAAGCATCACGGCAATTGCCCGCTGCTCAGCAGCGATGCCCCCTCGGAGTGGGTGTATTTCGTGCACAGCTACGCCGCTATTCCCACCGATCGGAATGACCTCAAGGCCTCTGCCCCCTTCGGCGATCAGGAGGTGACTGCTGTGGTGTGGCGGGGCCGCGTCGGCGCCTGCCAGTTCCATCCGGAGAAGTCGTCTGATGCCGGGGAACAGATGATCAAGCGGTGGTTGACCTGGCTGCGCAACGGAGCTGAACCCTGCCCATGAGCGGTGGCGGACAACTGCGACTCAGCGGGGGGCGACGGCTGCTGAGCCCCGAGGGTCGCACGGCTCGGCCCACCACCTCCAGGGTGCGCGAAGCGGTGATGAACATCCTCGCCCCGCACCTGAAGGACTGCCGCTGGCTCGACCTCTGCAGCGGCAGCGGCGTGATGGGCTGTGAGGCCCTGCAACGGGGGGCACGCTGTGTGGTGGCCGTTGATCAAGACCCGCAATGCATCCGCGTGAGCCGCAACAACCTCAGTGCAGTGGCGGCAAGCCGTTCACCGGCTCCTGAGATCCGCACTGAACGCCGGGAACTGATCACATGGCTGCGCAAGGGCTGGAGCCAGGAGCCCTTCGACATCGTCTATTTCGACCCTCCCTACGACCAGGGCCTCTACGAACCCTGCTTGATCGCCCTCGCCGAGGGGAATTGGCTTCACCAGGATTCTCTGGTGGTGTGTGAACACCGCTCCAACTTGAACCCAGAACCGGGCTCAGGTTGGACGGTTGTGGATCAACGCCGCTACGGCATCAGCAGCGTGATGCTGCTCAGCCCCCTAGAGCGCTGCCACCTCGGCGGTACTGATTCCATGCCGCCACGAACAGACCCAAAAGCGTGACGGGGATCAAACCCAGAACGATGCCGCAGAGCAGAGGTTCGATCATTGCGTCGCGTCAGCAATCAGAATTAGAGAGAATTCTCTCATTGGAACTCCAGGTCTGTGGTCCAGCCGTCACGAATTGCGGCCGAATCGGCATCAGCTGATGCAAATGATTCGAGCGATCGGGGTCGCGGCCTGATCGCCGCGCTGGTTGTGTCGGCTGCCACGGCTTGCGTGGTGCTGGTGCTCTGGGTGCTGGGGAGCGCGCAGCAGGACCCCTACATCAAGGCCAGCCTTGAGTTGCAGGGGGCCGTGGACCACGGCGGCCAGCTGTTCCGGATCAATTGCGCCGGCTGCCACGGCCTAGCTGGCCAGGGGTTGGTGGGCCCTCAACTTCAGGGCGTGAGTAATCAGCTGAAAGACCCCGTTCTGGTGCACCAGATCATCAGCGGAGAGACTCCCCCCATGCCGAGCTTTGAGATGGAACCGCAATCCATGGCCGATCTGCTGGCCTACCTGCACACCCTCAGCTGAGCCGCTGCCTTGAATGCCGTCGTCGTGCTGGTGGAGCCGGCCGGCCCCCTGAACATCGGAAGCGTGGCCAGGCTCTGCGCCAATTTCGGGGTGTGCGAACTGCGGCTGGTGGCCCCCCGCTGTGACCATCTCAGCGATGAGGCCATGCTGATGGCCGTGCACGGCCAAGCGCTGCTTCAGGCCGCCGTGGTGGTTCCCGACCTGCTGACAGCCATCAACGACTGCCGCCGCACCGTGGGCAGTTGCGGACGCCTGGACCATGGCGAGATCCCCCTGCAAACACCCGAACAGGCCCTGGGTTGGTTGCTGGCCAGAGATGGCAGCAGCTCCAGCTCAGGCGCCCCCGTGGCCTTGGTGTTTGGACGGGAAGACCGCGGCCTCAGCAACAGTGAGCTGCGGCTCTGCCAGAGGGTTCTCTGCCTGCAGAGCGGAGAGGCCTATCCCTCGCTGAATCTCTCCCACGCCGTGGCAGTGGTGCTGCATGAGTTGGCCCGCCTCAACAGCGGGACCACTGAAACCCGCTGCATCGAGCCCCCCTCGCCGGACCCTGCAGCCGCCAAGGCGCTTTCAGCCTGTCTCGACGACGCCAGCGACCTTTTGCTGGAGGCCGGTTTCCTGCTGGAGCACACCGCCGCTGCGCGCATGGCCAAGGTGCGGGATCTGCTGCAACGCGCCACGGTGCGCGCCGAAGAGGTGGCTCTGCTGCGGGGAATGGTGCGCCAACTGCGCTGGGCCATCCGCGCCAAGCGCCCCTAATCTCTGCCGAACAGTCACGGCTGAAAGGTTGAGCAGCAGTCGTTCGTCACGTCGCTCCGCCGGCTGGAAAGGTCCGGCCCAGCTCATCCTGCGGCTGGTGTTGATGGGGGTGGGTCTGGGACTGCTCACCGGCAGCGGCCTGCGGCTGCTGGCGCCCCGCGTTCAGCAACAGGAGATCGCACTGCCCAGCTGGCTGGCCGATCAAGCGCTGATCACCACGCTGCTCGGTGACGCCGTGGAGCCGCCCAGCAGTGAGAACGCCACTGAGAAGAAAACTGCTCCTGTCGTGGCGGAGGGCCTGAAGCAGGCACGCTTCGCCCCCAGGCAGGAAATCAGGGCGCTGTCGGAACGCTGGCTGGAGCTGGCCGCGCAACAAAGCGATCTGCAGGCCAGCGCCTACATGCTGATTCTTGACGACGGGCGCTTTGCAGCCATGCAGGCCGAACGGCCGATGGCTGCCGCCAGCTCGATCAAGACGCCGATCCTGCTCGCAGTGCTGGAACTGCTGGATCAGGGAACACTGCAATGGAACGAACCGCTCACGCTCACCGAGGAGCTGGTGGGGGGAGGCGCCGGTTGGATGGCCTCCCGGCCCGTGGGCAGTCGCTTTCCAACCCATGAGGTGGCCACGGAAATGATCCGGGTGAGCGACAACTCCGCCACCAACCTGATGATTGCCCGGGCGGGAGGAATGGATGCGATCAACGCCCGCTTTCAAGAGCTGGACCTGCCTTCCACCGTGGTGAACAACTGGCTGCCGGATCTCGACGGAACCAACACCACCAGTGCCAGAGATCTCAGCCGGGCCATTGCCCTGGTGGATAGCGGTGAGCTGCTGGCTCCCCGCAGCCGGGATCTGTTTCGCGAGGTGATGGGAACGTCGATCACCAACACGCTGCTGCCCAGGGGCTTGATGCGCGGCCTCGGCGGCGCCCAGGGCGAACCGGACGCAAGCCTGGCCCGCAAGGGGTACCGCGTTTACAACAAAACAGGTGACATCGGCATCGCCTACGCCGATGCCGGGCTGATCGAACTCCCCGACGGACGACGCGCAGTGGCGGGATTCCTGGTGGAGGGTCCCTTCAACGACCCCCGATCCACCGAACTGATCCGTCAGCTCGCCGCCGCCATGGCACCGCACCTCAAACCCGTCCCTGTTCCGCCCAAGCCATGAAGCTCGCTCCGCTGTTGTCTGCTGCCTGGCTGGCTGTTGCAGCCATGCCTGGCACTGCCGAGGTGATTGAGCGTCAGCAGAGCGTTCGCCCCCTGCCGGGAGGCCTCGACAGTGTGTTGATGGTGAACGACAACAACCCCGAGCTGATCGAGGATGACGGCATCCTGATCTCAACCTTCCCCAATGGGGAGGCGGCGTCGGTTCCGGTGGTGCTCAACGGTCGCTTCGACCTGTTCAGCCACCACGTGTACGCCGGTGATGCGGAGGGCAGCCCCAGCTCAACCCTCTGGCTGGCGGTGCTGGCAGCTCCGCTTGGGAACACTCCTGTGACCCTGCAGCTGCTCGCAGGCAGCACCTCGCTCTCTCAGGCCAAAGGGCCGGGCCAGACCCAGGCCCCTTTCCTGCCCCTGCCGAGCCTGATGCCAGAAACCACGGACGTGGTGGCGGCAGGACCCGGCAGCCGTGTGGCCGGAGATCTGTTGGCAGGCCGCAGCGCAGCGGAACTCACCAACCGCCGCTGGACTCTGGCTCCAGGCACACCCACACAGCTGCTGCTGTTGCCCATTCCCGTGGCCGGTCTCGATCCCCTGCTCAACGGCCGCAACCTGCAACTGCGCTTCCACAGCTCCGGCCCAGTGGCGATGGCCACCCTGGCCGCTCACGGTGAAGACGGAAAGGCTCCAAGCGAGCAGCACTGGCTGCAGCTACTCAAGGACCAGCGCATGAGCAGCAAGGAGCATCAACCCACCCCCCGGGGCAGCAAGGGCAAGATCATTTATTCGCGGGTGAGCGGTGTTCAGATCGGCAGCAGCTGGCGGGCGCGCATCACCGACCCGGGCAGTCCTGTGCTGGCCGCACCCACGGCCCCCATCTCCTGGCCGATCAGCAGCCTGGAGCGCGGCACCCTGTCCACCAACCAGGTGCAAACCGCGGAACTCAAAAGCTTTTATCCCGGCACCGCCTGGGCGGCCCACGGCAACTACGGGGTGGAATACGACCTCACCCTGCCGCTGAAAAACACCGGCGCAGCGGCGGTGACGCTGCAGCTGTCGCTGGATTCGCCCCTCAAGGGCAACAGCACCACCTCTCTGCTGCGCTTCCGCGATGACCTCAACGGCCCGGTGATGTTCCGCGGGCCTGTGCAGACCACGGGTCTGGAGGATTCAGAGGGTGTTTCCAAGGGGCGCCAGACCCAGCACCTGGTGCTGCGCCAGGGGCAGCAGGGGCCGTCCTTGGGGCAGCTGATGCTCAAGCCAGGGGAAGCCAAGCAGGTGCGCGTTCGCCTGGTCTATCCCGCTGATGCCACGCCACCGCAGGTCATCACCGTGCAGCCTGTGAAACAATCCTGAGCACGCCTAGAGAATTGCTCGTGACTGCACCCCGGAAGCGCAGGGTCTTCCCCTTCACTGCGGTGATCGGTCAAGAGGAGATGAAGCTGGCCCTGCTTCTCAACGTGATTGATCCGCGCATCGGCGGCGTGATGATCATGGGAGACCGTGGCACCGGCAAATCCACCACGATCCGTGCCCTGGCTGATCTGCTGCCGGACATCGACGTTGTCGCCGGCGATCCCTACAACAGCTCGGCCAGCGATCCCGACCTGCAAAGCAGTGAGGTGCGCGAGCGGATGCAACAGGGGGAAACCCTGAGTACCGAACCGCGGCAGGTGCCGATGGTGGACCTGCCCCTCGGTGCAACGGAAGACCGCCTCTGCGGCACCATCGACATCGAGAAAGCCCTGAGCGAAGGCGTGCGCGCCTTTGAGCCCGGTCTGCTGGCCAAGGCCAACCGCGGCCTGCTCTACGTGGATGAGGTGAACCTGCTCGACGACCACCTCGTCGACGTGCTTCTTGATTCAGCAGCCTCAGGCTGGAACACGGTGGAACGGGAAGGCGTCTCCGTGCGCCACCCCGCCCGTTTCGTGTTGATCGGCTCCGGCAACCCCGAGGAAGGCGAACTCCGCCCCCAGCTGCTCGACCGTTTCGGCATGAGCGTGGAAGTGCGCACCGTGCGTGATCCGGAGCTGCGGGTGCAGGTGGTTGACCAGCGCACCTCCTTCGACAGCGACCCCGATGGCTTCAGCACCGCCGTGGAGGGCAATCAAAACGCCCTGCAACAGCGTGTGGTGGAGGCCCAACAACGCCTCGACCAGGTAACCATCGATGAGGACCTGCGCCTGCGCATCTCCGCCGTCTGCGGTGAGCTGGATGTGGATGGTCTGCGGGGTGACATCGTCACCAACCGTGCCGCCCGGGCCCTGGCCGCCTTCGAGGGACGCACGGAAGTGAGCGAGGAAGACGTGGCCCGCGTGGCCTCCTGCTGCCTCCGCCACCGGCTGCGCAAGGACCCCCTGGAGCAGGTGGATTCCGGCGACCGCGTGGTGAAGGTGTTCTGCAAGGTGTTTGAGCGCAGCGAGAGCAGCGACCGCGCTGATTTCGAACTGGCCCTCGCCGCCTGATCCCCCCACAATCAACCCATGCGGATCCTCGGCATCGACCCGGGCCTCGCCCGGGTGGGCTACGGGGTGATCGACATCGAGGACGGGTGCCAGCGCATGCTCGATTGCGGCATCATCCAGACCGATTCCGATCGCTCCGATGGTGATCGCATGGTGGAGATCGCTGGCGACCTGCGCCAGCTGATCCGGATCTGGCGCCCGGAACTGGCGGCCGTGGAGAAGTTTTTCTTCTACCGATCCAGCAACACCATCAATGTTGTTCAGGCGCGCGGCGTGGTGGTAATGACCCTGGCCCGCTTCAAGATCCCGATGGTGGAGTTCCCTCCCATGCAGATCAAGCTCGCCGTGGCGGGGTTCGGCCATGCCGACAAAGATGAAGTGCTGGAGGCGGTGATGCGGGAGTTGAACCTGGAGGAACCACCCCGTCCGGATGATGCGGCCGATGCCCTGGCGGTGGCGCTGACGGCCTGGTTGCAGCGATGAGCAGCAAGCCGACTCTGCGCCGTCACTTCAAAGCCCAGCGTCAACTGGGAGAAGCAGCCACGCGATCCATCCAGGAGGCCGTGGCGGCGCTGATCGCCCAGTCCAACTGCGGCAGCCGCCATGTGGGGATCTACTGGCCCCTGCCAGGGGAAGCGGATGTGCGGCCGCTGCGGGATGGTCCCCATTCGCCCTTGGCCTTGCCGGTGGCCGATGGCTGCGGCGGGCTCCTCTACCGGAGCTGGGGTGAGGCCCCGCTTCAGCCCGATGGCTGCGGCATTCCCGCTCCTGCCGCTGGAGACGCTCTGAAACCCGATCAGCTGGCGCTGCTGCTGGTGCCGGCGCTGGCGGTGGACGGCGCGGGAATCCGCCTGGGCTACGGCGGTGGGTATTACGACCGGCTCAGAGCTGATCCCGCCTGGGCTGCCGTTCCGGCCTGGGTTGTCCTTCCCTCAACCTGCCTTGCGGCCGAGGCTTTGCCCCGCGAGCCTTGGGATGTTCCGTTCACCGGCTGGATCACGGAACAGGGTGCTGGTCGGCCCGCCTGAGGGGCCGCATCATGGGCACCATTGATCGCCCTTCCATGCTGCGTCTGCTGGCTCCACTGCTTTTGCTCGGCTCGATGCTGCACGGCGCGGTTCTGGCTCCTGCCAAGGCCCATCAAATCGAAAGTGCTCTGCAGTATCTCGATGGCGATCTGCAATTGAGCAGCAGCTTTTCCAACGGTGAGCCCACCCAAGGGGCCGTTGTTCGCTTGCTCAATGCCGATGGCACGCCAGGGCAAGAACTGGGCCGCACCGATGCCGAGGGACGCCTGAGCCTCGATCTCAGCAGCGTGGGCAATGGCACCGTTGATCTCCAGGTGGACGGTGGTCCAGGCCACCGCGACTACCTCGAACTTCCCGTTCAAGACGGCGAAGTGGATCTGAACGAGGTGGTCATGTTCCCCTTCAGCCTGGTGATGGTGGGGCTGCTGGTTAGCGTGCGTCGTCGAAACGACTGAGCCCCGCATGGCCACCAGCACCGGCAGTGACGCCCTCGACCGGATGGTGGAGCGCTTGGGCGGCACCGCCGATCCAAAACGCCGCTACGAGTACGTGCTCTGGTTGGCCAAGAAGCTCGCGCCCATGCCGGCCGAAGAGCAAACCGACGACATCAAGGTGAAGGGATGCGTGTCGCAGGTGTTTGTGCGGGGTGCCCTCGATGAGGGAGTGATGCGCTGGCAGGGGGACTCCGATGCGCTGATCACCAAGGGACTGCTGGCGTTGTTGATCCAGGGGCTGGATGGATTGACGCCAGCCCAGGTGCAAGCGGTGGACCCAGCCTTCATCGCGGCAACAGGCCTGCAGGCAAGCCTGACGCCCTCCCGCGCCAATGGCTTCCTCAACATCCTCCTGGCCATGCAGGAGCAGGCCCGTCAATTGGAAAGCTGACCCGAGCGCTGTTCAGGACAGGAACAG
Organism: Synechococcus sp. A15-62; assembly: GCF_014280075.1. Lineage (NCBI taxonomy): Bacteria > Bacillati > Cyanobacteriota > Cyanophyceae > Synechococcales > Synechococcaceae > Synechococcus > Synechococcus sp. A15-62. The sequence goes on from NZ_CP047950.1 coordinate 1,637,152, forward strand.
AAGCCGAATCACGTCAATACATAGAGTCGCTCGCAAACGTTCCAACACGGATCACAGGGGATGGCAGCAAAGGTCGGCGTGGGTCTGCTGGGACTGGGCACGGTTGGCGGCGGAGTCGCTTCGATCCTCCAGAACCCCAGCGAACGTCACCCTCTGGTGGGTGAACTGGAGCTGATCCGTGTTGCCGTCCGCGATCTGAACCGTCCCCGGCCCGTCGCCCTGGACGAAAGCCTGCTGACCACCGACCCATCGGCGGTGATTCAGGACCCAGCCGTGGACGTGGTGGTGGAGGTGATCGGTGGCCTGGAGCCGGCCCGCAGCCTGATTCTCCAGGCGATTGCAGCCGGCAAATCCGTGGTGACCGCCAACAAGGCCGTGATCGCACGCCACGGTCAGGAAATTGCTGAAGCCGCGGCCGCGGCCGGGGTGTACGTGCTGATCGAGGCCGCCGTTGGTGGCGGCATTCCCATCATTGAGCCGTTGAAGCAGTCCCTGGGGGGCAACCGCATCAACCGCGTCAGCGGCATCATCAACGGCACCACCAACTACATCCTCACCCGCATGGCTGAGGAGGGGGCCGCCTATGACGCGGTGCTCAAGGATGCCCAGGAGCTGGGCTACGCCGAAGCCGATCCGGCAGCGGATGTGGACGGTCTTGACGCGGCCGACAAGATCGCGATCCTGGCCACCCTGGCCTTCGGCGGCAGCGTGGATCGCGCTGCCGTTCCCACCGACGGCATTAGTGGCCTGCAGGGCGTGGATGTGGATTACGCCAATCAACTGGGCTATGGCGTGAAGCTGCTGGCCGTGGCCGAGCGCATGGCTGAAAGCGGCGATCCCCTGCCCCTCTCCCTGCGGGTGCAGCCCACGCTGGTGCCCAAGGACCACCCCCTGGCGGGCGTGAACGGGGTCAACAACGCCATCCTTGTGGAAGGTGACCCCATCGGCCGTGTGATGTTCTACGGCCCCGGTGCGGGAGCCGGCCCGACCGCCTCTGCGGTGGTGGCCGACATCCTCAACATCGCTGGCATCCGCCAGGCCAGTGAAGGGCCTGGAAAGGTGGATCCTTTGCTGGCCGCCAGCAGCTGGCGGCCCTGCTCCCTCGTCGACTCAGGCGACATTCGCCAACGCCACTATGTGCGTTTCAAGACAAAAGACGCCCCTGGCGTGATCGGCAACGTGGGCGGCTGCTTCGGCCAACGCAACGTGTCGATCCAATCGATCGTGCAGTTCAACGCCAGCGACGCCGGCGCCGAGATCGTTGTGATCACTCACGAAGTGAGCCAACGCCAGATGAATGAAGCGCTCGACGCCATCCAGGCATTGCCGGAGGTGTCTGGCCTAGCTGCTCATCTGGGCTGCCTCTAGGGAGAGCTCCGGCCCTGGCGGATGCCCCCGGGCGTGCGTCAGAGTATCAAGAACTTTCACGGCACAGGCCTGAATTCTCAGATCTGTGCTCGAAACGGTTCATGCAGAACCTCACCTGTTCGAGTCCCGGTCAAGGCTGCCCCCTAGAGGAG